>JBBDXZ010000123.1:0-11166 GCA_040902075.1 Gemmatimonadaceae bacterium
ACGCAGCGGCGATTAGATCGACAGAATTCTCCAGGCGGTCGCGCGTGCGCTGTCGCTCCAGCGCTCGACGCTGATCGAGCAGCCGCCAGCCTAGCCACGTCAGTGCCGCAACCAGCAAAAGCGTGATCGCGAGGAAGCGGCTGAGCAGCGGATGCGGGGTAATGATCCGGCGAGTGAGCACCAGGAGTTCGGAGGAGGGAGTGAGCAGGCCAATAGTTCACCTTCTCCATCGGTCGCGCCAGGTGAAAAGTGGTAGGTGGTAGGTGGTAGGTGCCATCGCTTTAACACCTCGCACCTATCACCTATCACTATCACCTACCACCTACCACCTACCACCTATCACCTATCACTATGCTCGCGGCAGGCTGAGCGTGAATTCGCTTCCTTTGCCACGAACACTCTCGACCGTCAGGTCGCCGCCCATGGCGCGGGCGAGCTCGCGGCTGATAGCCAGCCCTAAACCGGTTCCTCGACCGGCACGGCTCTGAGACGACTCCACCTGAACGAACGGCTCGAAGACGGCGTCCAGCTTCCCTTCGGGAATCCCGATCCCGGTGTCCTGCACGGATAACCGGACTTTGTCAGTTCCGGGTGCCGTGGTGATCCGCACGACACCGCCGGCGGGGGTGAACTTGACCGCGTTCGAGAGGAGATTGAGCACGATTTGCTCGACTCGCGCCCTGTCTGCGTGAAGAGAAAGCGCCGGATCGTCTGACTCGATTTCCAGCCGCAAGTCGCACGCGCGGATCTGGGGCTCGATCATCGTCTGCACGCTCTCGAGCACACCCTGCACCGGCACGGCAGACAAATTCAGCACGAACTTGCCCGACTCAATCTTGGCGAGGTCCAGAAGCTCATTCACCAGCCGAAGCAGGTGCTTCTGGTTGTGCCGTATCCCCGCGATGTATTCGCGCTGCCCGTCGGTCAGCGAGCCTTGAATCTCCTCGGCGAGCAAGGCGGCGTATCCGCCGATGGCGCCGAGCGGCGTACGCAGCTCATGGCTGATCATGCTCAGGAAACGATCCTTGGCGTCGTTTGCGGCTTGTGCGGCGCGTCTCGCTTCCGCGAGCGCAGCGGTCTTCGATTCCAGAGCCTCCTTCGTGCGTCTGAGCTCCTGCTCCGCGCGCTGGCGCGCCAAAAAAATACTGTTGGCGTTCTGCAGCGCGACGGAATGCAGCAGTCTCTCTTCGTCGCCTTCCATGCCTACCTGCCTGCGATCATCTCCGCCGCGAGAGCGGTGCCGCGTACACGCGCCTCGATCTTTGCGAAGGCCGTGTCACGGCTGGTGGACGTATCGTCGCTGAACGGCGCGAAGCCACAGTCGTCCGTCGTGCCCAACTGCTCCACTGGAATGTACTTTGCCGCCTCGAGGACCCGGTCCCTGACTTCCTCGGGGGTGTCGATGCGCGGGTCGATCGGTGAAATCACTCCGACGAAGATCCGCGTTCCCGGCTTCATGTTTTGCCGCACGATCTTGAGCACCGCCGTGCGGTCGCGTTCGCCTGCGAGCGCCATGCAGAAGAAGCCGACGTTCAGTTGAAACAGCCGGGGCAATAATTGGCCATAGTTGACATCCGCGCTGTGCGTCGAATCCCGGTCGCCGCCGGGGCAGGTGTGCACTCCGATCCGCTTGCGCTCATCGGCGGAGAAGCGGGACAATGAGAGATTGTTCAGGTCGATGAAACTGTTGAGCAGCTGCCCGGACGGATCGATCTTCATGGCGAGCCGCCCTTCGGTGAAATCGATCTGCACCTTGGCCGCGCCTTGTTTCAAGCAGCGGCGGACTTCGGTCTCGTGCTCGCGCAGCAGATCCTCGATGAACTCATCCCGCGAGTAGCCGGGAATCTCCTTCGCCGGGTACATCAGGCTCAGCGCCGATGGGGAGATGACCGCCTGCTTCACGGGCCGGTGGGCGTAGCGCAGCGCTACCTCCAGATAGGCGTCCGCGTACCGCTTGTATCGGAACGGGCCTCGCGTGAGCCGCGGCATCCGGCGCGTATGGCCGGCCGCAAAAGGGATCTTGAATCCGTCCGGAGCGGTGTTCGACAACCCGTGCACGGAATACGTCCAGAAATTCTGGTACTTCCGCTGTTCACCGTCGGTAATGACGGGAGAGCCTGTGGCCTCGAGCCGCTGGATGGTGTCCCGTACAGCCGCTTCGTAAAGTGGATCGAGCTCGGGGTCGTCGCTGTCTCCCGCGGCGACTGCCTCGATCAACGGTATCGGTCGTGGGATGCTGCCGATCGGTTCCGTCGGGATTGTCATCGGTCCTACTCACGGTCGCAATCACGGTGGCTTACCTGCCTGAGCGCTCCGCTATATAAGGAACGCATCGTGCGTCCGCAAACAGTCTGCCAGTACACCCAAGGAGATTCCCATGGCGCGCTACGTAGATGGCTTCGTCCTGGCGGTTCCGAAGAAGAACGTGCAGGCCTATCGCCGCATGGCCGCCGCTAGTCGCGCCAGGTCCGCGCCACGCGCGCGCGTACGATGTAATCGAGACGCGGGAAGACGCGGCGGAGATAGGCGTTGCCCTGACGTCGTATCGAATCCTGGCTCGGGCCGGGAAAAGTCTGTCCGCCGCGCGTGCCGGTGTATTCCCAGTTGAGAGAGTCCAGTACCTCGAGCCCCTCAATCACTCGCCCGATGGCCGGAAAGCCGAAGCCGTTCAGCGTGTCCAGCCTGGGCGTGTTGTCGACGAGATTGAAGAACAGCTGCGTCGACCGCGTGTTCCGCCCGCCACGCGCGAACGCCAGCGTTCCCCGCTTGTTCGGCATCCGCGCGCTGTCGTCCAGGATGCGCCCGCGCCAGGCATTCGCAACGGCGGTGTCCCCATGGATGCCGAACTGCGCGACGAAGTTCCGCATCGTGCGATGAAAGGCGACGTCCTCGAAGAAGCGGTTGCGTACCAGAGTAAAGAAGCGATCGGCGCCGTAGGGTGACCAGTCTCGCACCACGCGCACCATCATGGTGCCTTTTGTCGTCACCATCTCGATGTCGAACGAGTCGGGCGCGATGGCGGCAAACGGCGAGGAACCGGAGCTTCCTGACGCTCCGCGCGCGCAACCCCACACTGAGATGGCGAGGACCGAAAGGGAAACGCAGCGTGCCAGCACCTGGCGGATTACGGCTTGGCCAGATACCGATCTGGAATCCGGTTGTTCGACCGCTCGGAGTCCCACAGAACAGTCAGCACGAACCAGCGCGTGCCGTCCGTCACCAACTGAATGCTGTTGATGCCGCGCGCGAACGGCGCCGCGTCCGTCGGCGACCGCTTGCTGTCGTACGCGCTGAACACGTGCGCGATACCGCCGAACTGCTCCATCTGACGCCCGATCTCCCGCTCGAAGAATCCGCTGTTCTCCAGCTGCGGCCCCACCGCCGCGGCGTACTCGTCGGGAGTCATCGTGCGCATCACCTGCGCTCCGTCTGTACGCCGCCCGGTCGGGATCAGCCGAGCATTGGGAGCGAACAGGCTTCTGAAGCGATCCCAGTCGCGTTTCTGCCCCGCGGGGCCCGAGATCACGTCATATAAGGAAGCGACGATCGCGTCGATCGATGCCACGTCTAACGGCCGCGCCGGCACGCTGCTCGATGGCGGCGCCGATAGCACGCGACGCGTGTAGGCGACGCCATCCGGCGTGTTGCCCGTGGCGAGATATCCGACCACCGTGCGCGTGTTCGCGTCGATCACCGCCACTCGGGCCTGCGTGCTCAATGACTGGAAGACGTATCGGCCGTCGGGGGTGATCGCGATTCCCTGTGGCCCGCCCCCGGGGAAGGAGAGACGTGACAGCTCGCGGTTGCTTCCGCGTTCGACGAAGCGCAGCTGTTCGCCGCGCAGGTCGGGAAGCAGCACGACGCGTACGTCCGGCGTGAACAGCACCCGATACGGCCAGCGGAGTCCCTCGGCGGCAGTCGTCACCGTCCCGGTGGCGACATCGATGACGCTGACGTTGCCCGTCGCGTTGCTCCCGACCCACACCTCTTTGCCGTCGGGCGTGACGTTGATCGCTTCAGGCGTGTTGGGGACTGTCCAGCTCCGCACGAATCGGCCGCCGCGGATGTCGAGCTCCGAGACCGTGTGGCTCCCCATGTTGCCCGTGTACGCGCGCACGCCGTCCGCCGTCGCTCCCACCATATGAGAGCCCTCCCCCTGCGTCGTGATCGCCTTGCTGACCTTTCCTTCGACGACGTTCACGATGACGACATTGCCGCTGGCCTCGGACGTCACCGCCACCAGGCTGTCGCCCGGAAGAAAGACGATCCCGTGGGGGCGTCTGTACTCGCCCAGATCGATCGTGCGCGCGACGCGCAGCGCGGGAACGTCGATGACCGTGAGCGTTTTGCCGGGCTGGCCGCTGTAGTCGGTGACCACGGCGAAGCGGCCGTCCGAAGAAAGCGCGACTTCATGTGGTCCGTTGCCGGTCGGGAGCGTGGCCAGCGTGCGTCCGCTGCCGACGTCGATGATCGTAGCCGTAGACGGGGACTTGTTGGTGACGACGAGTGTGCCCGTGAGGCCGGGCACTTGCGCGGGGGCGGGAAGTGCGCCGGCGACGACCGCGAGGGCGATGAGCAGCGCGAAGCGCCGCGAAAGCATTGAGTCCATGCTCAATGCTAAGTTCCGCGCGATTACGCGGCTACCGCGGCCGGAGCGGGGCCCGCGTCGATCAACTGCTTTGCGAGGGGGTCCACCCTCAGATTGAGGCCCTCGAGTGAATGAGCTCCAAGCAATACAAGGTCGTTCGGCTCGCCGAACACGACGTCATCCGTAGCCGTGGTGCCCGCCACATAGAGGAATGCGGGGCCACTCCAGCGCTCGAGCACACTGCCGTCCGCCTGACGAAACCGCCAGAGCTTGCGACGCGTCACGCCGAGCGCCTCCAGGATGTGGGCTGGAAACCAGGATAGTTCCGCGCCGGTGTCGACGAGCACCGACCGAAGCGTGCGGCGTTCGCCGGGCCGCTGCGGATTCTCGATCTCGACTTCGATGCGGAAAGTGCCCATGTCGTCCGACATCATTGCTCCTGAGGTGTTGCCGAGTAGTACCGTAACACGGCGCCTGGAGTCAATAGCATCTCGGATCAATAGCTGAGGCTGTGCGCCGTGGCTGCCCTGACTATCCTTCCATATAGCTCGATCAAGCCAAGGCAGCGTATGATGAGCGCACGGTTGTTTCGGATCTGCGGAGCTTTGATACCTGGCCTGGCGCTCGTGCTGCTCGCAGCGTGTGGGGCGGCTCGCCAGTCAGAATCGCCAAGTCGGGACGAGCGCTCAGTCCTCGAAGTCGAGAATCGCGACTTCACGGATATGACCGTGTACGCCATCCTGGGCAGCTCGCGCATCAGGCTGGGGACAGCGACGGGCATCTCGACAACGACGATGACGATACCACAGTCGCTGATTGGCGGCGGCGGGCGCGACCTGCAGTTCGTCGCCGATCCCATCGGCGGCCGCCGGGCGTCGGTGAGCGAGCGAATCTTCGTACGGCCGGGACAGACGGTGAAGCTCACGATACTACGCTGACGGCGACGGCTCTCGGCGCATCCCCTTGATTCGGCGCGGTCCCACTGGCGAGACTTCTTGTCCATTTCAATTACAGGAGAACAACCGGTGCTTCGTTCAGCCCTGATCCTCGTCTGCGCCACGACGGCCATGACGGCCATGACGGCCATGACGGCCACGTCGCTCACCGCGCAGCAGCCGGCGCCGGCGCTCACTGCCGCGCCCAGTACGCGCGCCACGACCGTCGTCAGTCTCAATCCACCGCGCGGGAGCCAGGGCATCAATCCCGCTCGCATCCGCATCGACTACGGCCAGCCACATCTCCGCGGCCGCGCGCTGCACACGAGCGACCTGGTGCCGCTCGACTCCGTGTGGCGTATGGGCGCCAACGAAGCGACGGAGCTCGAGGCCGGAGTCGACCTCCTGATCGGGGGGCACTCGGTGCCGAAAGGGAAATACACCCTCTTCGCGCTTCCGACTGCGTCGGCGTGGAAGCTCATCGTCAACAAGAACACGGGACAGTGGGGCACGGATTACAAGGTCGAACACGACCACGCGCGCATCGATTTGAGCGAGCGCACGCTCACCTCGCCGGTCGAGTCTCTCTCGATCTGGCTGATTCCGTCGACGCAGCCGGGTCCGCCGTCGGGCGAGCTTCGTATCTCATGGGGGGACACGCAGCTCTCGACGACCTGGGCCGCGAAGCAGTAGCATGTAGGCGTCCACCACGCTGAGCCTACAGATGCGCATCGCCAAGACGCTCGCCCTCCTCGTTACTCTCATCGGATCGCCCCTGGCTGCCCAGAAGGCGCCGCTGCAAGGGTTCGACGCATACATCGCCAAGGCCATGCAGGACTGGAAAGTCCCCGGCCTCGCGATCGCGATCGTCAAAGACGACTCCGTGATGTTCATCAAAGGCTACGGCACGCGCACGCTGGGGACGAAGCAGCCGGTGGACGACCACACACTTTTCGCGATCGGATCCGCCAGCAAAGCGTTCACCGCGACGCTTGTCGCGATGCTGGTGGACGAAGGGAAGATGAGGTGGGACGCGGCAGCGACGGAATACATTCCGTCGCTCCAGATGTTCGACCCGTACGTCTCGCGCGAGCTTACCGTTCGCGACCTTCTCACTCACCGCAGCGGGCTCGCGCGCGGGGACCTCGTCTGGTACGCCACCGACTTCGACCGCGACGAGATCCTGCGCCGAGTGCGGTTCCTGAGGCCGGCGTGGAGCATGCGCGCCCGGTACGGATATCAGAACATCATGTACCTCGCGGCGGGGCAGGCCGTCTCCAAGGTCGCCGCCAAGCCATGGGACGACGTCGTGCGCGAGCGGATATTCACACCGCTCGGCATGTCCGAGACCAATACGTCCACGCGCGCGCTCGCGCGGCTGCAAAACGTGGCCACCCCGCATCAGGACATCGACGACACATTACGCGTCATCCCCTGGCACAACATCGACAATATCGCGCCCGCGGGTTCCATCAACTCATCAGTGTCAGATATGGGTAAATGGATCCGGTTTCAGCTCGCCCAAGGAAAAGTCGGCGGCAAATCGCTCGTGAGCGCCTCCGCGCTCGGCGAGACGCACACGCCGCAGATCGTGACTCCATTGAGCGCCGACACCAAGCAGATCAACCCCTACACGCACCTCAGCTCGTACGGCATGGGTTGGGTGATCCAGGACTATCGTGGACGCGAGCTGCGCCAGCACGGCGGCAACATCGACGGGATGAGCGCACTGGTCGCGCTCGTCCCTGAGGAGAAGCTGGGCCTCGTGGTGCTGACGAACGCGAATGGCTCCCCCGTGCCCGCGATCGCGATGTACCGCGCCGTCGACGCGCTCCTCGCGCAGGCTCCGCGCGATTGGAGCGCCGAGTATCTCAAGGTGAGGACGAAGCAGCGTGCCCTCGCGAAAGAGACCGAGACCAAGCGCCTCGCGCAGCGAGTGATGGGAACGACTCCGTCGCTGGCGCTCGAGAAGTACGCCGGGATCTATACCGACTCCATGTACGGTGACGCAACCGTGAAAGCGGAAAATGGAACGCTGCGAGCTATGTACGGAACGATGTTCGACGGAGAGCTGGAGCACTGGCACTTCAATACATTCCGCGCGACCTGGAAGGCACTCGGGGTGGGACGCTCTTTCCTGACCTTCGCGCTCGATGCGGACGGCCAGGTGCGGGGGCTCGACTTAGACGGCGTGACGTCATTCAATCGAAAGCCCGACGCCGCAGATACGACGCGCAAGATCGTCCTCGCCGCGTCTGAAGCCGGGAAGCTGACCGGGACGTTCGTGTCTCAGACCCCGGCGCTTACTATAGAAGTGGCGTACGTCGATGGTACGCTCAAGCTCACCGTGCCGGGACAGCCGACCTACACGCTGCTCGCCGATTCACCGACGCGCTTCCGCATGACCGGTCCGCCGGGGATGCCCGCCGGCTTCTTCGTCGAGTACGAGATGAGCGGTGGGGCAGTGAAGAGCTTGAAGCTCTTTCAGCCCACGCCGCGTCCCACGCTGGTGTTCGCGCCCAAGAAGTAGCCTGACCGAGATCCCAGCTACTTGGGGCGCTCGTCGATCAACCCGCTACTCGGCACGGGCTGAATTCCCTCGGGCACGCTGAGCAGCTCGCTCGCGTCCGCGGCCATCACGGCCGCCTCGGGCACGTCGCGCGGGCCTAAGTCGCGCACGAACGTCACGCACGCCGCCGCCACCAGCAGACACGCGCCGCCGAGCATCACCACGTACAGCGGCGCGTTCGGGTTCCCCTCGCCGAACACCAGCCGGATCAACGGCCCGAACGCCAGCGCCGCTACGATCTCGGGAATCACGATGAAGAAGTTGAACACGCCCATGTATACGCCCATCCGCTCGGACGGGAGCGCCGTCGACAGGATCGCGTACGGCATCGACAGAATCGACGCCCACGCGATGCCCACCCCCACCATGCTGAGGATCAGGACGTACTTGTCGTGAATCAGGAAGACGGACAGCAGCCCCGCGGCTCCACAGATAAGCGCGCCGGCGTGCACCGTCTTGCGGCTCGTGGCGGCGGCCAGGCGGGGCAGCGCCAGCGCGACGATGAAGCAGGTGATCGAGTAGAACGCGAAGACGAACCCGCCCCATTCGATCCCCTGCGTGTACGCGGGCGATTGCGCGTCCGTCGCTCCGAACACGTGGCGCGCCGTCGCGGGCACGAAGAACAGCCACATGCAGAACAGGCCGAGCCACGTGAACACCTGCACCACCGCGAGCTGGCGCATCGTCGCCGGCATCTCGCGGATCGACGTTCCGATCTCGCCGAGCAGGGGTCCGAGTCCGCGCTTGCCGCGCCGCGCCCGGTCGAACGCCGCGGGATCTTCCGGAGGGAACTCGGTCGTCGTGAACACCGTCCAGAGCACCGCCAGCAGGAAAACGGCGGCGCCAACCTGGAACGAGTACTTCACCGACAGCGGGACGCCGCTCGCGGTGCTTCCCGTGACGCCGAGCCAACTGAAGACGAGGGGCAGCGCGTTGGCCAGGCTCGCTCCCACGCCGATGAAGAACGACTGCATCACGAAGCCCGCGGTGCGCTGCGACGCGTTCAGCTTGTCGGCCACGAAGGCGCGGAACGGTTCCATCGAGATGTTGATGGACGCGTCCAGGATCCAGAGCAGCGAGGCCGCCATCCACAGCGTGGTGGATGTCGGCATGAAGAAGAGCGCGATCGACGCGAGGATGGCGCCCGTGAGGAAGTAGGGACGCCGGCGGCCGAGCGGACCCCATGTGCGGTCGCTGAGCGCGCCGACGATCGGCTGCACGATCAGTCCAGTCATGGGCGCCGCGAGCCAGAGCAGCGGCACCTCGTCGGGACGCGCGCCCAGACGCTCGTACACCGCGGACATGTTCGCGAGCTGCAGCCCCCAGCCGAACTGAATGCCGAGGAAGCCGAAGCTCATGTTGAACATCTGCGGGAAGCTCAGCCGCGGTCTTGTCATGGCGCGAATCATGGCGAACGCGTCAGTCGCTGCCAAGGCACCTAGCACCTACCACCTATCACCTAGCCCAGAACGCTCAGGGAACGCTCGGGGAACACCTGATTCGTACGTTGAGCCAGCAGATGAGTCCTGCCGCGATCGCCGTCGGCCGCGGAGGATCCGTCTGCTCACGTGTACGACGAATCCACGGGGAGCACCTACGTTGCCGCAGCTCAACGAACTCGACGGACAAGTGCTCGATCGGTTCACCATCGAGCGGGAGCTCGGACGCGGCGGCATGGCCGTCGTCTACCTGGCGCACGATACGAAGCACGACCGCCATGTCGCGCTCAAGATGATTCGCTCCGAGCTCGCGAGCTCCATGGACAGCGACCGGCTCGAGCTCGAGATCATGGTCACCGCCAGACTGCAGCATCCGCACATCCTGCCGCTGCATGATTCCGGCGTCCACGACGGAAGGCTGTACTACGTGATGCCTTTCGTAAACGGCGAATCGCTGCGCGCGCGGCTCGCGCGCGAGTCGCAGCTCGACGTGAACGACGCGGTCACGATCGCCCGCGAGGTGGCGGAAGCGCTCGACCACGCGCACCGCCACGACGTCGTTCACCGCGACATCAAGCCGGAGAACATTCTCCTCGCGCACGGACACGCGATCGTCGCCGATTTCGGAATCGCGCGGGTCCTCTCCGCGGCGCTCGGGCAATCGCTCAACGAAGTCGGCATCGCGCTCGGGACACCCTCCTACATGAGTCCCGAGCAGATCACCGTGGACGCGGACGTCGGCCCGGAAAGCGACATCTTCAGTCTGGGCTGCGTGCTCTTCGAGATGCTCGCGGGTCGTCCGCCGTGGATCGCCGAGAGTCTCCAGGCGTTGCTCGTTCGCCGTTTGACCCAGTCCCCGCCGTCGCTGCGGTCCCTCCGCGGAGATGTCCCGCGCTGGCTGGACGACGTCGTGCAGCAGATGCTCGTCGCCGATCCGCGGGCTCGCCTGTCCGACGCCGCGGAGCTGGCCCGGCGGCTCGCCGGCGGCGCGTCGGCCGCCCCGTCGCGACTCCCACCGGTCACCGAGCCGCTCCTGGGACGCGAGCGCGAGCTGGCGGCGGTGCGCGCGCTTCTCGAGCGGCCTGATGTCTCGTTGGTCACGCTCACTGGTGCGGGCGGAAGCGGGAAGACGCGGCTCGCGCTGCAACTGGCGAACGACCTCGCTCCGTCGTTCGATCGCGCGCATTTCGTGGACTTGTCGGCGGTTCGCGACCCGTCCGGCGTGTTGCCGGCGATCGCCGATGTCCTCGGCGTATACGCTCCGGGCGAGCGCGATCTGAGCGACGCCGTGGCCGACGTTCTCGCGTCGCACTCCACGCTGCTCATCGTCGACAACTTCGAGCAGGTGGCTGGTGCGGCACCCGTGCTCGCGCGCTTCATCGGCGTTGCGCCGTCGCTTCGGGTGCTCGTGACGAGCCGCATTCGCCTCGGCATGGCGGGCGAGCACGAGTACTTCGTCCCACCGCTGGTGGTTCCGCTCCCCGACCAGGTCGTCGAGGCGGAGCTGTCCGAGTTGCGCGACTACGCGGCGGTCCGGCTCTTCGAGCGCCGGGCGCGCGGCGCGAACGCCGATTTCGCGCTGGACGACGATTCCCTGCGCGCCGTCGCGCAGATCTGCGTCGGGCTCGATGGTCT
>JBBDXZ010000123.1:11176-15877 GCA_040902075.1 Gemmatimonadaceae bacterium
ACTCCATTTGTCCATCGAGCTGGCCGCTGCGCGCTGCCGTCTGATGTCGCCGCGGGCACTTCTGGCGCGCATCGAGAAAGGCTTCGATGTGGTGAGTCGCGGCGGCCGCGGGGGCCGCGGGGGCCGCGGGGGCTGCGGGGGCCGCGGGGGCCGCGACAAACCCGAGCGTCACCAGACGCTTCGCCATGCGATCGCGTGGAGTCACGGCCTCCTCACGCCGAGCGAGCAGAGGCTGTTCGCCCGCATGGCGATCTTTGCCGCCGGCTCCACGCTCGACGCCGCGGAGTACGTCTGTGCGAGCGACGGATTGTCCACCGACGTGCTCACGGGAATCGAGTCCCTTGTGGACGCGAGTCTCATCATGCGCGAGCGGCGCGACACGCCGGGCGCCGATGAACAGGCGGAACAGCCTCGCGAGCCCCGACTGCGCATGTTGGAGACCGTGCGCGAGTTTGCGCTCGAGTCTCTGGCCACGGCCTGGGAACGTGACGCGGTCGCGGCGCGTCACTGCGAGTGGTATCTGCGCCTCACCACTGGCGAGGCACGCAAGCGCTCAGGCGAGCCCCTTCCCCTGGCGATGCTCGCGAAAGAGCACGCGAACGCCAGGCTGGCGCTCGAGCGCTGTGTCACGTTGGGTGACGTGCGGTCCGCTCTGGAGTTCGGCGCGTCACTCTGGCGCTTCTGGCTCGTCCGCGGACATTTCGCGGAAGGAAGCAAGTGGTTGGATCGCATCCTGTCGCTGAGCGCGCCGCCGTCACTGGCCGCGCTGCGCGCCGAAGTGCTCACCGGCGCCGGGCATCTCGCGCAGAATAGCGGCAGGGTGGCCGAGGCGACCGCGCGCTTCCGCCAGGTGCTCGACATTCGCCGCCAGCTCGAGGACACCGCGGGCGAGGCGCGCGCGCTCGGCGACCTCGGTTGGATGGCTTGGCGCCAGTGCAATTATCCCGAAGCGCGCCGGCTCTCGAACGACTGCCTCGTCCTCGCGAGGCAGCTGGGCGACGTACGCATCGCGGCGCTGGCACACACCAACCTGGGCGCGGCGGCGTCGTTCGAGGGGCAGTTCGACGAAGCGCGCGAAGAATACGAGCGCAGTATCCAGTTGCGCCACGAGGCGGGCGACCGCCGAGGTGTCGCGCTCGTGCAGACCATGCTGGCGTGGGTGCTGTGCCGCGCCGGTGAGTTCGCCTATGCGCGCGAGCTGCTGGACAGCGCGCGCGGGACGCAGTTGTACGTCGGCGACCGACGCCTGTACGGCTTTGCCGTGTCCGTGTTGGCCGAGCTCCACCTGCGGCAAGGTGACGCCGCCGCGGCGGCGCGGATGCTCGCCAGCGAAGCGCTGCCCGTCATCCGTCGGGTCGGCGACCGGTGGGGCGTCGGTTATGTGTTGGCACTATCCAGTTGGGCGGCTCTGTTGCAAGGCGATTTGGACGAAGCGTTCGCGCTCGCCACGGAGAGCGTGACGCTGCGTCGAGCGGAGGGCGACCGGTATGGCGTCGCGGAGAGCCTCGCCCTGCTGGCCGAGATCGCTCGCGCTCGGGGCGACGAGCAGGAAGCAGCGGCGTTGCTCGACGAGAGCCGAGCGATTCGCGTGGAGATCGGCGATCTGGCCGGCATCGCCGCGTGCGATCGAGAAGCTCGACTGCCCGCGCGCCGCAGTCGCGTTGCATAACACGCGCCCACGAGCGAAGAGGCAGCTATTTCCTCGGCGCGGCAATCTCGGGGCGCACCACGAGAATGAGCGCCATGATCTTCCCGCCCGGCGTTGTGCTTCCCATGACGACGGTCTGCCCCAGTGGAACTGTGAGTCCAGTGCCAAGCAACCCGCCGGCCATCACGGTCCCCTTTGCTTCGTCGACGACGGGAACGGGACGCTCCAGCGAAACGCGCAAGTGCACGCTCGGTTCTCCCTCGCCCGTGTTCACCGACACGACACTTCCACCGAGCTGAAGGCGTTCGTCGCCGGCAGGGATCAGCAGGTTGAAGCCTTCGCCAGTGCCGGCCGTCGCCGTGGCCTCTGACAGCAAGCGATATCCGGGAAAGCGAAACAAGCTGCGCAACTGCGACTCGACCGCCGCGATCGCGGGATCGCGAGTCTGCGTGCTCTCGGCGGCGATCAGCTGGAAACGCAACACGATGGTCGCGGGGGCGCGGTCGTGTTCTTTGAGCAGTCCCTCGACGCGAGCCAGCACCTGCGGCGTCTCGCGCACCGTGATGGCGCGAATGTGTCCGGCGTCGTAGACGCCCGACACGCCCGGGAACGAGTTGACGTACGGCGCAATGAGTTTGGCGGCATCACCCGGGTTGAGATGAACGAGCTTGAACGTTCGCTCATTGACCTTGGCATACTCACGAGTTCTCAGCTCGTTGTCCACGGCACGACGCATGAGCTCCTCTTCCATGCGGCGCCGCGCGAGCGAGTCGCGCTCCTGCGCGACGGCCGGGGGCGCGGCGGCGATCAGCAGCGCGAGACTCAAGATGGTAGTGAACTGGAATTGCATATCTGTAGTCCTCAAATGAGTTGTCAGTAGACCCAAACAACCGTGATCGCCGGATCGCTCGTCCGCATGACGGCGGCGCGCTTGCCCGGCGGTGGAGTGACCGCGACCTGCTGATACGAGATCTCGGTCGGCGCTACCTGCATCGGGTTGGCTATCAGCGGTGTGGCAGGTGGATATGCACGGGCGACCTGCGGCCGAGGAGCCGGCGTTGATGCCACCGTGGTCAGAGTCCGAGACCACACCACCGCGGGCAAAGCCGGAGAGACCACGGCCGGCGCAACGACCACCGGTGTGACAGCCACGACCGGAGCTCGAGACCGGCCAAGCGTGGTCGGCGACGATGGCTGGTCGGGTAACATCGCGAACGCCAGCGCCGCGGCGCCTGCGAGCGCTGGGGCAATCATGATCGGCCGGATCCGCCGCACCACGGCGCCACGATCGACCGCCAGCGCGAGCATTCGCGTGTCGGCGAGCAGCTGGCTCGCTACCGCGCGACAGCGCGCGCACTCGCGAACGTGCGATGCCACGTCCGAGTTTCCGCGACCGGCGAGCGCGGCCGGCTCCGCTTCGATCAACCGCTCGAGCATTTGCGTGCACGTCATTGTGTAAAGTCCTCCAACAAACGCGGGTGCTCGGCGAGCATCCGCAGACGTATCGTTCGCCGCGCGTTCAACAGGAGCACGCGGACGGTGGACGGCTTGATTCCCAACTGTGCGGCCGCTTCAGAGGCGTCGTTGCCGCGCAAATCGACCAGCTCGAACACCTGGCGCTGTCTCGCCGGTAGGTCGGCGAAGTACGACCGAACCAGCCGCTCCAGTTTGTCCGTGTCCGTTGCCGTTGAATCATCCCGCGCATCCTCGACGGTCTTCGTCTGCTCCATTTGCAACAGGGCGCCGCGTCGCGTCTCCAAACGCCGGCGATCCAGCGCTATGTTGTGCGTCACTCGATACAGCCAGCTCGTCAGCCGGCTGCGCCCTTCGAACGTGCGCACATGCGAATGCAGCCTCAGCAACACCAACTGCGCCACGTCCTCCGCCTCGTCGGCGTCGCCTGTGAATCTCTGTGCCCACCGGCGAAGCCGAGAGTGAACGCGACGAACCAGCTCCTCGAACGCACCCGCGCTTCCCCCGCGTACGCGGCGGACGAGCAGGGCGAGCTCGGTCTCTTCGGCGTCGATGGGAGATTTCATCGCGTACACAACTACTGTGACGTTGTGAGGACGGGGGGGCGTTTAGGCTGGGCAGTGTGGATCCCCTTTCTCTATCAAGGACCTCCCAGCAAGGGTAGTATCAAAGCAACCCTAACTTGCCGGACCCTGCTATGCGCCGCCTCCTGATCGCGATCGCCGCACTCACAGTCGCCACCGCCGCCGCCGCCCAGCAAGCAGACACGTCGCGCACGAACCGTCGAGCGCGAAACCCGATGCAGGAAGGGCTGCCGCTCGTCCCCACCCGCACCGCGACATGGGACACACGCGTCGGAAGCTGGATGTCCGTGGACGTGAGTCCCGACGGTAACACGCTCGCCTTCGACATCCTCGGCGACATCTACACGATGCCGATCACCGGCGGCACCGCGACACCGCTGACTCGCGGCATGGCCATAGACGCGCAGCCGCGCTTCTCCCCCGACGGCAAGAAGGTCGTCTTCGTCTCCGACCGCGACGGCGGATGGAACGTCTGGACCATCTCGCTCGACAAGAAGGACACCGCGCAGGTGTCGCGAGGGAAGACCAATAACTATGAGTCCCCCGACTGGACACCGGATGGCAGGTACATCGTCGTCTCGCGCAACACCAAACTGCACATGTTCCATGCCGACGGCGGCAGCGGACAGCGGCTGATTCCCGCGCCCACACAGCCCGGAACGCCCGACGTGCTGCGCCAGCTCGGCGCGGCTTTTGGCTCGGATCCGCGCTACCTGTGGTACGCGCAGCGCCGCGGTTCTTGGATCTACAACACACCGCTCGGCGACTATCAGCTCTTTGTCTTTGATCGTAAGACGGGTGAGTCCAGTGTAAGAAGCTTCCGCTACGGCTCGGCTTTTCGACCTACTCTTTCTCCTGACGGGCGCTGGCTGGTTTATGGCACGCGCGACGTCGACAAGACGTCGCTGCGCATCCGCGACCTCCAGACGAGCGACGAACGTTGGCTCGTGGAGAACGTCCAGCGCGACGACCAGGAGTCGCGCGCCACGCTCGACG
>JBBDXZ010000124.1:0-15406 GCA_040902075.1 Gemmatimonadaceae bacterium
CCGTATTGGTGCTGTCGCGCCACTCGCCTTTTCTGCCGGAATGCAGTTGCGGCTCGTAGAAGCGCGCGGTGGAATTCCCCTGGATGCCGTCGACGAATCCCTTCAGCGCGCGGATGCGAATCCAGTCGTCGCCGAATCCGGGCGAGATGCCGGCGTACGTCAGTTCATTCCATTTGTCGAGGGTGGGACGCGCGAAGACGCGCACCGTCAGCTCGCCGCGCCGCTTGAGCTCCGTGTACACAGGCAGCTGCGTCGGCTGCGTGTTGTCATGGATCGTGGTGACGCCGAGCTCCGCGAGGTGCTGGAGCGCGGCTCTCGCTTCGCGAAGGCGCTGATCGAATGTCTTGGGTGCGATTGTCCGTCGCACGCGTATGAGCGCCGAGTCGGAGACCCGGCCGGTCGCTCGGCCGCTCACACATTCGAGTCCGGAGACGGGTCGCGCGCAGGTCAGCCCGGCGCGCTCGAGCGCGATCCCGTTCGCGAGATAGGCGCTCCGGTCCCATCTATTCAATAGAATGGGCGTCGAGCCACTGACCGAGTCGATGATGTTTCGCTCGGGAGAGAATGTCGCACGCGGCGCGTTCGCGGCGGCCGAGCCGGTGCTGTTCGCGGACCAATCCTCGTACGCGCCCCAGTCGCCGCCCGTGAGCCACATGCCCGGGCTCATGCGAGCGACCGCCGCCTTGACGCGCGTCGCGAAGGGAGCGGCGGAGCTCACGTCGAGCAGGTTGGCGCCGATGAGCAGCGCGCCCGCCTGGCTGAAGTGCGTGTGGTCGTCGATGAAGCCCGGCGTGATGAACCGCCCGCCGGCGTCGATCACGCGCGTGCGTGCGGAGCGATGCGCGTCGGCGTCGACGTTGCTTCCGACGGCGATAAGCCGCTCTCCCCGAACCGCAAGCGCTTCCGCGAACCGACGCATGGAATCGCCGGTCCAGATGCGCGCGTTTCGGACGATGAGGTCGGCGTCCTGGGCCCTCAGCGGCGACGTCGTCGAGCCAAGAGCGGAGACGGCGAGCGCGAAGCGAATGTGGGGAAAGCGCATGGGCGGAGATGGTAAGGGCCGGGAGGTGCTGAGAATGAACAAGAAAGTCGGTGACAAATCCATGGTCACCCGATTCCGTCCCGCTGGCGGGCGGCGATGCCTTCGCGCACATTGAGACTCTCGCACGCCGGAGGCAGCCGTGCCGCGGCCGTCAATCGATCGAGTTCGAGTGCTCCATGGCCGGCTCGTACAGGCGCTCGTATTGTCCGGTGCGATTGTCATTGCCGGCTGCCAGGATGCCGCGACACCGCCGCCACCGCCTCCCCCGGACGAGACGATCACCGATCTGGTTGGACTGGGCGGAACCTGGGCAATGGCACGAGCGATCAATGCTCCTGGCCGCGTGGTCGGCGAGGCAAGCGTCAGCGGAACACAATCGCGCGCATTCAGCTGGACGGCACTCAGCGGCATTCGAGATCTGGGCACTCTCGGTGGCTCTCGCAGCGCCGCCGTGGCAATCAATGACCACAGCCAGATCGTCGGCTGGTCCGCCACGGCGTCGGGTGGTTTCCGCGCATTCATCTTGACGATCGGTCAAACGATGCGAGACCTCGGCGTGCCAGCGGGCGGCGTGGACAGTGAAGCTAGTGACATCAGCGATGACGGAACGGTGGTCGGGAGCTGGCTTACCACGGGGGGCGAGCCCCGCGCGTTCGTCTGGACTCAAGCGGCCGGAATGCGCGATCTCTCGGCGCCTGGGTTCGAGCTCGTCCAGGCCGCTGGGGTGAATGGAAGCGGCGAGGTCGTGGGGTCCGCCATCAACTCGAGCACACGCGTTCTCCGCGCGCTGATCTGGTCGCCATCGGGTGAGGCCCGCGAGCTTGTGGAGGGGACGCTGCCGGATGATTGGGAAAGCGTTGCGTCGGCAATAAACAGCTTCGGGCATGTCGCCGGCGTCAGTTGGACGGGCAATTCGCCGCAACGTGCCTTCCGGTGGATCGGCGAGTCCGGCATGCGCGACCTTGGAGTGCTTCCGGGAATGGACTGGAGCGTCGCAAGAGACATCAGCGGCCAAGGACACGTCGTCGGCGTGTCGGGTGTGAATGGTTCAGCCGTTGGACACGCCTTCATATGGACCGAAGCCGATGGCATGCGCGAGCTCAACGGCTTCGCGGCGAGCGATCGCGCGGAGAGTGCCGCGTTCGGGGTGAATTTTTACGGCAGGGTGGTCGGCTACAGCTGGAACGGCACAGTCTTTCGCCCGGTCATTTTCCCGGAGCCCCGATGAACAATCCAGAGGAAGAATCCCGAGGACAGGCAGCCGGGAGCCGAGTTGAAAGTTTGTGGTCTGGTCAGTCTTCCAGTGATTGCTCAGTAAACCATGGACCTCGACAGTTGCACGCCGGAATCCGTCGGGGTCCATGTTCTTGCTGAATGAACTGAGCGGCTGAGTCGCTGCCGGCTCATGACTCGGTCGGCAAGCCCTATGTGATCACGGGTTGGTACTGCGCGCTGCCGAAGCCGAGGATCGGGTAGAAGATGAACCCAAGGAAGAACAGCCCGATCGCGAAAAGCGCTCCCTTCCCGAAGTTGCGCGCGACGCCCAGCGATACCAGGAAGAAGACGATGATGTTGATCAAAGGGATGAGAAGCAGGATGACCCACCACCCCGGTTTGCCCGCGACTTTGCACACCACGTACATGTTGTAGATGGGGATGATCGCGGCCCATCCGGGCTGCCCCGCCTTCTCGAACATCTTCCACCACGCGGCGATCTGCAGAATGATGACCGCGATGATGACGACCCACGTCCCCATTCCGGGCCCTTCAAACGGTGGCATGGTCTCTTGCAGCAGCATGTACCTCACCCCTGAGACAGGCATGGAACCTCGCTGGTGGGAGGAGTGCTGGGAATTGAAGCCGCGACTTGCTAAGACAAAGGTGCTAGGTGGTGGGTGGTAGGTGCTAGGTGCTAGGGGCTAGGGGCTAGGGGCTAGGGGCTCCTACAAGTCACAAGGCCTAGACGAGTGGCGCTATGTCCTGGGAAGCGACGTGGCCGAAGTGCGCGATTTCGAGCTCACGATGCGCACGAATTTGGAGGACATCGGTCCGCAAACGCTTCAGGGAGGCCGCGGGAGCCCAGTTCATCTATCTTGTGCTCTTCTCGTACGCGTTCTTCTTCAAGGGTTTCACCGGGCTCGCGATCACGATCGGCTCGATTCTCACGCTTTTCGTGGCCATGCAGCTCACGGGTCGCATTCGCTTGAGCGAGGTGTTTGCGTCGAATCAGGGGCTCACGGCGAGCGGAGGGGGTAGAAGTTGATCGCGGTCTTCCCCAGCTTTTGTCCCACGGCATTGGCCGGAAGCACCAACAGGAGTGACGTGCATGAAGAAGAAATCGCCACGCGGTATTCCAGACTTCTCGTCGAAGGGACCAAAGTCCATGAAGTCGATCCCGATCGACAAGAACGCGCCTGTTGCGAACCAGCCGCGCCCAAACATCCCGACCAACATCAAGCCGCCCGCCACGTCGCAGAAGTCCGGACGGCGGGGCAGTTAGCGGCTGGTGTGCCGTGGCGTTGGGCATCCTGCAGTCCTCGTTGGCCTCATGAGTCCTGAGTGCGACGAGTCAACGACGTGTCGCCGGCGACTTGCGGGGCAAGTCGCGGAGTTGATCCTGCAGACTCTCGCCGAGGATTGAAATGCGCGCCACTGGTGTCGTTCGGCGCACCGATCGTTCTCACGGCAGCCGGTGTCCTTTACTGGTCATCGTAATGAAGGCGGATCCCAGTCGTGAGTCCGCAGCCACTCAGTCTGGTCAGCCATTCAGTAACTAATCGACCTCGACAGGTTGGTCGCGAAACCAACTGTCGTGGTCCGTTTGTCGCTGAGTAGTTCACTGACTGACTTTCCAGCTGTCTACTAACGACTCGGATCCCCTTTCATTAGCCAGGAACTTGGACAACCAGGAACTTGGACCAATTCGAACCCGAAGTCTGCAGTTTCCGCTGGCGAGACGGCAGGCAACCCCGCATCATCTGACATCGACCCAACATTGGGGAACGCCATGTCAAACTCCACCGCCGCGGCCGTTCTGCTCAAGCTTACGAGCTCCGCACCGAACCGACGCTGCGCCAGGCGCGGGCGTGGTTTGGATTCGAGCTCCATCCCACCAGCGCGCGCGACGTCTTGAGGACGTGGCTCGGCCCGGGTCACGAAAGCGCGCGAGCGCGACCTATCCCGACTATCTCATGAACCTCGAGCGGGTGATCACGGCACTGCCGGACGCTGAGGCACGGGTCGCCATCTTCGCGCGGTATATGGAACGCCAGCAGAAGTTCGCCGCCGAGGGGAAGCAGCGCTCGTATCTGAGCGCGTAGATGGGAGAATGCGGGAAGTATGGCTGAAGCATGAATGAGATTCGCATCGAGCGCGTCGACGCCGCTTCTGATGACATCGTGCAGGGGCTCGCTGCTCTCCTGGTGGACGCCGTCAGAAGCAACTCCGGCATCAGCTTCATGGCGGGACTGCAATTGGATGAAGCAGCGGAGTGGTGGCAGAAGACATTGCGCTCAGCGTCGCCGAGGGCCGTGGTACTCGTTGGCCGGGATGAGCAGGGGGTCGTGGGCACGGTGCAGTTGCAGCCAGCGTGGGCGCCGAATCAGCCCCACCGTGCCGACGTGGCAAAACTGATCGTGCACCGGCACGCTCGGGGGCGCGGCATCGCGCGCGCGTTGATGCAGGAGCTCGAGCGGCACGCCCGCGAGCAGCGATTCACGCTGTTGTTGCTGGACACCTGTAAAGGCAGCGCCGCCGAGCAGCTGTACACGTCGCTCGGCTGGATCCGCGTGGGCGAGGTTCCGCGTTTTGCCCTCAACCCCGATGGAACGCTGTGCGATACGGTGTTCTTTTATAAGCAACTCTGATGAAAAGGCGACTCACTGCCGGCTCAAACGCAATCATGTTCGCGTTTTCCTGCTGTTAGTCGGTCGAGCGGCGCCCCGGGCCGCGAACGGCGCTTCGCTGCATCAACCGCCGGCGGCTGCGCATACCGGCCGAGTCGATGAGCATGCGCCCCGCCCAGCGATAGACGTTGAACTCCCGAATCAATCCGCGCATGAGACGCATGCGGGCGCGCTGCTCTCTCGCGGGCATCTCGAGCGCCACGTGCAGCGCTGAAGCGCATTGATCGGTGTCATACGGGTTCACGATGATCGCTTCCGGCAGCTCGCGCGCCGCGCCGGTGAACTGGCTCAGGATCAGTACGCCTCGCTCGTCATCGCGTGAGGTCACGAACTCCTTCGCCACCAGGTTCATCCCGTCGTGAAGGCTGCTGACGAAACATAGGTCCGAGGCGCGATAGTACTCGTAGACCTGTTCGGGTTCGTGGTGAGCCGCCATGAAAATGATCGGTGGATGCGCGGCGTGGGCGAAACGGCCGTTGATACGATCAACCAAGGCACGGACCCGCGCCTCGTAGTGCTGATATTCCTCGATGCTCGCGCGCGTCGGAGCCGCGACCTGGATGAAGGTGAACTTGCCCAACCATTCCGGCTGCATCTCCAACAGTCGTTCCACCGCGCGGAGTCGTTCCTCGATTCCCTTGGTGTAGTCCAGGCGGTCGATGCCCGCGCCGATCGCCTGCGTGGCCGGCAGCTGATGGCGCCGCCGAACATCCACGCGGCATTGTTCCACGGGCTTGGCCACCAGGTTCGGGGACGTGGGCCATTCGATCGAGATCGGATACCGCTTTACGGAGGTCGGCGCGCCCCGGTAGGAGACGGTGAACGTTTCCCGATCGACCCTCGCCTCGAGGATCCGGTCCACCGTGTCCACGAAGTTGTTGCAATGAAACTGGGTATGAAACCCAAGGATGCTGCTGCCCAGCAGGCCGTCGAGCAGCTCCTCTCGCCAGGGACAGATCGCGAAGGCTTCCGGATTCGGCCACGGAATGTGCCAGAACGTCACGATCGTGGCGGCCGGCAGCGCGTCGCGAATCATTCGGGGCAGCAACGCAAAGTGATAGTCCTGGACGAGCACGATGGGATCGGAGGACTTCGCCTCATCCACGACGGTGCGGGCAAAGAGCTGGTTGACCTTCCGGTATTGTTCCCAGTCGGACGTCCGGAAGGTGGGACGTACATGAGCGATGTGGCAGAGTGGCCACAGGCCCTCGTTCGCGAAACCGTAGTAGTATCCAGCTTCCTCTTCGCGGTTGAGCCAGACCCGCCGGATCTGATATGCGGGATTGTCCAGAGGCACTCCCACGCGATCGTGCGCATCCACCACATCCCGGTCGGCCGAGCCGCTGCCATGGGCAATCCAGGTACCGGAGCATGCGCGCATGATCGGCTCCAGTGCGGTGACCAGACCGCTGGCCGGCCGCTGCACCACGATCTCGCCGTCTTGGCGGACGTGGATGTAGGGTTCGCGATTGGAGACGACGATCACTTCCTGTCCGCGCAGTTCGCCGTGCAAGATGCCTCTCAGCATCTCCGGATTCCAGGCGAGTTGGTCATCGGTGCGCGCGCGGTGCTCGGAGTCGATGTCACGGATCAGATCGCGCAGGTCCTTGGCGATGGGGCTGAATTCCGGCAGATCGGACCTGTTCGCCGGACGCAATAGCCCCTCGCCGCGCAGCAGAGCGCGCACGCCCTGCTCCCAGCCGCGCCAGCTCAGCTGCGCGATGACGACCGTGATCAGGGAAACCGTGGCTCCGAGGCCGACGAAGAAGTAGAACAGATACTGCCGGGTTTCTTCGCTCCGCCGCTCGACGAAACTCATGTCGTGCACGAGCACAAACTTCCCGGCGGGCGCGTTCTCCGTTTCCAGCGGCATCACCGAAACCAGTAGCGGACCGGTGGGGCTATTCAGCACGTGTCCGGAAGGGCCCGAGAACTGATCGAGATTGCGGCAGTTAATGGCGGATGGCATCGCCAGCGTAGCCAGCGGTGGGTCCTGCGGCGACGGACAGTATCCCACCGCGTAAATGCGCTCGTCCTCGGCGATTCTCCTGAAGAACTGAACCAATCTGGGACGATTGTCCGCCCGGATCAGGTCCTGCACGGGCTCACGCACGGTGTTGGCGATCAGGTTGGCGCGAATATCGAGATCTCGCACGAACCAACGCACGGTGAGCCGGTCGACGAGGGGTAGCATCGCGTACGCAAAGGCCGCGAGCGCCAGCAGCAACGGAATGATGAATCGCAGGGACAGGCGCATGGGGTACCTGGTCAACGGTGCGCCGCGCGACGCAACCTGTGCCAACGGCAGGTCGTGGTCCGTGGGCTTTCATAGGCGCTCAGAATCGGACCATACGCCCGGTAGCCTAGGCCACTGGAGCGGGGCGTCAAGGCCCGACCGTTGCGGAATTTTGGTGATGCCCTGGCCGTGTTCGGCCATTATTGTGTTTCCATGGTCATCGCCGCACAGTCCGCGGACCCGCAGCTCGATGCTCTCGTCTTGGCAATCGTCGAGCGACTTCAGCCGGAGCTGATCCTGCTCTTTGGCAGTCGCGTGCGCGGCGATGCCCATGAGGACAGCGACTACGACCTCCTGCTCGTCCTCCGCGACGGCGCTGACGTCGAGCACGACCGCAAGGCTGTATGCGATCTGCAATGGCCAATGCCCATCTCCGCCGACGTCCTCGCGTGCACGGTTTCGGATTATCAGCACCGACAACACGACCCTGGCTTCCTGGCATGGCTTGTCTCCCGCGAAGGGCGCCTGTTATACAGCCGCGGCACAGTGCCGCAACGGTCACCACGCACGGACCGTGTGCGGGAGGGGGGGAAGCCAACGGAAGGACGCGATATCTGGGTAGAGAGGGCGGAAAGCGATTTTCAGGCAGCGATCAACTCGCTCGGTTCAGCAAAACCGTCCTGGGACGCCATTTGCTTTCACGCCCACGCGTGCATCGAGAAGCTCCTCAAGGCTCTAATCGTCAGTGGCGGCACGTATCCGCCGCGCACGCATGTGCTCAAGGACCTGACGTCGCGCCTACCCAAGAGTGCTCGCGATGAGGCGGAGCTGATCGCGATCGCCAAGCTGCTGGATGACGTATATCCGAGGTCGCGTTACGTCGAATATCCAATGCCCACGCCCGACGAGGCGCGGGCCGCCTTCGATGCCGCGTGTCGGGCGCGTGACCGGCTATTGAAGCAGCTGAAGCAGCTGAAGCAGCAGGGATGAACTAGCGCTCGGGTGGCGAAGCGAGGACATCGCGCGCGCCGTAGACGCGCACGTAGTCCACGAGCATCGTCGCCGGGAAGATCGCGTCAGACTGCGGATCTCCGTCGAATGTCCCGCCCACGGCCAGATTGAGGATGATGTAGAACGGTTGGCCGAGCACCGATCTGCCAAAACGCTCCACGGCGTCGCGCGTGATCTCGTAATGGGGGGTCCCGTCGACGAAGAATCGCACGTGAAGCGAATCCCATTCGACGGCGAAGGTGTGGAAGTCGTCCGAGAAGGTGCCACTCCCGACCGTATGCGCGTGAGCGAACGGCGTCGCTCCGGAGTAGCCCGAACCGTGCACCGCTGAGACTGTCGTAGCCGGTTGGCTCCCCTTGTTCTCCATGACGTCGAGCTCTCCGCACTCCGGCCACGGCGTCGCGGGATGGTTATGCCCCAACAGCCAGAACGCGGACCAGAGTCCCTGTCCCGCCGGTACCTTGATGCGTGCCTCGACGCGGCCTGGTGGGACAAGCATCTTGCCTCGGGTCGTGATTTTGGCCGACGTGTACCGGCAGGGACCGTAGTGACAGGTGAGGCTTCTCCCCGGCGGAGCGCGCCGGGCAACGATCATCAATTGTCCCTGTCCATTGACGGCGACGTTGTCGGGCGAGTCGGTGTAGTACTGCTTCTCGTCGTTGCCCCAGCCGCAGATGCCTTCCTTGCATCCGTCCGCCGTGTCGTAGCTCCATTTCGTGTTGTCGACACCTACGCCCGCTGCCCCATCGAATTCATCACTCCAGACCTGGATCCACGAAATGGTGGAAGCAGTCGACCCAATGGGTGGAGTGTCGGAGGTGCACGCGAGCGAAGCGCCCAGAGCGAGCATCCAGCCAGCGCCGGGGATTCGAGAGCATGGTGCGAGACGACGATTCCGCATCATGAAAGCTCGCGCACACCTATCGACAGCGTGAGATCCGACGGCGCATAATTGGCGAGCCTCACCCTCCTTGCCATGAGCATTCTGCGCATCTTCGCCCGATCGCCTCTCGCGCTCTTCCTCGCCTGCTCCATCGCCGCGCACGCCCATGCGCAAGCGGAGGATCGCCTGCGCACCGATTGGGCGCAGTTGCGACGCTACCAGCAGGAGAACGCGGCCCTGCCCCCGGCGACCGCGGATCGCGTCGTCTTCATGGGCAACTCCATCACCGAAGGCTGGGCGAAGTTCTTCCCGAATCAGTTTCCGGGTAAGGCCTACGTCGGACGCGGTATCAGTGGCCAGACCACGCCGCAGATGCTCGTGCGATTCCGCCAGGACGTCATCGCGCTCAAACCGAGGGTCGTCGTGATCCTCGCGGGCACGAACGACGTCGCCGGCAACACGGGACCGTCCACCCTCGAGATGATCGAGGACAACATCGCGTCCATGACCGAGCTCGCGCAGGCCAACGGGATCCGCGTCGTCCTGTCCTCGGTCCTCCCCGTCTTCGACTACCCCTGGAAGCCGGGGCTCGAGCCCGCGCCGAAGATCATGGCGATCAACGCCTGGATGAGAGACTACGCCGCCACGCACAACGCCGTGTATCTCGACTATCACTCGGCGATGCGGGACGAGCGCCACGGTCTCAAGAACGAGCTCGGCTACGATGGCGTCCACCCGAACGAAGCCGGCTACCGCGTCATGGCGCCGCTCGCGGAGCGCGCGATCGCCGAGGCGAAACGACGCTAGTGGCGGCGGGCGATTCGATAACGATTTGATGCGCTGGGGTGTCCAATGGACGGAAGCACTCCGTGTTGTTCGGAGCTATCTTGAGGTCCAATTCTTCACTGGGCGCCCACGTGACTGACAGACGCGACTTCATCAAGAAAGCGGGCGGTCTTGCGGCCGCGACGCTCGCGATCGCCGCGATGCCGCGATCCGCCACGGCGCTCTTCAACTCCCCGATCGGCGCGCCGCCCGCGGAAATGGATGCGGCCGTGCGCGAGTTGCTGCTCGAGGCAATCAACGCCGCCAAGCTGTCCGGCGCGTCCTACGCCGACGCGCGCATCAGCCGCTTCCAGCAGAACTTTGTCTTCACGCGCGAGCAGCAGATCCAGAACGCCGTCGACACCGAGACGTTCGGCTGCGGCGTGCGCGCGCTCGTGGACGGCACGTGGGGCTTTGCCGCCACGCAAAAGATGACGAAGCAGGGAGTGGCCGGCGCCGCGCGCACCGCCGTTGGCATCGCCAAGGCAAACCGCATCGCCCGCGACAAAGCGGTCACGCTCGTTCCCACCGACGCGCATCCGAACGCGAGCTGGCGCTCGGAGTTCACCATCGATCCGTGGACCATTTCAGTCGAGGACAAGGCGGCACTCCTGCTCAAGGCGAACGCCGAGGCGATGAAGGCGGCGAACGTCAAGTTTGTCTTCAGCGCGCTCTTCTTCGTGAAGGACGAGCGCAACTTCGCGTCCACAGACGGTTCGGTGATCCACCAGCTCGCGATCAAAAGCTGGCCCGTGCTGCAGGCAACCGCCGTCTCTCCCGACCGCACCGACTTTCAGAATCGCAACGCCGATCTGACGCCGATGGGTCGCGGCTGGGAGTACATCCTTTCGTCCGACATCGTCCAGGCGGCGGCGCGCGCCGGAGAAGAAGCCAGCCAGAAGCTGAGCGCCAAGCCGGTCGACGTGGGCCGCTACGACCTCGTGCTCCATCCGTCCAACCTCTGGCTCACGATCCACGAGTCCATCGGCCACGCCACTGAGCTCGATCGCGCGCTCGGCTACGAGGCGAATTACGCGGGGACGAGCTTCCTCGCGCCGCCGGAGAAGATGCTCGGGTCGTTCAAGTACGGTCCGGAGATCATGAACATCCAGGCCGACCGCTCGCAGCCCGGCGCGCTCTCGACGATCGGTTACGACGACGACGGCGTCCGTCCCGAGGACTTCATGCTCGTGCAGGGGGGCATCCATCGCGACTACCAGACGACGCGCGAGCAGGCGGCGTGGCTCAAGTGGTGGTACGACAAGCAGGGCATGCCGACGAAATCTCACGGCTGCTGCTACGCGCAGGGGTGGAACAACGTCCAGTTCCAGCGCATGCCGAACGTCTCCTTGATGCCCGGCGAGCGCGATCTCTCGTGGGACGACTTGATCGCGGCGACGGATCGCGGCATCGCGATCATCGGCGACGGCTCGTTCTCGATCGACCAGCAACGCTTCAACGGCCAGTTCGGCGGCCAGGTCTTCTACGAGGTCAAAGGGGGCAAGATCACCGGCATGCTCAAGGACGTCGCGTACCAGATTCGCACCCCTGACTTCTGGAACGGGTTGGACATGCTCGGTGGAAAGTCCAGCTACCAGCTCGGCGGATCGTTCTTCGACGGCAAGGGCCAGCCGTCGCAGTCGAACTCGGTGAGTCACGGTGCGGTGCCGGCGCGCTTCCGCAACGTGAACGTGATCAACACCGGGAGGAAAGCATGAGCGCGCCCATGTCGAGAGATGACGCCCAGCGCATCATCGAGCGCGCGATCAGGATGTCGAAGGCCGAGGGCGTGGAAGTTTCCGTGAACGCGAACGTCACCGGCAACACGCGCTTCGCGGCCAACCAGCTCACGACGTCGGGCGTGATCGAGGGGAGCCAGTTCGCCGTCGAGAGCTTTTTCGGCGCCAAGCACGCGGTCGTCACGACCGACGATCTCTCCGATGCCTCCATCCAGCGCGCCATCACGCAGTCCGAGGCGCTGGCCAAGTTGTCGCCCGACGATCCCGAGGTGATGCCGTCCATTCCGCCGCAGACGTACGCGCCGGTGAACGCATACCACGAGGCGACGGCGGCCGCGATGCCGCTGGATCGGGCCCGCGCCGCGCTCTCCGCGCTCGACCCTGCCCGCAAGGCGGGGAACGTGATGGCCTCCGGGTTCGTCGTCACCGGCGCCAACGCCTCGGCGTTCGGCAACAAGGCGGGGCTCTTCGCGTACCACCCGAGCACGACGTCGAATTACACGCTCACCGTGCGCACGTCCGACGGCACCGGCTCGAGCTGGGCCGCGGCGGACGACCATGACTGGTCGCGACTGGACTACAAGGCCGTCAGCACCAGAGCCGTGGACCGCGCACAGCGAACGCGCCAACCGGTCGCGATCGAGCCGGGGAGATACACCGTCATTCTCGAGCCGCAGGCCGTCGGCGATCTGGTGCAGCTCCTGGTGGGGTACATCGCCGCCAGATCCGCGGACGAAGGGCGCAGCCCGTTCGTGAAAGCCGAGGGAGGCAACAAGATCGGCGAGAAGATCGTGGATTCGCGCGTGACGCTGATCTCCGATCCGTCGGACCCGCAACTGGGCGGACAGCCCTTCGATGGAGAGGGTTTTCCGCTGGCGCGTCAAACCTGGATCGAGAACGGCGTCCTCAAGCAGCTGTTCTATTCGCGCTTCTGGGCCAAGAAGCAGGAGAAGTCGGCGACCGGGTTCCCGACCACCGTGAAAATGCTCGGCGGCGCCACGAGCACCGACGCGATGATCGCGTCGACTCCGCGCGGCCTGTTGATCACGCGTCTCTGGTATCTACGCGAGGTGGATCCCCGCACGGCGCTCTACACCGGACTGACGCGGGACGGTGTGTTCCTCATCGAGGACGGCAAGATCAAATCGGCGGTGCGCAATTTCCGCTTCAACGAGTCGCCGCTCTACATGCTGAACAACATCGAGGCGCTCGGTCCGGCCGAGCGGCTCGCCGGCACGGAAGGGGGCGGCGACGTGGTCATGCCGACGGTGAAGGCTCGGGACTTCAACTTCACGAGTCTCTCGGAGGCAGTGTAGTGGAGCAGGCGCGCCGGGGCGACGGCGCCATCGTCGGGCGCGTTCGCTCCGACAATGAAGAGGAGTTGATCGCCGACCTGCGCCAGTTGAGGGCGCAAGTTGGTACTCGCATTGTCGGCCAGCGCGACGCGATCGACGAGATCCTCATGGCGCTGCTCGCCGGCGGGCACGCGCTGCTGGTGGGCGTGCCCGGCCTCGCGAAGACGCTGATGGTGCGTTCGGTGGCCGACGCGATGCACCTCGAATTCCGCCGCGTGCAGTTCACGCCCGATCTCGTGCCGAGCGACATCACCGGCACCGAGATCCTGGATGAAGATCGCGGAGGCGGCCGCTCCTTCCGGTTCGTGCGCGGCCCCGTGTTCACGAACATTCTTCTCGCGGACGAGATCAATCGCGCGCCGCCGAGGACCCAGGCGGCGCTGCTCGAGGCGATGCAGGAGCATAGTGTGACCGCAAGCGGTCACACTATGCATCTATCTAAACCGTTTTTCGTGCTGGCGACGCAGAACCCCATCGAGCAGGAGGGCACGTACCCGCTGCCCGAGGCGCAGCTGGACCGGTTCCTCTTCGACATTCGCGTCGGCTATCCCAGCGAGAACGACGAGATCGAGATTCTTCGATCGACGACCGGCTCCGCCGAGACGCAGACGTCGCGCGTGGTGGACGCGGACGGCGTCTTGCGTCTGCAACGCCTCACGCGGGACCTGCCGGCGGCGGAGCCCGCATTGAAGTACGCGGCGAGTCTCGTCCGGGCGACGCGGCCGGATTCGCCGAACGTGCCCCAGCTCGTTCGCAAGTTCGTCCGCTGGGGTGCGGGTCCGCGCGCGGGGCAGGCGCTGCTGCTCGGCGCCAAGGCCGCGGCCCTGCTCGACGGCCGGTTCGCCGTGAGCCCTGACGACATCAAACGCGTGGCGTTCCCGGTGTTGCGGCATCGGGTACTCACGAACTTCGCGGCGCAGGCGGAAGGCGTGAACGCGGAGCGCGTGATCGCCGATCTGCTCGAGCACGTCCCGGCTCCGCGGAGCTCGATCCCGGTCTAGATGCTGCGCTCCGCGGCGGCGGCTGGCGCCGCCTTGGTTCCGTACGCCGAGCTCCTCGACTCGCTTGTCGGGATGACATGGGGCTCGTTGTCGCGAGCCCGCACGGGCGAACCCGGCGCGCATCGGTCCTCGCGGTCGGGACGCTCGCCCGAGTTCACGGAGTACCGGGCCTATCGTCCGGGGGACGATCTGCGGCGGTTGGACTGGAAGCTGTACGGCCGAACCGACCGGCTGTTTCTGCGGATCGCGGACGACCACGCCGCGCTGAAGACCGCGATCGTGGTGGACGCGTCGGCGTCGATGCGCTTTCCGGTCGAAGGCTACGGGAAGTGGGAGCAGGCGTGCGCGATCGCGCTCGGTCTGGCGTCGATCGCCATCGGGGACGGCGACGCCGTGGGCGTCGTGGTCACGGCGCAGGGTGGCGACCGCGCCATTCCCGCGCGGAGAAGGCGGGACGTGCTGCACGACGTTGCGGAGCTGCTTCATTCCATAGAAGTGAGAGGCGAGGTGTCCGTCGCCGATACCTTGAGCCGCGTGGCGTCGCAGCCGCGTCTCGTCGTGATCACCGATTTCCTCGGCGATTCGGAGCGCGCTCTGCCGGCGTTGCGAGTGGCCGCGGCCTCGGGCTCGGAGGTCGTCGCCGTGCACGTGGCTGCCGATGCGGAGCTGAACCCGCCGGCGCGAACGTTCATGGCGGCGGATCCAGAGCGTCCGACGTTTCAGCGCGCGATGAGCGCGACCACTCGCCCCGGCTATGACGCGGCGTTTGCGGCGTGGCGCGATCGCGTGGCCGGCGAGCTGCACGCAATGAGCGCGACGTATGTACTGACGTCCACCGGCGAGCCGGTGCGCGATGCCGTGCGCCGGATAGTCGGCGGCAACGCCGGCCTGGCGGCGTCGTGAGCTTCGCCGCGCCTTTGTGGTTGGCGGCGGCCGCCGCGATCGCGGTGGGTGTCGTCATCGCCCATTTCTTCTCGACGAGCGTGCCGCCGCGCGACGTTCTGCCAACGGTGAGGTTCGTTCCCGAGGGAGCGCCGCTGGCGGTGCTGCGGACGCGCCGCGTCTCGGACATCGTACTGCTTCTCCTGCGATTGGTCGCGGTGACGCTGCTCGGGCTCGCGCTCGCGGGAGCGCACGTTCCCCGGAGCGGGCCGCCGCGCGTCGTGGTGGTAGACGTGTCGCGCGCCGTGGCGGCGGTCGCCGAGGCGGGGGACAGCGCGATCGCGGCTGCCGCTGGCAGCGGCATTCTCATAGCCTTCGACTCCGCGGCGCGTCGCGTGACCGCTGACTCATTGCGGGGGCTCGCGACGTCCGGCGCGCGCGGGTCGATCTCGGCGGGGCTCGTCGCCGCGCAGCGCGCGCTGCTGGACGTGACGGACGATCGCGACGCGATCGAGCTGGTGCTTGTG
>JBBDXZ010000125.1:0-15074 GCA_040902075.1 Gemmatimonadaceae bacterium
ACGGGCTCAGGTCCGACATGGCGTCGATGCTCTGGCCGCCGAACCCGATGCCGAGCGCCTGCTGATTGCCCTGGGTGACCGGCACGCCGTCGATGACGTACAGCGGATCGTTGCCCCCGGAAATCGAGGACGAGCCACGCACGCGCACCGAGATGGCGTTCCCCGGATTGCCAGCGTTCTGGACGACCTGTACGCCCGCCACCCGTCCCTGAAGCACCTGCTGGAGCGACGTGACCGGCGTCTCTCTCAATCCCTCATCGAGCCTGAGTGAGCCAATCGCGCCGGCCAGGTTGCGGCGAACCTGCTCGCCGTAACCGGTCACCACCACTTCCTCGAGCCGGAGCGGGTCGCTGGCCATCACGAACGCGACCGTCACGGCCGCATCGTCGACCCTGACCTCCTGCGTCACTGGGCGAAAGCCGATCCGCACGACGCGCAGCGTGTGAGTGCCGCGCGGGACGTTCAACAGCTGGAATCGTCCGCGCTCGTCCGACACGGCACGCAGATTCGCGGCCGGCAGCGTGATCTGTGCTCCCACGAGCGGTTGGCCCGTGTTTTCCGCGGTCACCTGACCCGTGATGCTCGAGCGCTCCTGCGCGCTCGCGAGCGCCGGGACCAGCATGATCACTAGGGCCAACAGGATCGAACAGTGGAGCCTTTTCATTTTTACGCCTCCTACCATCGTGGGATCCGGGAGAGTGTGGGGAGCCGGCACCTGCCGCGGAGAGGCGGCGCCGGATGAGACAACGGAGAGTGCCTTCGATTCTCGGACGCAGCCTGGCACTTCTCGGTATGCGCCCAGGTTGCCGTGGTGTCAAGACCTAGCCAAAACGGTTGCCCGATTCCAGTCGTCATCGGGCGAGGGAACCCGCTGCAACTAGAAACCTCACGAACTGGCTCGTCGTCACATTCACGTTTTCTACGTGGAAGATAGAAGGCGCACTAGAACTGGCCTCTTACCTCGCGAGTGGACTTGGTCGCAGCTGGAACTTCATCACCTTGCTCGTCGTCCCCTTCCCGCCTTCCATATGGAAGGGTGCGCGTGTGCTCACGGTCGCCCAGAGGCCGCGGCCTTTCCACCCCGCGTTCGGATCGTCGATCCGGCCGTCGAGCCACTTCGTGTAGAAGCCCAGCGGGTATGGCACGCGCAGCACGACCCACTGTCCATCCTTCAACACCAGAAGTCCTTCGGCCGCGTTGCCCGTGTTGATCGGCACGTTATTCCCTAACCCGAACGTGTCGAACTGATCGACCCACGTGTAGTAGCTCGCTTCCACGCTGCCGGCGTCGGTCACCCCCTTGAACTGCGGCAGCGGTTCCTGATACAACGTCCATCCTTCAGGGCAATGCTGACCCGTCGCGGTTGGACCGTTGAGTGGTCCCGTGCATTTGCGACGGTCGAAGCTCGCGAGATGTCCGCTCGCGAGCGCCACCCACGCGACGCCATTCCGGTCGATATCCCCACCGCGCGGCGAGAATCCCTGCACCGTCGCCTTGGGGTTATTCCAGGGCGGCTCATAGTACTCCGCCAACGCGGTCGCCGGCGGGTTCGGTCCGGGATTCAGCCGAATGATCGCGCCCGGAAATCCGAGCGACGTTCCCCACACCGATCCATCAGGCGCTGGCGACACGGAGTAGAATCCCGCGGCGATGCGCCTGTCCTTTGTCGGGTCGAGCGGCTGGTTCGGCTCCACGTACTCGTCGCGTTTGCCGTTGCCGTTCGCGTCGAGAATCAATGCGGTCCACCCCTGCGATCGCTCCTCGTCGCCCGTCTCGTCGAACATCTTCGTGTTCAACCATCCCACCACCTGCCCGCCGCCGCTGGTCCACAACGTGTTGTTCGCGTCCTCGGCGAACATGAGATGGTGGGTGCTGAAGCACGTGCTGATGTGCGTGAGCTTCTGCGTCTTGGGATCATAGACCGCGAGATGGCGGCCCGACCGATTCACGGGGAACAGATTGGCCGACGGATGCTCCGAGCCCTCCTTGCAAAACGCCGGATTGTCGGGCGGACGCACCGCCGAGGTGATCCACACCCGGCCGCGCTCGTCGAGCATCGGGTTGTGCACGTTGTTCCTGCTCGTCCAGATGGGTTCATCGCCCCAATACGGCGAGGGCGCCGGCATCTGCGGATTCGTCCGCGGCGTGTTCGTGTCGCGCACGGTCAGCGGGACACGCGTGGCTTCGTGGCGCACCGGATCGAGCACGGGCAGGTAGTCCGCGCTCGCCTCGAGCGCCCCGTACAGTTTTCCATTCGGGTTGAGGGTCGGATTCCGCCGGTCGGTCGAGACGACGTCGTGGAGATAGGCTTTCGGGTCCGCCCAGTCCCACTGCGTGATCACGACGTTGCGTTCGATGCCCTGAGGACGGCGCGGCGCGGGCGGCGCTTCGCCGGCGGCGATGCGATCGGTCCAGTCGGCGAACATCGCGAGCATGCGCTCGCGGCCGAGCTGGCTGAGCGAGGCGCTCATCCCGCCGCCGGCCTGTCCGGATTGGATGCGCCGGTCCCATGCAGCCACGGAATTGGGAAAGTGTCCGATCGCGGCTGGAATCTCGCGCGTCGCCTTGATGCCGAGCTGGTGACACGCGGTGCAGTTCCCCGACTTCAGTTGTCTGAGAAGGTGTGCCTGGCTCACCACCGACACCTGCCGGTTGCCCATCATGCTGGTAATGGGAAACTCGCTCTTGTCGGGGATCTTCATGAGCGAGTACCAGTAGCCGGCGGGATAGTAGTCGGCGGCGGCGCGCGCGTTCGGCGCCTTGACCGCGGCGAGATTGAGCGTGCGTCCCGGCGTCGTTCGCTGCTTGGGCGAGTCGACGAGTCCGTAGCCGCGCACCCACACGCTGTAGTTGGCTTTCGGCAGCTCGGGAATCAGGTAGCGGCCGCGATCGTCGGTGACCACGATCTTCACGTATTTCGTTGGCAGATCGGACGTCTCGGCGATCACCCACACGCCCGCCTCGGGTCCGTTCGCCCCGGTGACGACGCCGCTGATGTCGCTCTCGCCGGCCTGTCCCGATTGGCGCATGTGAGGCATCGTTGCGGCAACCAGTATGCTGAGGCCTCCGAACATGGAGGCGGCAGAAACCAGGTTCTTTGTTCTCATGGCGATTCTCCGCTGCATGTGTTCTACGCAAGAATGGGTAATGTGGCTTTGATTTAGGCGTGCCGCGATACCTCCTTCTTGGGCTGACTCTCCTCGTTCTGGCGGCATGCCGGACGGGGCGAAATTATCCTGATGCTGCCGGGCCGCGATACGGCGGCATGGCCCGCGTCGCGTCAGCGCGCGCGAACAGCGACACGCTGCGGATCGTGTCGTTCAACGTCGAGTTCGCCCGGCGCGTGGACGCCGCCATCGCGCTGCTGCGCTCCGAGACCACACTCCGCGGCGCGGATGTGGTCCTGCTCCAGGAGATGGACGCGCCGAGCACGCAGCGCGTCGCCGACGCGCTTGGCATGGCGTACGTGTTCTACCCGGCGATCTTCCACAAGCGTGCGCGCCACGACTTCGGGAATGCGGTCCTCTCGCGCTGGCCTATCGTCGAGGACGCGAAGCTCATCCTGCCACATCCTTCGCGGTACGCGGGAACGCATCGAACGGCCACCGCGGCGACCATCCGCGTGGGCGAGAAGACGGTGCGCGTCTACTCGACGCACCTCGGCACCGCCCTCGACGTACGCGGCTCGCGTCGCCGCGAGCAGCTGCGCGCGATCATCGCCGACGCGGCGCGATACCCGCAAGTCGTGATCGGGGGCGACCTGAACGATCATGACGTCGGTCGCGTCGCACGCGACGCGGGTTATGCCTGGCCGACGGAGACTGGTCCCAGGACCACACAACTCGGCCGGTGGGACCACATTTTCCTCAAAGGACTATCGAGCCCGGAGATCAACGCCTCAGGTACGGTCCTCGACGCGTACAGCATCAGCGATCACCAGCCGGTGTGGGCGATCGCAGTCTTGCCGTAAGGCCGCCATCGCGAGCGCAGCGTCACGGCGCCGGCGGCTCTCGGTCTTCCGGTGTCTTTCGCAGGCGAATCGCGCTGAGAATAATGAACACGACGCCAACGGCAAGGAAAGCGACGTTGATCTGCCCGCCCTTGGCGAGCGGCAGCACCGCGGCAAACAATGCGAGCACGCCTGCCAGAACAAACACGAGCGATCTGAGTCGTCGCGGGTCGCGGGCCATTGCTGTTCCTCGTAGTGAGATGACGGATGTTAGCCGATATCGGCGCGCTTACGAGCGCGGCGTCTCACGGTCCGTGAGCACGGGCATGAACGGTACCCACGGCCCCACTTCGTCCCGATACTGCTTGGCCATGACGCGCGAAATCTGTGCGATGTGCCCGAGGTCGTGCACGACCCACGCGGCGAGCAGTTGTCGCAGCGTCACTGGGCCGAACGTTGGGTGTACTCCGGTCAGGTCGAGCGTCTTCTTGGTGAGCTTCCATTCATGGAGCAGCGCCAGATTTTCCGCGCGCAGCATGGTGAATTCTTCGAGCAGCGAGTCGAGGGTGCGATTGACGTTGCGTTTACGATGGCGAAACCGGTCATAGGGCTCGAAGCGGCGGTCGCCGGCCTGCGCCAGGATGATCCGAGCGCGCGGGATCCAATCGGTCTCTTCGCCGTCGATGAGGTGCCCGACGTTGTCGAAGGGACTGAACGTCTCCGGACCTTCCGTTCCGCGTACCCACGAATCGGTGAGCCCGCCAAGGAGGCTCTGGAGAGTTGCAGGCGTCCGGCTGAGGACGTCGATCGAGAGGCCGAGCTCGAATTTCATACGTCGGTAAGAGTCTTGGTGAAACGTTTGCCCGAGTGCGTGTACCTCAGATTGATGTAGAACTTGTGTGCCTCGGCCCGATGCAAGGCGGACGTCAGTGAGATTCTTGCGGCACCGTGCGATCTCGCGTAGTCCTCCGCCCACGCGAGCAGGAGGCGCCCGATTCCCTTCCCGCGCGCGCCCTCCGCTACGACCAGGGTGGTGAGCCACGCCACCGGGGATGAGCTGTGAATCGAGGCAAAGACGTGCACCGTCGCGATACCGACGACTTGCCCCGCCACGACGGCGACCCGTGTGTCCGCGCCAGGATGAGAGTCGACCGCCGCCAGCCGGCTCGGCATTTCCTCCGCTGTCGACGGATAACCGAGTTGTCCGATCAAGATGCTCATTGCTTCAGCATCGGAGGACACCGCTTGGCGCAGAATTGGCTGCGTTGTCGAGAGGAGCACCTTCCTACCTGAATGTCCGGTCACCGACCCAACGTATGACGAGGGCCGCGCCTCAGCCAGCCGCTGGGTATTGCTCGACGAATCGATCGATGATCTCGAGGAACTCCGCCGGCAGCCGCCCGCGCACCTCTGCAACGATCGGTTTGGGGATCTCTTTGTAATACGCGTGTGCGATGCCTCCGGCGATCGCCGCCTGGGTGTCGCTATCCCCGCCGAGCGAGACGGCGAGCCGGATCGCGGATGCTAAATCCGTCGAATCCATGAACGCGATGATGGCTTCAGGGACGGAGCCCTGACAGGAGACGTCGAACTGATACGTCGGACGAATTTCTGCCACCGTCCGATGCAGGTCGTACCCGAATCGTTTCACGAGCTCGTCGCGGATCTCTTCCTTCGTCGAGTCGCGGGCGAGGCAAATGGCGAGCGCGGTCGCCTGGGCGCCCTTGATTCCTTCGGGATGATCGTGCGTGACCTCGGCGCTGCGAGCTGCCTCCCGGAGCACGTCGTCCACATGGAGAAACGCGAAGCCCACGGGCGACACGCGCATCGCGGACCCATTCCCCCAGCTATTGTACGGTTTCGGTTCGGGCGCGAATAGCCACTCGGCGAAGTTGCCGCCATAGCCCGCGTTGGGATACCGCCGCCCGAATTCCCGATACGCTCGCTCGTACGGGATCTTCTCGAGAATCGCGTGGGCCGTCGCCACCGTGAGCACGGTGTCATCCGTAAACCGGCTTTCGGGTTGGAACAAGGGAAAGTCAGTCGTCTTCGTGGAACGCCACTCGTACACGGACCCGATGACGTCCCCAGCTATAGCGCCGATCATGGTCATGCAAACCATATGGCCTCCGGCGGAAGGTTCAACTCGATGTCGGAGTCCTGGTCCCGGAGCTAGATTGGGCCTCGGTTCTACCTGCCTTCGAGGGTTCCCATGACGCCCGCTCGTATCGCCGCCGGCTCCGCCCCCCGCGCCCCCCGCGCCCCCGTGGCGCTCTGGCTCCTGGCCATTCCGCTCCTGCCACTCGGCAGCCAGGTGACGTATACGCGCGCGGAGCGATTCCTCCCCTGGAACACGACGCAGCTCATCGCGGGCGACGAGGTCCGCGCGTCGTGGATGCAGGACGGCAACCGCTTCTGGTATCGCAATAAGACGGCGACCGGCGCCGACTTCGTCGTCATCGATCCGGCGGCCAACTCGCGTTCGCTGCTCTTCGACAACACGCGTCTGGCGGCCGCGATGTCGATGGCGAACGACACCAGCTACGATCCCAGCAAGCTTCCCTTCCGGACCTTCCGTTTCACCAACGACGGTAAGAACGAGCGCGAGATCGAGTTCACTACGGGCCGCCGCCGGTTCGTCTGCAACGTCGGGACGTATCAGTGCGCCGTTCGCGACACGACGCCGAGCGAGACGCCGTTCGTCCTCTCGCCCGACAAGAAGACGGAAGCATTCGTGCACAAGTACAACGTCTACGTCCGCCCACGCGGCGGCGGGGACTCGACGCAGCTCACGACCGACGGCGTGAAGTACTGGTCGTACGGGTTGTCGGAACCTCGGCCAAGCCAGCTCCAGATGACGCGTCCGCCTGCCCGGCGTCCCAACATCCGGTGGTCGCCCGACTCGAGAAAGCTGGTCGTATCACGTGCCGACGAACGGCGCGTCGCGCACATGCCGTACATCTCGTACACGTCGCAGCGGCCGAGAGCGTTCAGTCAGCCGTATGCGTTGCCAGGCGACACGATCGTTCCTCTCCCCGGCCTTCACATCATCGACGTCGCCGCCAAGACGAACGTCGCGGTTGCCGTCGCACCGCGACCGAATCAGCTGTCCTTCGGTGGCTCGGCTCGTGACTCGTCCTGGAGCGTGAACTCCGACAAGCTCTACGTCACCTGGTTCACGCGCGGCTCGAAGAGCGCGTACCTCGGCGTGGTCGACGCGAGGTCTGGCTCGTTCCGGGTGGTCGCGCGCGATTCGTCGAAGACCTTCGTCGAAATCGGTCCGCCCACAGGCGGCGCCACGAGCTGGTACGTCACCAAGGACGATCAGGACCTGTTCTGGTGGTCGGAGCGCGATGGCTGGTCGCATCTCTACAGACTGGACGCGGCGGGAGTTGCGACCACGGTCGCGCAGGCCGGCACACCCGCCGCACCGCCCAACGGTGCTAAAACCAACACCGGCACCGTCGCCGTGTCGTCGTTCCGGTCCGGCACCGTCAAGAATCAGATCACGGTGGGCGCGTGGAACGTCAGCGAAATCGAATACGTGGATGAGACGGCGAAGCAGATCTACTTCACCGCTCGAGGCAAGGAGCCCGGACGCCTGCTGTACTACGCGCACCTGTATCGGGCGAACTACGACGGCTCCAACCTCACGCTGATCACCCCCGAGGACGCGCATCACGACATCCAGTTCTCACCGAGCGGGAAGTACTTCGTCGACAGCTATTCACGGATTGAGAAGCCGCCGGTGACCGTGCTGCGCGCGATTCCCGACGGCCGCGTCATTCGCAAGCTCGAGGAAGCCGACGTGAGCCGGCTCCAGGCGATCGGATGGCGGCCGGCGCGCACGTTTACGGTGAAGGCGCGCGATGGCCTCACCGATCTATACGGCGTGATGTACCTGCCGCCCGACATCGATCCGAGCAAGAAGTACCCGATCATCGACCACATTTATCCAGGGCCACAAGTGGGGAGCGTGGGCCAGTGGAACTTTAAAGGTGGCAGCGAGGCGTTCGCGCTCGCGGAGCTCGGCTTCGTCGTCATCCAGCTCGATCACTTGGGCACGCCGCTGCGCTCGAAGGCCTTTCACGACAATTACTACGGCAACTTCGGCGACAACGGGCTGCCGGACCACGTCGCGGCGATCAAGCAGTTGGCCGCGACGAACCCGATGATCGACCTCGAGCGCGTCGGGATCTTCGGCCATTCGGGGGGCGGCTTCGCGTCCACGGACGCGATTCTCCGCTATCCGGACTTCTTCAAGGTCGCGGTGTCGGGCGCGGGCAATCACGACAACCGCAGCTACAACATCTACTGGGCCGAGAAGTATCAGGGGCTGATGCAGCGGGACAGCGCCCGCCGCAGCGACAACTTCGCGGAATCGGCCAACAAGGCGATGGCGAAGAATCTGAGGGGCCATCTGCTGCTGATGCACGGCGACATGGACGACAACGTGCATCCGGCCATGACCATCCAGTTGGTGGACGAGCTGATCAAGGCGAACAAGTCATTCGACCTGATCATCGCGCCGAACCGCAATCACGGCCTCAACGAGCCGTACTTCATTCGGCGCCGGTGGGACTACTTCGTCCAGCATCTGCTGGGCGAGAAGCCGCCGGTGAACTACGAGATCGTGCGTCCCGTCGGTGCCGGGGGAGGCGGAGACGCACAGAATCCGCCTAGTCCCTAGTGCGGTCCGGTTGCATAATAGGCCTTGGTCTGAACGCTTCATTCATGGGAGATTCACGATGAAGTCGGCTCTGGTTTTCGGTGCGATGTTTCTCGCCGCCTCGGCGGCTTTCGCGCAAAGTCCTCAGGGTGCGCAGCAGACGGATTCAGCCCGGGTCGCCAATTCGCGGTACGGCGGCGGCGTGTGCGGCCGCAACCCCTACAACTGCCTTGCCACCAGGAATCCGCTCCCGGCGCCGAATACGGTGTGGCTCGAGGAGATGACGTGGATGGACGTCCGCGACGCGTTAGCCGCGGGAAAGACCACGGTCATCATCCCGACCGGTGGCATGGAACCGAACGGCCCATGGCTCGTGACGGGCAAGCACAACTACGTGCTGCAAGCCAACTGCGAGGCGATCGCGCGGAAGCTCGGTAACGCGCTCTGCGCGCCGATCATCAAGCTCGTCCCAGAGGGGAACATCGAGCCGCAGACCAGCCACATGATGAGCCCGGGGACCATCAGTCTGCGGCAGGAGACGTTCCGCGCCATGCTCACCGACGTCGTGCACAGCCTCAAGATGCACGGCTTCAAGAACATCATCCTGATCGGCGACAGCGGCGGCAACCAGCCCGGACAGCGGTACGTCGCCGACTCGCTGACGAAGATCTGGAACGGCACACCGGTCGTGGCGCACATCCAGGAGTACTACGATTACAACAAAGTGGGCCAGCAGATGGCGTCGAAGATCGTCGAGGATAGCGTCGGCGACGGGCTGCACGACGATCCGGTCATCACGCTCAACATGTTCATGACCGATCCGAAGTCGGTTCGATACGAGGAGCGCGTGAAGGCGAAGAAGGCCACCATCAACGGTTTCTCGATCGCTGACAAGAAGAAGAACGTGGAGCTTGGTAAAGAGATTGTCGCGTTCCGCACGGAGAGCACGGTGGCGGCCATCAACAATGCGATCGCGAACAAGGGAACGCTGCCAGCCCCTCCACGCCCACCGCGCCAGCAACCGCCGCGGCCGCCGCAGCAGTAACACGGAGAACCGTATGACCGTCAGACCGTTCATTCTCGCGCTTGCGTGCGTGGCGTTCGTTTCGAGCGCCGCCGCGCAACAACAGGCGTCCGCGCATGCGTCTCACTCGGCCGGGACGCCGCAGCTTCCGCGGGACGAGATCGCCGCTCTCGCGCGAGTACAGGTCGCGATCATCGCCGCGCGTGATTCCATCAACGTCCAGCGGGCGAAATCCGGCAACAAAACGGCGCAGGCGCAGGCGCACCTTCAGGACAAGTTGCGCGCGGAAGTCGCGGAAATCCTGCACCATGGTGGCCTGACCGACGCGGAGTACCAGCGCCGGACTTTCCTGGTGAGCAGCGATACCGCGAGCCGTCGCATCTTCGACAGCGTCGTCGTAGCCGTCACCGGCGCTCCGCTGCCCGGCTATGCGGCGCGGGCCGCCATCGTTCCCGTGCCCGCGGGGCCCGTGGGCACCCACATCGGCCACGTCGTGAACGGGTTCAACGAGACGCCCAGCCTGCAAGGGCTGCTCCCGGCCGCGATGGCGGAAGCACGGATCGCCGCACAGCACGCGACTCTCGCGGGTCGTCAACCGGACAACCTCGAATACATGCGGACGCACGTCGGGCACGTGATCCACGCGCTCGACCCGACGGTCATCACAATGGGGCCCGGCCTGGGCTATGGCGTGAAGAAAGCGGCGAACGGCGTCGCCACCCACATCGAGCTGGCGGCAGCCGCCCAGGGGGCGTCACCGAACATGGTGACTCACGCCAAGCATGTCGCAATGGCGGCGCGGAACACCGCGACTCGCGCGGATCAATTGTTGGCGCTGGCGCAGAAGGTTCAGGCCGCAACCTCGGCGACCGATGCGGCCGCGCTCGTGAATCAGATGGTATCGCTGGCGGAGCAGCTCATTGCCGGCGCGGACGCCAACAGCGATGGCCGGATCACCTGGGATCAGGGTGAGGGCGGATTGCAGCATGCGGATGAGCACGTGAAGCTGATGCTCGCACAAACGGGGAACAGGGAGTAGGGAACGGGGAAAGGGACAACTGAAAGCGCGAACGGGGAAGGGGCCAGGGGAAGGAGAGAAGGCCTCGGTCCTTCCCCTCTCCTTCCCCTTCTCCTTCCCTCTTCCCGCCGTTGTAGTTGCCCTTTTCCCCGTTCCCTACTCCCTGTTCCCCGCCTTTAGAGCTCTCTCCACAATGCGTGCGTCCGCAAACCGTTCGCCAAATGCCGGGAACGCTTCCGTCGGACCGCGCCACCGGAGCTCGTCGACATCCCGGAAGAGTGGCGCGTCGGTCCTGAGCGTCGCCAGCTTCTTGAAGAGCAGCGCCAGGGAGCGTCGCTCTCCGAGCACGTCGGCCGGAAAGTCCTCGATGCCGCCGTGGCGGTTGAGGAGCCGGGCAGCCGTCGCTGAGCCGATCCCCGGAATGCCTGGATATCCGTCCGCGGCGTCGCCGACGAGCGCGAGGTAGTCGGGGATCAACGCCGGCTCGACGCCGAACTTCTCGCGCACCACGTCGGCCGTGCGGATCTTCAGCCCTTTGCGGTCCACCTGCACGACACGGTCACCGCGGACGCACTGCCCCAGGTCCTTATCGGGCGTCCAGATGCACACTCTCTCGACGCGCTCATCTTCGGCGGCGATGTGAGCCGCCGAGGCCAGCCCGTCGTCCGCTTCCAGCTCGACCATCGGCCACACCGCCACGCCCATGGCGGCCAGCGCGTCTTCGAGCGGGTGGAATTGCGCCCACAGTGCCGGCTCGATCCCATCGCCTGTCTTGTAGTCAGGCCAGAGATCGTTGCGGAACGACTCGATCACATGATCGGTGGCGACGCCGACGTGTGTCGCCCCCGTTTCGAGCATCTGCAATACGGTCCGCAATACCCCGATCACGGCGCCGAACGGCGGATCTGCGCCCTTCGTGAATCGGCGCAGACCGTAGAAATGGCGGAACAACTCGTACGTTCCGTCGAGGACGTGAACGATCATCGAAGCAGCTCGGGACGATCATCGTGGGATGGCGGCCATGCATTCAATTTCCACTTTCGCGCTGGCCGAGACGAGCGCCGCGACGACGACCGTCGAACGCGCCGGCGGATCTTTGGGAAAGTATTCGCGGTACACGCGATTCATTGGCTGGAAGTCGGCCGCGTTCACGAGGAAGACGGTGCACTTCACGACGTTCGCCATGCCGGTGCCGCCCGCTTCGAGGATGGCCTTGGTGTTCTCGAGCGCCTGGCGGGTCTGGCCCTCGATGGTGCTGTCGGGCGCATCGCGCCGCATTCCGAGCTGGCCGGACGCGTACAGCATGTCACCGACGCGGATGCCTTGCGAGAGCGTGGATGAGAGATTGGTGCCGGGAACGGTGACGACCTGCTTGGCCGCCGCGGCGGGCGTGGGCTGCTGCGCCATGCACGGGGTGGCGACGGCGCAAAGTGCGACGAGATATCGAAATGCTGTTGGCATGTTGGCTTGGGCTAGAGGCTAGGGGCTTGGGAGAATGTCGCGGCTGTGCGCGAGTTCAGATAGTCTCGCCGGGCAGACAAAGAGCGGGACGTCCGTTAGCTTCGGTTCTTCTCACGCTTTCTCAGCGCCAGCAGTGCCTCCAGCTCGATCAGGTGTTCGATGTCCCTTGGACGCCGGACGGCGCGTTTCGATGCGATGAGCGACTCGAGCCTGAGCGCACGAAACTCCACCCTACCGATGCGCACCAGCTCCGAGACCGCCACCGCGGCAGTATAGTCTCCCACGCCAGGCACCCGGTCGAGCAGATCGATCGCGCCGACATCGGTCGTCAGCGTCATGATCGGAGTCGTGCGCAGGGCGCGAACGTCCAGTACGAAAGGAAGGCCAGGCTCCACACCGCGAAGGTAGGCGTGCCAACCCGCGAGCAGTCGCACCAAACGCTCCAGATTGTCCGGCCCGGTATCGTAGCAGATGTCGATGTCGTTGGTGAATCGAGCCGAACCATGGATCGTGGCGGCAATTCCGCCGATCACCACGAAGCGCACCCCTTGGGCGACGAGCGCCGCGAGAATCTCTTCGAACACGCTCTAGGCCCGATCAGCGGGGACGACGGACACGCCGAGCGAACTGCGCCATGCCGTCCAACTGCCTGAGGCGCTCTGTCGGTGTCCGGCCGAGGTTGGCCCGCAGGAGCGAGAGATCGAGTCCGTAGTCAGAAGCCGCGCGCAGTGGATCGCGTCGCGCGGAGGGGCGCGGCCCCCGTCGCCGTGGGGCGTACATGGTCTGGAGTTGCGACATCCGCACGCTCAGCGCGGACAGCTCTCGGTGCACGTCGATTCTCACCTCGACGGTCCCGGCGCCGCTCTGCGCGAGCGTCACTGGCGTGGCGTCACCGACGTAACGGCGCAGCGCCTCGCCTGCCATCGCGTAGGCTCGCGGCAGTGGCACGCCCAGGTCGCTCTGCAGCGCCCTGGCGAGTGTGAGGCGCCGAGCGAGGGCCAGGGTGTACCGCCTCGGCATCGGCAGGACGGCCGCGGCATTGAGCAGCCACTTGGAGTCGGCGCCGACGAGGAGCGCGAGCTCGGATAGGGTCACGCGCTAATTATAGTCTGATGCTAAGACTATAATCAAGTCGGGGAAAGAGAGCGCGGAACTCCTGCTCCCCTTCCCTTTCCCATTCCCGCAGCTGTAGTTGCCCTATTCCCTATTCCCTCTTCCCTATTCCCCGCTTCGCTAGCACGACACGCAGCGGTGGCTGTTCTTTGCTCCGAGCTTCTCCAAGAGGGCAATCGTCTCGGGGAACGGGCGCAGGCGCTGCACCGGACCGTTGGCCAGGTCCACCGTGGTCTGTCCTCTGCGCGATACCGCTTTCACCTCAGCACCCTTGGACACGAGATAGAGAATCATCTCGTTGTCGCCCCGCGACGCGGCGTGGTGCAGCGGCGTCATTCCGTTCGCGTCGCGCTGGTTGACGTCGGCCTTCAGCTCCTCGACCAGGTACTTCATCGCTGGGAGCCACCCATCGGGCGCATGGCGGTGCGAGTTGCCGGCGAAGCCGTTGCCGTAGCCGACACCAGCGGCCGCGTGCACCGGATACACCCCGATGCCCGGCGGCACTGCTTTCGCCGCCGAATCGATCGCCGGGTCGAGCGGCGGAGCCGGCGTCTGTTGGCGGCCGCGGCCGCCACCGCCTTCACCACCGCGAGCGTTCGGCGGTTGCGGGGCGCGCTGTGAGGGGATGTTCGGGTCCGCGCCGTGCTTGACCAGCATGCGCATCGCGTCGACGTCCACCGAGTACGCCGCACGCCAGAATGCCGTGGTGCCCTCGAGGTTCTCGAGGCCGCAGTTGCCGCTGCCACAGTTGTTGTAGGCGAAGTACCAGAGATGCGTCTTGATCCGGACGTTCGGTTGCGCGCCGGCCTTGAGCAGCGCTTCCATGACCTCGAGATGCGTCGTCTTCTGGAATTCCACCGCGTGCGGCTGTGGGAACCGCGATCGTGGGCGCCATTGCGTGTTGATGACTGCGTAGAGCGGCGTTGCTCCCGCCGTACTGGCGAGATTCGCGTTCGCGCCGCGCGCGATCAGCGTCATGGCGACATCGAACTGCCCGTTGATCGCCGCCATCAACAGCGGCGTGGTCTTGTCCACCTTGCTCGAGTCATTGACGTCGGCGCCACCGTCGAGCAGCGCGACGACGGCGTCATGATGACCCTGCCGCACGGCGTGGTGCAGCGCGGTGAGGCCGCCGACTCCACCCACTGAGCCCGCGAACCCGGCGACGCCCCCGTTGATCGTATCGACTTCTTCTCTGACGGGTCCTTTCGCAGCCTGCGCCGTCGTGAGCACCAGCCGGCCGGAGTCGATCGCCGCCTGAATCTGCGTCGGCGTAAACGGCCCCTTGGGCGTTGGCGCTGGCGGGCCTCCTGGACGGCCGCCACGAGCGGTGTCCGCGGGCTGCGGCCCTACCACCAAACCTGCGGGAACCGCCGATGGCGCCGATGGCGCCGAGGCCATCGAGGGCGCCGTCTTCACCGTGTCGCGGTGTTTCTCCGGTTCGAAAGAGACGAGCACCGCGTTCCGCTTGCGGGCGGCCGCCTGATCCGCCGCGGCCTGCTCGGTCAAGTTGACCGCCTTTGTGTGAATCGACGGATCCGCGCCGCCTTTCAGCAACACCCGAATCGCCTCGGCGCGGCCGAAAGCGGCCGCGAACACCAGCGGCGTCTGTCCCCACTCCGTCTCGCGCGCATTCACGGTCACGCCGCGGTCGAGGAGCGCCTTCACGATTCCAGGGTCGCCCGCCGCGGCGGCGAAATGCAGCGCGGTCGCGCCCGAGGAGCTGACGGCGTTCGCGTCGCTCCCCGCCTTCAGGAGCGCGCTCACGATGGCCCTGTTGCCGCTTTTGGCTGCGATGTGCAGCGGGGTGTAGTCCCCGATGCGGGTCTTGCCACGAACG
>JBBDXZ010000126.1:0-11362 GCA_040902075.1 Gemmatimonadaceae bacterium
CGTCGAGCGCCGCGGCGGTGAGGTGAAGTACGCGATCCATCCGGTCGCCGGCCGTTTGCCGGGACACATGAACGTGCTGCTCGCCGAAGCCAACATCCCGTACGACAAGCTCTACAACATGGACGAGGTCAACGGCGAGTTCGAGCGCACGGACGTCGTGTTGGTCATCGGCGCGAACGACGTCGTGAATCCCGCCGCGCGCACCGACAAGTCGTCGCCGATTTACGGCATGCCGATTCTCGACGCGGACAAAGCGCGGAGCGTCATCGTCCTGAAGCGGAGCATGGCGGCGGGATTCGCGGGGGTCGAGAACGAGCTGTTCTACGAGCCCCAGACGAGCATGCTCTTCGGGGACGCCAAGTCGTCGCTCACGAACCTGATTGGCGCGATGAAGAACGTCTGACCTGAGAGTGGGAAGTGGGGAGTGGGGAGGGGGAAAGTTTGCGACGTTCCACTTCCCACTTCCCACTTCCCACTTTGACCGCAATCCCCGGATAGCACGCCGGCGTCCCACCCATAGCTTCAGTGCCATGAACTCCGCCCTTCCCGACCGCACGACCGCCTGGCGCGCCGTGCAGCTGCGCGACCGCCGTTTCGACGGACGGTTCGTCTACGCCGTGAGCTCGACGCGGATCTTTTGCCGGCCCTCGTGCTCGTCGCGGCGCCCGACTCGCGCGCGGGTGGAATTCTTCGGATCGCCAGCCGACGCCGAGCGCGCGGGGTATCGCGCGTGCAAACGGTGCAACCCGACGAGCGCCGAGGGCCGAAGCATCGATCGCGCGGTCGCCCGCGCCTCCGCGTACCTAACGGAGCACGCAGACGAACCGGTGACGCTCGCGACGTTGGCGCGCGAAGTCGGCGTGAGCGCGTTTCACCTCCAGCGCGCGTTCAAGCGCGCTCTTGGAATTTCACCACGTGAGTATCGAGACGCGGAACGCCGCCGCCGGTTGGCGAGCCGCCTGCGCCGGGGGGACACCGTGAGTCGTGCAACGTACGAGGCCGGGTTTGGGTCCAGCAGTCGCGTATACGAACGCTCGATGGGGATGACGCCTGCAACCGTTCGAAAGGGCGGCGCGGGCCAGCGCATTCAGTTCAGCATCGTCGACTCGCCACTGGGACGATTGTTGGTCGCCTACACCGAACACGGGGTGTGCGCGGTGGCGATCGGTGACGATGATCGCGCCCTCGAGCGCGGATTCCGCGCCGATTTTCCGGAGGCCGAGATCCATCCCGCGGGCGCAACCATCCACGAATGGATTTCGGCGATCGTCAAAAGCCTCGATGGTGGGGCAGATCGGTCAAATGGCACGATCCCGCTCGATGCCCAAGGCACCGCATTCCAGTGGCGCGTCTGGAACGCGCTCCAACAAATACCGAGAGGAACGACGCTTTCGTACAGCGAGGTGGCGAAGCGGATCGGTCAGCCGACCGCCGTTCGGGCTGTTGCCCGGGCGTGCGCCGCGAATCCGGTAGCGCTCGTCGTCCCCTGTCACCGGGTGATCCGGGAAGACGGAGATCTCGGGGGTTACCGCTGGGGTCTCGAGCGCAAAAAGCAGCTCCTCGAGCAGGAACGGGGGCCCTAAAGGACCGCTTCTGTTGCGTTGCTCGGGGATTCAAACCAAGCTTGGATTGGCGATGTCATACAAGCGTCCCAATTCGAGCCTATGTCCTTCTCCCGTAATCTCTTCGTCGCGATCGCCTTTGTCCCTGCACTAGCAGGGGCACAGGAGGTAACAGGCGACCTCTTCACTTGGTCCGGCCGGCTCGCTGCCGGCTCGACCCTGGGCATCCGTCATTACAACGGGCCGATCGACGTGCGCGAAAGCACCAGCGACCGCGTCGAGCTTCGGGCCGATCGCCGCAATAGACGCAGCAGCGAACTGTCCTTCCAGATTCAGAACGACGCGAACGGCGTCACGATTTGCGGCGTCTGGCGCGGCCGCAACGCGTGCGACAGCAGCCGCCGCGGCGGTTGGGATTGGGATGAGGGTCCACCGTCGTCTCGCCTGACCGTGCTGCTTCCGAAAGGCGTGCGGCTCGCCGCCAACACCGGCAACGGCGACGTCACCGTGGACAAGGCGAGCAATGACGTCGAAATCCGCTCTGGCAATGGCGACGTGCGTGTCAGACTCACCGCCGGTGAAGTGGACGTCACGACCGGCAACGGTGAGCTGGAGATCGATGGCGCGACGGGTCCCGTCCGCGCGACCACCGGCAATGGACGTGTCTACGTGCTGACGTCCACGGGCCCGGTGACGGCCCGCACCGGCAACGGCGAGATCGACGTGCGCATGAAGACGCTCACGGGATCATCCGACATGCAGTTCGTGACCGGCAATGGCAGCGTGACCGTCGCCCTCCCGAGCAACTTCAACGGCGAGATCGACGCCAGCACCGGCCACGGTGATTTCCAGTCGGACTTCGAGATCAAAGTGCTCGGCCGGCTCAACCCGCGTCACATTCGCGGCACCATCGGCGAGGGCGGACGCAGAATTCGGATGTCGAGCGGCAACGGCAGGCTGGAGCTTCGCAAGGCCAACTGACGCGAAGCGAAGAATCTGCTCCAATGAGAGGAGATCCTTCGTTGCTTGCGCTCCTCAGGATGACATCAAGCCGCTAGTTGCGCCGACGCGGGCTGCCAGAACACGGTCCCGTCGAGGAGGGATTCCACGCACTCGTAGCGCGCGGGCGGAAATCCCTTCACGCCTATCTCGAGCGTGTCGCCCTGACTGACGGTCATTCGCTCGCCCACCAAGCGCAGCGCTTCATCGAAGGTGGTGCTCTGGATGAGCCCCGCCTGACGCGCCTCTTCGGATGTGCTGAGTGAGAATGTATACGTAGCCATGTGGGCTCCTTTCTGTGCCTACGCTTCGTCTTACACAGCGGTTTCGCGTATTGTTCCGCCGTGATCGATGCCCTTCACGACCCCGGGACGGCCACCGGAGCGGCGCGGTCCGCGGCGGTCGAATGCCAGACGGTCCCCGAGCTCGCGGCCCCGAGCGGTGCCCGGGTGTTCATCGGAGTCGCGAGTTGGACGGACCCCAGCATGACCGCTCCCGGCGTCTTCTACCCGGACGGCGTGACCAGACCGGAGGCTCGACTGCGGTACTATGCGTCCCGATTTCCCATCGTCGAAGTGGACTCGACGTACTACGCGATTCCCGCGCGACGCATGGCCGAGCTCTGGAGCGAGCGCACGCCCGATGGATTTCGGTTCGACGTGAAGGCGCACGCGCTCATGACTGGACAGCCCTCAGAGGTGAATCGCTTACCGAAGGAAATCCGTGATGCGCTTCCCGCCGATCTCGCGAGGAAGGCGCGCATCTACGCGACGGAGCTGCCGGACGAGATCCGGGATGCGGTGTGGGTCTCCTTTCTCGCCGCGCTTGAGCCGCTGCGTGAGAGTGGCCGGATGGGCGCGATCCTGATGCAGTACCCGCGGTGGGTGGGGCCTTCGCGAGCGAACGCGGCGCTCATAGAGGACGCGCGCGCGCGCCTCGACGGCTGGAGGGCTGCTGTCGAGCTCAGGAACAAAGCCTGGTTCGACGACCGGACGCGCCCGCGCACACTCGACCTGCTGCGGCGCAACGAACTGGCGTTCGTGTGCGTCGACTCGCCGCCCGGATTCGAATCGTCGGTGCCGGCCGTGGCGGAGTCGACGTCACCGAAGCTCGCTGTCGTTCGGTTCCATGGGCGCAACACGGACACCTGGGAAGCCAAGGTCACGCAGGTGAGCCAACGCTTCCGCTATCTGTATGACGAAACGCAGCTCAAGGAATGGCTACCGATGATCCGAGCCATTAGCGAACAGACTGAAGAGGTGCATCTCGTCTTCAACAATTGCTACGGGAACTACGGCACGACGAACGCGCTGGAGACTGCGGCGATGCTGATGCGGGAGGGATACCGATAGGTGCTGGGTGCTGGGTTCTAGGTGCTAACGTCTGACCTCGGCTCGTTGCACCTAGCACCTAGCACCTACCACCTACCACCTACCACCTACCACCTACCACCTACTCCCCGTATGGCACCCAGACGTTCTTCACCTGCGTCGCCTCGCGCAGATATTCGCGGCCTTCGCCGTCGTCCGGGTCGAGTAGATCCTTGAACTCCCAGCTCGTCCACGTGCGTTTCATGTTGCTGGCCGACGCGAGCTCCACCGCCTTCACGCCTTCGCGGTCGCCGAAATACCAGATGCTCTCGACGTCGTCGTGCTCCGCGAGCGTCTTGGCGAGCGCGTTCTTGTCTCCGGTCACGATGTTGATCACGCCGGCGGGAACGTCGGACGTCTCCAGCACACTGTAGAAATCCGTCGCCGCCAGCGGATACGATTGGGACGGAATCGCAACGACCGTGTTCCCGGCCGCGATGGCCGGCGCGACGGTCGAGATGAACCCCAGCAACGGGAATTCCTCCGAGGCGGCGATCCCGACGACGCCAATGGGCTCGTTCATCGCGAGCGCGACGGCACGGATCGGCACGTCGTGCACGGCGCCGTCCCACTTGTCCGCCCACGCCGCGTACGTGAATAGACGGCGAATGCTCACGTCTACTTCTCGCGACGACTCGCGTTTGATCCGGCCATCCATCGCCGAGAGGCGCCCGGCAAACTCTTCCGCGCGCGTCGAGAGATTTTCGGCGATGTAGTAGAGGATCTGCCCGCGCAAGTGGCCCGTTGCTTTGCCCCACGACTTCCATGCCGTGTGCGCGGCCTCGACGGCATTCCGGATATCCTTGCGGTTGCCGTCTGGAACTTCTCCCACGAGCACGTTGTCCGGACCGACGATGCGACGGCTATAGCCCTGGTCAGGACGCGTCTGCTTTCCGCCGATGAACAGCTTTGGAGTGCGATCGATGGGAGGAGACGCGCCCCCCGCCCGCTGCTCGGCAGTCTCGGTGAGCGGGATGTCCAGTTTCTTGCGAGAGCCGGTGCTCCGCGTGACGGGACGCGAGCGCTGCGGCGAGTGCTTGGCCCGCTTCACGTACTCCCACATCCCTTCCCGTCCTCCCTCTCGGCCGAAACCGCTCTCGCGGTAGCCGCCGAATCCGGCGGACGCGTCGAATAGATTCGTCGAATTGATCCAGACGACTCCGCTCTTGAGCTTCGGCGCGATGTCCAGCGCGAGGTTGATGCTCTCGGTCCATATGGAGGCGGCAAGGCCATACTGCGTGTTGTTCGCCAACTGCACCGACTCGTCCGGCGTGCGGAACGTCATCGCGACGAGCACGGGGCCGAAGATCTCGACCTGCGCGATCATGCTCGACGGCGTTACATCCGTGAACAACGTCGGAGGATAGAAGTAGCCGTCTGTCGGGCACGCCCATGAGGGCTGCCACATCGTTGCGCCTTCCTCCTTCCCCTGCTCGACGAGTTTGCGGATGCGCTCGAGCTGTACGGGCGCGACGATCGCCCCCATGTCCACCGCTTTGTCGAGCGGCGCTCCGATGCGCAGCTTCTCCATCCGCGCGCGCAACTTTTCAATCAGGCGGTCAGCGACCCCTTCTTGCACGAGGAGCCGTGATCCAGCACAACACACTTGGCCTTGATTAAACCAGATCGCGTCGACGACGCCCTCCACGACACTGTCCAGGTCAGCATCGTCATACACAATGAAAGGAGACTTGCCCCCGAGCTCGAGCGAAAGCTTTTTCCCCGAACCGGCGGTGGCTTTGCGAATGATCTTCCCCACGTCGGTGGAACCGGTGAACGCGATCTTGTCCACGTCCGGGTGATCCACGAGCGCGGCGCCGGTGCGTCCGTCGCCGGTGACGATGTTGACGACGCCCGGAGGGAGGCCGATCTCCCGGATCGTCTCGGCGAAGACGAGCGCCGTGAGCGGCGTGAATTCCGCTGGCTTGAGGACGACGGTGGATCCCGACGCCAGTGCCGGCGCGATCTTCCACGCCAGCATCAGCAGCGGGAAGTTCCAGGGGATGATCTGTCCCACGACTCCCACGCCCTTGTAGCCGGGAAACTCGGTCTGGAGCAGCTGGGCCCAGCCAGCGTGATGGTAGAAGTGACGCGCAACGAGCGGAATGTCGATGTCGCGCGTTTCGCGAATCGATTTCCCGTTGTCCATGCTCTCGACCACCGCGAACAGACGCGAGTGCTTCTGGATCCCCCGGGCGAGCGCGTAGAGGTATCGCGCCCGCGAGTGACCGTCGAGCGATTGCCATGTGGGCAGTGCCGCTTTCGCGGCGGCCACGGCCGCGTCGACGTCGGCCTTCGTCCCCTGCGTCACCCGCGCGAGGAGCTCGCGGTTCGACGGATTGATGACGTCGAAGGTCTCGCCGGGCTCGGTCCACTCGCCGCTGATGAAGTGGCCGAAGACCTTCTCGTACTTGCCGAGCCATTGTCGCGCCGGCTGGTCCGCCTCGGGGGCGGGGCCGTACTCCATCGACCTGAAAATGTCGGCAACGGAGGTCATGACGGTTCAGGGAAAGGGAAGTAGGGAACGGGGAAAGGGGCAACCGCCACAGCGGGAAAGGGGAAGGAAGCGGGGAAAGTGCCCCATTCCCCCTTCCCCAATCCCTCTTCCCTGACCGTTCACGGCATCGGGTGTCTATGGGCCGCCGCGTACCGTCCCGTGACGAAATGCTCGAGTTGGCGTTCGATGTCGGTGAGCAATGCGCTCGCGCCGAACCGGAACAAGTCCGGCCGCAGCCACCGGTCGCCCAACTCCTCCTTCATTAGATAGAGGTATTCCAGGGAGCCCTTAGCCGTCCGAATCCCGCCGGCGGGCTTGAACCCCACCGCGTAGCCGGTGCTCTCGTAGTACTCGCGAATCATCCGCGCCATCACGAGCGCAAAAGGCATCGTCGCATTGATGCCTTCCTTGCCGGTCGACGTCTTGATGAAGTCCGCACCGGCCTGCATCGCGACGACGCTCGCGCGGGCGACATTGTTCAACGTCGCCAGCTCGCCCGTGGCGAGGATCGCCTTGAGGTGCGCGTCCCCGGCCGCGGTGCGAAACGCTTTCACTTCGTCATACAGAGCTTGCCAGTTGCCCGTGAGAACGTGCGCGCGGGTGATCACGATGTCGATTTCTTTCGCGCCCGCGGCGACGGACGCCGGAATTTCCTGCAAGCGCTGCTCGAATGGACTCAAGCCAGCCGGGAATCCCGTCGACACGGCGGCCACCGGAATCCCGGATCCCCTCAGGGAATCGACCGCCACCGGGACCAATGCGTGATAGACGCACACGGCGGCGACCTTGATGTCGAGCTCTTCCGCGCCCAGGGCCTCCAGCAGATCGTCGCGCACAGGACGGCGAGCCTTCGCGCTCAATCGGCGCACGTTGCCCGGCGTGTCATCGCCCGAAAGCGTCGTGAGGTCCATCAACGTGATTGCGCGGAGCAACCACCCGGCTTGCCACTGTTTCTTGACGGTGCGTCGGGTAGGAATCGTTGCCGCGCGGCGCTCGACGGCGCTGCGGTTCACGCGAATTGCGCGGACAATGTCCAGGTCCAACGGCATCCCCGGGTTGCGCTCCAGGCGGTCACCCGGAGGCGGCTGAATCCTCGGTGCGGCATGCGCGCGGACGAGCTCGAGGTTTCGGGTAGCCATGCGGGTAATGTACGGAGTGGCTGAGGGAGGAGGGAGGAGGGAGGAGGGAGGACCTGCCCTCCTCCCTCCCCCCTCCATCAGCTAGGCATCTGCCTTGCGAAACCAAGCTGTAGCTTTCAATCCTGGCGGACCACATGACTGCAGTCGTTACCCGAGATTCCGAGATCGTTGCCGACCCGGTGAGCCACATCTCGATCTCCGGCGTACACGGCCGGGACGAGCTGGACGATCGGCTCGCGAATGCTCCCACGTTCCACGCCGCGGGCAGCCCACTCAACCCACTGCTGCTCGGAGCGGCCATCGGAGCGGCCATCGGAGCGGCCATCGTGTATCTCTTGAAGCGGTGAGCGTTCGAGCGCGGATCTCACGGGACGAGCTGCGACTGAAGATCGATCGCGGCGATCCGTTCACGCTCTTCGAGGTGCTCCCGTTACCGTACTATCGCAAGCACCATCTCCCCGGTGCCGTGCACATGGCGCCGGACGACGTCGAGGCGACCGCACAGCGGGTGGTACCCGACAGAACGGCAGAGATCGTCCTGTATTGTTGGGACGATCATTGACCGACCAGTCCGTACGCCGCCCGTGTGCTGGCGGCGCAGGGCTATACGAACGTGCGCGAGTACGCCGAGGGCAAGAAGGATTGGCGCGCCGCCGGTCTTCCCGTCGAGCGCGCCGCGGATCAGGCGCCGGTTCCGTCCTGACCGCGCGAGGCGCGGCGGCGGAGCACGTCGCGAATCACGCGATCTCGCCGCTCCGTCAGGTGCGAGTGCGACCCGAATCGCCGCGACAGCCATAGCATCGCGATCGCGATTGGCAGGGAGACGATCGCCAGGGTCGCTCCGGCCGACACCGTCTCCTGAAGAACAGGCGCGAGTGCCAGCGAGTAGCTACTCGGTATGAATGGCCAGATCAGAACGAGCGCGAAGGCGTTGCCAGCCACCAGCGAGCCCAGCACATGGACGGTGGACCTCCATGCGCTCACCTGACGGCGCCGGACGGCGAAGATCAGCACGGCGAGGAAGGCCGCCAACGTCAGGATGCCGCCGAGCTCCATTCCTCCCTGGCTCTGGTGCACGACGGCAAAGAGCCGACCTGCGCGCACCGCTCCGAACAGGACCACAGCTGCGAGGATGAACGCCCACGCGGGCAACTGATCTATTCGCAAGGCCAATCGCCGCATGGACAATTCCTCCGGCGTGACAGAAGGCAACTTCCGTGCGGCGGATCATTTCCTCCCTCCCCTCCTCTTCCCGCTCCCTCATCCGCCTAGAGTCGCCTGCACGCGTCGCCCAGCTCGGTCCTGGCTGACGCGCAGAGTGCCCGGCCGATCGCCGCGCCGGTCGCGCGATCACGCAGGTACCGTCCGATATGGTGTGGATCGCCGTCGCTGACCGCAGATTCGGTGATACGATCTCTCACCGCGCGGGGCGCGCTCCCCTCGAGCGGAGCCGCGAAGCCGTCGTGCGGGTCGTACACGTTCTCCCATGCGCGCACATTGGGAGGCACTCTCAAGGAGTCTCCGCCTTGACCCAGCAACTCGCGCACCTCGCGATTCCCGAGCGGTGATCCAATCGTGATGAGATGCAGATCCGGCAATGGTCTCGAATCGGACGCGCGCGCATGCAAGTAGCCGTATGTGACGAGCGAGCCCAGGCTGTAGGCGACGACGATGACCGGGCGGTTTTCCGACGCGGCCGTCTCGATGGCGTTGCCGATACGACGCTCCGCCGCGCAGTGTCTCGACGCGTCCAGCACGTACAGCAGATCGCCGAGCAGTCCCCGGACTTCGCGCGACTCATTTCGCGGCAGTGTGCTCACCAGACTCCCGAGAAAGTCGCGCGCGAACGTAACGAGACCCAGCGAATCCGTCTCGCTGTCGGGAACGACGCACGAGCTCTCGAAGTCGGGATCCAGCACATCGGCGTACCAGGCGAGACGCACGTCCCCGCTCGCGAGCTTCGGCAAACCGACCGACGTCAATGCCGAGTCCAGGTCCCGCTGCCATACCCGGCGCAGCGCCGCGCTGTCGGCGTCGACGTGCCCGCGACCATGGACGATGATGATGACGGGCCGCGGTGTCTTTGGCCGGTTTGGAAGCGGAGCCGTCGTGAGGAGCGCGGCCGCCGCGAGAAAGAAAAGGCGCATGCGAGAAATACCCCGCACGCGCCGTTCCGGACCGCGAACTGAACTGTGTCCTACGCTTCCCAGCTCAGGCCGGGCCGTCCGAAGTGCCCGTAGTTCGTCGCGTGCTTGTAGATGGGACGGAGCAGATCCAGGCGCTCGATGATCGCGCGCGGGCGGAAGTCGAATGTGCGCACCTGCTCTTCCGCCGCGCGCGCGTCTCCCGTGCCGAACGTGTCGACCCGCACCGAGACGGGCTCCGGCCGGCCGATCGCGTAACCCACCTGAACTTCGGCACGGCGCGCGAGTCCCTGCTTGACGATCTGTCGCGCCACGAAGCGGCAGAAGTACGCTCCCGACCGGTCGACCTTGGACGGATCCTTGCCGCTGAAGGCGCCACCGCCGTGACGTCCCATGCCGCCGTACGAATCGACGATGATCTTGCGCCCCGTGACACCGCAGTCCGCGCTCGGCCCGCCTGCCACGAAGGAGCCTGTGGGATTCACGAGCACTTCGATGTCGTTGTGGTACCAGGAGCCCAGCACGTCGGGACACAGCGCGCTCGCGACATACGTCTTGATCTCACTCTGCGAGACGGTTGGCGCGTGACAGGTCGAGACGAGTACCGTGCGCACCGCGACGGGTGCGTGGTCCGCGTACTCGACGGACACTTGGGTCTTCGAGTCCGGCCGCAGCCACGAGACTTGATTCGATTTGCGAACCTCGCTCAGGCGCCTGGCGAGCTTGTGGGCAAGCAGGATCGGGAGTGGCATCAACTCCGGCGTCTCGTCCGTCGCATAGCCGAACATGATGCCTTGGTCGCCGGCACCCCCGACGTCGACGCCCTGTCCAATCTCACCCGCCTGTCGCGAGAGGAATTGTGTGACGTTCACGCCATCGGCGTTGAACGTTTCGGACCGATCCGTGTAGCCGATTTCTCGAATCGCCTGCCGCGCGACCGCCTCGAAATCAACGGTGGCTGAGCTGGTGATCTCGCCGGCGAGGACGACTTCACCGCTCTTCGCCAGCACTTCACACGCCACGCGGCTCTTGGGGTCCTTCGCGAGATGCGCGTCGAGAATCGAGTCGGCGATGTAGTCGCACACCTTGTCGGGGTGTCCCTCGCTCACGGACTCGGAGGTGAACACGTACGACGTGCCGGTCGGTTGGGTCTTGATTCTTTGGAGTGTCTTGGATGAAGCGGTTGCGGACGGGGTCATGCGTGCTCCGGCTGGTCGCGTGAGGGCAAAAAAGAACAAACGGCCCCCGACATTCGTCGCGGGCCGTTCGATCAGCCACGACTTAGACGGGTATCGTCGGTGCGCGCATCTGGCGCATCCGAGGCGCGGCCCGTCAAATCGGGGAAATCACCGCGCGAGAGGAACCTACGCGCCACACACCCCGAGTCAAGCGGTCATGGCACCGAGACTTTGGAGTCCCCGCTTCGAACGTCGTTCGCGCCGTGAGCGATACGCGTCTTGGCGTCGAAGCGGATCGTATGCGCGTCTCCTTGTTCGCCCCGCTTTCGAACCGCATGGCCCATCGACTGAAGCCGGGCGAGCGTGGAATCCGCAATCGCGTTCGGCATCGTGGAATCCGGGATTGCGCGCGCCTCGAATGTCACGGAATCGGGAAGCCATTGGTGGTGAAAGCGCGGGGCGTCTACCGCCCC
>JBBDXZ010000126.1:11372-15062 GCA_040902075.1 Gemmatimonadaceae bacterium
AACCCGACTCGGCCGTCCCCCGGCCGCGGGGGGGCGTCCCCCCCCCCCCGCGCATCCATGTCGTATTCGAGCACATTGAGCACGACGTTGAGCACCGTGTTGATGATCGTCCGCCCGCCCGGCGACCCCGTGACGAGCACCAGCCCGCCGTCCTTCGTCACGATCGTCGGTGTCATGGAGCTCAGCATCCGCTTGCCGGGGGCGATGATGTTCGGGGGCGTCCCGATGTCGCCGGCGAGGCTCGTGAAGCCGGGCTTCTTGTTGAAGTCGCCCATCTCGTTGTTCAACAGAATGCCCGTGCCGCGAGCGACGACGTGCGATCCAAAGCCTCCCTCGAGCGTGTACGTGAGCGACACGCCCATCCCGCTTCCGTCCACGACCGAGATGTGGGTCGTCTCCTCGCTCTCGGCGCCCGCCATCGTGACGAGATCGGGAGCAAGCGTGAGACTGCTCGTCGCGCGGTTGGTGTCGATCTCCTTCGCGAGAAACCGGGCGTATTGCTTCGAGGTGAGGTGCTTCACCGGCACGCGCACGAAATCGGCGTCGCCGAGATGACGCGCCCGATCGTAAAACGCGAGGCGCATCGCCTCGATCGTCAGATGGAGCGTTCGCGGAGACCACCGGTCCGCCGCGCGGAGGTTCATCTCCTCGAGCACGTTGAGCATTTGTACCAGCGCCACGCCCCCGGAGCTTGGCGGCGGCATGGAGTGAACGTCGTACCCGCGATACTTGCCGCGAATCGGCTTGCGCTCCTTCGCGCGGTAGGAAGCCAGATCCTTCTTCGTGATCAGTCCGTTCGAGCGCGCCATGTCCGCCGCGATGCTGTCCGCGATCCATCCTCTATAGAAGGCGTCGGCACCGCCCTGCGCGATCGCGTTCAACGAGCGGGCGAGATCGGGAAGTCGCAGCGTGTCACCCGCAATCCAGTCGCCACCGCCAGGCTTTCCGTAAGCCGCGACGGATGCCGCGTACGGCGTCATGCCGCGCGCGACCTCTCGATTCAGCGATCTGGCCAGTGCTTCACTCAAGGCGAATCCATTCCCGGCGAGTTGCGCGGCAGGGGTCACGACCTCCGCCCACTTCAAGCGACCCTGTTTCCGATGCGCCAGCTCGAGCCCGCGCACGGTACCGGGCACCCCGACCGCCAGGTGGCCGGTCGCGGTCAGTCTGCGGTTGATGGTGTTCGCCGAGTCGAGATACATGGTCGGCGTCGACTTCAGCGGAGCACGCTCCCGAAAATCGAAGGCCTTCACTCCGCGCGAGCTGCTCACCAGCATGAATCCGCCGCCTCCGATATTGCCGGCTGCTGGATACGTCACCGTCATGGCGAAGGCCGTCGCCACCGCGGCGTCCACTGCATTGCCCCCCTTCGCCAGAATCCTGGCGCCGACGTCACATGCGACGTCCGACGAGCAGATGACCATCCCGGTCTGCGACGCGATGGATGGAGCGATGGCGGGGCTCGGGCCTTGGCTCACGAGGCTCGCGCCCGGGATGAGCAGGAGGGCGGTGACAGCGAACAGTTTCATGATCATGCGGCGAAGTTACCGGCCAGATACGTGAAACAACAGGCTGTACTGTGGTGTACACGCATGCAGTCTCTGCTGGAGAAGCAACTCGTGTTGTCCCACCACAACGTCACGCGAATCGCGGCGATCCTCCTGCCTGTCGCCGCTGCGTGCAGTCAAAGAACCACCGGAAGGGTCATTCAGGCCGGGCGTCCGGTCCTCGTGCCGGCGAAAAGCGCGGCGGTAGTTCTCCCCACGGCCGAACGCTATCTCGGCGTGAAGTACAAGTGGGGCGGAACGTCACCGACGACGGGCTTCGACTGCTCCGGGTACGTGCAGTACGTGTTCGCGAAGCATGGAGTGAAGTTGCCGCGTACGTCGCGCGCCCAGGCGTCGGCGGGCGATCGCGTCGGATTGGATTTCAAATCGCTGCGCACAGGCGATCTCATCATGTTCGCGTCGAATGGAAAGCCGATCAGTCACGTGGCGCTCTACGCCGGCAACAGGAGAATCATCCACTCGAGCAAGAGCGGATCCGGCGTGCGCTACGACGATTTGATGACCAATCGCGGCGCGTGGTATCGCGAGAACGCGGTCGTGGCGCGTCGCGTCGGCACCGAGGCGCAGGGACGCGGCATCGTGCGGGATCTCGTGGCCGAGCTGCGCGCGTCGGGCGTTCGCGTGGATTTCCCGCTCGACATCGGCGACTTCGCGCCAAAGCCCTAAGTCAGCGGTTGATCGATCGCAAGATCGATCGCCAGTCTGTAGTCGCGACGCGCTGCCCTTGCAGCGCGTTGTTCCCGCGCGTAAAGTAGCGCCACCCGCCGGCGCCAGGGCGCCGCTGCCATGTCGCCGACTTCTCCCTCCATGATTCGAGGCCCGTATGAGAAGCTGGTGTACCATTACGTCCGCGCGGGAAGGTGGTTGGTCACCGCGCGCACGCGCGTGGCGACGCGCCTTCTTGGGAACGTTCATTTTTCTTGGTAGTCTCGCGCTGCTCCCGCGGCAGGCGAGCGCGCAGCAGGCGATCGCCGGCACTGTGATCGCCGCTGGCAGCCAGGAACCCATTTCCGGGGCGCAGGTGCTGCTCGTTGGGACTACGCTGCGGGCGCCGACCGACGAACAGGGTCGTTTCCGGCTGACGAACGTCAGCGGAACGACGGTGACACTGGAGGTGCGCCGTATCGGGTATAAAGTCGCACGAGCGCCCGCGCGTGTCGGTGACGAGAACATACGCGTTACACTCGCCCTTCAGCCGACGAGCCTCGAGGCGGTCGTCGTGACGGGCACTCCCGGCGCGTCGCAGAAGCGCGAGCTCGGAAACGCGGTCGGCCAGATCAATGTGGCGGACGTCGTCGCGACCGCGCCGATCGTCTCTATGCAATCCCTCCTCAACGGACGCGCGCCGGGCGTGGTCATCATGCCCGCCAGCGGTCAGGTCGGGTCCGGATCGCAGATTCGCGTCCGCGGCCAGGCCAGTTTCTCGCTGGGAAACAACCCGCTTCTCTACGTCGACGGCGTTCGAGTCAACAACGATCCGACGAGCGGATTCGCGAACCAGTCCTTCGGGTCATCCTCGATCTCCCGTCTCAACGATTTCAATCCAGAAGACATCGAGTCCATCGAAGTGCTGAAAGGCCCAAGCGCCGCGACGCTATATGGAACGGAGGCGGCGAACGGCGTCATCAACATCATCACGAAAAAGGGGGCGGCCACCGCACCGCGGTGGAACGCGACCTTTCGGCAGGGCGCCAATTATCTGAAGGACTGGAAGACCATCTTCCCGACGAACTACGGCCGTCCTCGACAGGCGGATGGTACTCTGGGCGCGGCGGCCGTGGCGCTCGACTTCGATTCACTCTTGGTCGGCGCCTGCGGCGATTCGGTCGCGACTCGCACGGGGAAAAAGTGCGACATCTTCCGCAACGGACAACACCAGGAGACAGAGCTGTCGGTTACCGGCGGTAGCTCGCTGCTCAACTACTACGCGAGCGGCGGATTGCTCGACGCACAGGGTGCCGAACCGCGCAATAATCGGCGCAATTATAGCGGCCGGTTGAACGTCGCGTTTGCTCCCAGCGAGCGGTTCCGTATTGCCACGAACGTCGGATACGTCAACGGTCCGACGCATCTGCCCTGTGAAGCCGGGTGTGGCGGATATGCATGGACTACGCTGTACGCG
>JBBDXZ010000127.1:0-14682 GCA_040902075.1 Gemmatimonadaceae bacterium
TGGTACCTCGACGTGCGCGTCCCATGCGTGGTGCCCCTTACGCGCCGGCCGCGGACGCCGGCTGGCGCGCGGTCACGTCCTCGATCACGCGGTTGAACTGCGCCGCGACCTCGCGCTCGAAGTCGATCTGCATCGCGTACACGTCGGTGAACTCGACGAAGGCCCAGCGCCCGTAGATGCCGAGGTGGTTCACGCCGGGGACCCAGTAGGTCTCCATTGTCGCCTTCTTTTCTTTCGCGTCCTCGCCGCGGTAGCCCTTGATCTCGACGACCAGGCGCAGCAGGTCATCCTCCCCGTGGCCGTCCTCGACGAGGACGATGAAGTCCGGAAGGTAGTGTCGCTTCTCGGCGCGAAGGCGATACGGCACCTCGAAACCGAGGCCGTGGTTCTTCACATATGCGCGGACCCGCGGGTGGGCCTCGGCGACGCGGCAGAACTCGCCTTCCCAGCCGCTGTCGAGGACCACCCAGTTCACATGACAGCGGTCGGACGCAGTCTGCCAGCGGTCGGTCTTCGAGGTCGTAAAGTTCACATGCCGCGACGACGCGGTCGGATTGAACGGGTCCAGCAGCGCCTTGACGGGCCGGTCACCCATGAAGTGGCGGGTGATCGCGGCGGTGATCCGCTCACACGCCACGTCCGCGAGTTCTGGGTACATCAGCTGGGCGGGGTAGGTGCCGCCCTTGCAGACTAGGTAGCCGCCCAGCCATTCCTTCGCGATGCGTTTCAGTTGCCCAAAGAGATGCAGCTTCGGCTCCTCGCCGGGGTCACGCCACTTCGTCTCCAGGAGCCGCTTCGTGAGGTGGAAGAGCAGCGTCGACATCCGCAGGTCGCCCGTGTGCACGAGGTTCAGGTCGACGCCCTCGCCGATGATCCCGGCGTTGTGGGTGATCGACGGGCCAACCACCTCGGGCGTGAGCTCGAAGACGGAGTCCGGCGTGAACGCCGCCTCGAGCCGTTCCTCCGGCAGCTCGACGCGGTAGCCCTCGACGCGGGGGAAACGGATCTCGAGCTCGTCGCGCTCGGGCGAGACTGCGCGCACCTGGACGGTCTGGCGCGGCGGCTGCGGTGGTGCGACCACCGGCTTCGCCGTGAAATCGAATGGTATGCCGAGGATGTCGGCGTACTCGACGTTGAACAGCCCATCATCGTTCAACTCATACGATTGGCGGCGGAGCGCACGGCCGATCACCTGCTCGCACAGCAGCTGCGTTCCAAACGCGCGAATGCCGAGGATGTGCGTGACGGTGTTCGCGTCCCACCCCTCGGTCAGCATCGAGACGGAGACGACGCAGCGAATGTCGCTGCCGAGACGCTCCGGCTTGCCGACCGTGTTCATCACCTCGCGCAGGAGGTCGGCATCCGTGATTTCCTCGTGTGCGTGCGCGCCGCCACGCGCGACGCGCTCGCGCCGGAAGCGCTCGATCTCGTCCGCAGCGATGGCGCGAAAGCGGTCGTCCAGCTTCTCGCCGGACTCGAGCTCTTTGCTGTCGATCAGCAACGTCGGCGGGCGCGCGATCGGGTTCCCATACTCGTCGAAGTTGCGGAAGAGCCCAAGCGCCCCTGCCTGGTGGGTGGTCGAGCCATCCTCATTCTTCCGCTCGAAGCCAGAGACGTACTTATAGACGAGCTCCGAAATCGCGGTGTTCTGGCAGACAATGATTAAGCAGGGCGGAACCTCGATCTGCCGCTCGCGCCAGAGGTCGAAGGTCTTCGCGTAGTGTCCGTAGAGCGCCTCGAGCGCCGTCTTCAGCGGCGTCGGCAGGCTCATCGGGTCGAGGTCGCCGGCCTTCCCGCGCCCCTGGCGTGGCATGTCGTGGCGGATGTGCTCCCACAGGTTGCGGAACATCGGCATCTCGTCCTGCGAAGGTAGGTTTTGCGCCACGGGGACACGAGGGAGTTTCACGATCCCGCATTCGATCGCGTCCATGAGCGAGAAGTCAGACATCGTCCAAGGGAACAGGGTGCCCTCAGCATAACCAGAGCCGCGCAGAAAGAAGGGCGTCGCCGAGAGGTCGACGACCCGGGTCACACCCAGGCGCTCCGTTACCGCTTCGATGCCGGAGATCCAGAGCCTGGCGGCCTCTTTGTTCTCCTCCGCCTCGGCACGGTCCTCGCCGCGCAGGTCGGCGTCCGGATCCTCCTCGTCTTCGCGGGGCGGGCGCTCGCGATAGCAGTGGTGTGCCTCGTCGTTGATCACCATGAGGTTCTTGATGCTCATCAGCTCGGGCATCACCCGCCGGAGCATCTGCCCTTCGGTCTCGAGCGTCTGCATCGAGTCGCCGTGCCACCCTTCGATGAGCGCGCGGGTGCCGCGCGCGACCTCGACCGTCTCGCGCAGCTTGAATGCGTGGTAGTTAGTGATCACGATTTTCGCCCGCTCAAGGTCGGGCAGCATGTCGACTGGCACGAGGTCGCGCGTTCGGTAGTAGGAGTCGGGATCATTCGGCTGCAGCACCCGCAGCCGGTCGCGGATCGTGATCCCCGGCGTGATAACAAGGAACCCGCGAGTGTAGCGACGGCTTGTCGGCCGCCGCACGGCATTCACCGTCTGCCATGCGATGAGCATCGCCATCACCGTGGTCTTCCCGGCGCCTGTCGCGAGCTTCAACGCGAGGCGCGCCAGCCCTGGGTTCGCGTCGTTGTTCGTCGTCTCTAGATGCTCGAGGAAGCGTTGGCCCTCCCGACCAAGTCCCGGGGCGACCTCGGTCAGCCAGATCACCGTTTCAGCTGCTTCGACCTGGCAGAAGAACGGACGGGCGCCCGCGAACTGGTGGTGGCGCCAATGCTTCAGTAGACGGGCGGTCTCCGGCGTGACGCCCCACTGCGCGTCGGGAAGCGCCCGCCAGCGATCCAGGCGTGTGCGGAGCTCGTTGATGACCGGGTTCGGGTCGTACTCCTGACGCTCGGTGGAGACGCCCGCGGGGTCGCCAAGGACCATCCGCGTCTGCCCCGCCCGTCCCTGTCGCTTCGGCTTCGGGATAGGCGTAATGAAGGCGGCGAACCGCCGAGCCCCAACGATGGCATTCGTAGGTTGTCCGGCCGCATCGAGTTCCCAGTGCTGGCCGGGGTATTCGTACGGAGCGTTGAGGATGGGCTGCTCGAAGAAATCCGGCATCACAGTTCCGAACACACGTGTCATTTAGGCGCCGAGACGTAACGATACCGCATACGCGAGATCGCCCGTGCTATCCGGATCGGGGTAGAGTCGGCCTCGGTGCCCTCTAGGCGAATAGGTTCCTCGAAATCCATAGGGGCCCCTTGCGCCCGGCAACTGTCCCGCTCGGTCGCGCGTGAACTCGCCTTGGCCCCGAAGCGTTATCGCCTCATGCGAAAGCAGTAAGGGAGAGGCCATGGCAACCAGAAGCAGAACCAAGTAGGCTCTGAGCGCCACGCCTAGCATGTTTCTGGCGCACTCCCCAGTCCGTCGAATTGCTAAAGCAGCTCCGACGAGGAGTCGAGCGTGGTTCAGGTCAGTCTCTTCGGGGTCGGGACAAGCGAGTGCGTTGACCCTTTTGACGGGCTCGCACGACCCTCACTCCTGAAGGACTACGAGAAGCGATACCGGGTCGCGTTGGCGCGAGTCCTACCTGCTGACGCAGTTCGTCGCCTCCAAGCAGCGTCGACCCCGCCGGGGGTGACACTCAGCGCAAATCCATTCCTAACGGAATTCGTCGAGGACCGCCAGAACGACAGAGTTCCTGCCGCTCGTCCTCTTCCTGCGTCGTCGATCGACATCCTCGACGCCTCAAGAGACGACGTCTACTGGTTCCACCCGTACCACACGAAGGTTCCCCCCAGCGCCATCCGCACGCTCATCGAGCACTACACCCAACCAGGCGATCTAGTACTCGACCCGTTCTGCGGCTCCGGCATGACGGGTGTCGCTGCTCGGCAAACTGGCCGGCACGCGGTACTAATCGACTTGTCGCCGATCGCCTCATTCATCGCGGGCGTCAATGTGACGCGCCACGACGCGGCCAAGGCAATTGACCTCCTCAACGCGGCACTGACTCGCGCCGAGGAGCGATGGGGCTGGCTGTACGAATCTGAAGAGCGTGGGCAGCGATCTACCGTTGACTATTTCGTTTGGTCCGACGTCTTCACTTGCCCCGACTGTGATTCCGAGTTCCCCTTCTTCCCCTCCGGCGTTATCCATCACGGCAACAAAGTTGAGACGCGTAAGACATTCCCGTGCCCCAACTGCACATCGGAGCTCACCGTCAGGCGCATCCAGCGCGTCATGCACGATGGCCGGAAAGCTAAGCAATTGGTTTGGGTACGCAGCTCTGTTGGGCGGCATCGGCACAATCGGCCCGCGTCTGTATTCGATACCGAGCTCGCACAGCGCGCTTCCGAATTATCGCCCGAGCATTGGTATCCAACCGACCGGATCGACCCGCAGGGTTACTCGGCGCAGCTCGCCCAATTGGGCGACAAAGGGATCACCGACGTCTCTCGCTTCTTGAGTGAGCGTAACCTCGTCATCTTTGCTGACCTCTGGCACGCGGTGACAAGCGAAGCGCACGCCTCGACACGTCAGCTCGCGATGGCAACGTTGACTAGCATCTTCACAACCGTCTCTGAGCGGCAGGGGTATTTCGGGGGTGGCGGGGGGATGTCGGGCAACTTCTACATGCCGATCGTCCGGATGGAGAAGAACCCATTCGAGGTTTTGCGACGGAAATTGTCCCGCCTAGCGGCAGCTGAAGAGGCGAAGAGGGACTGGGCAGGTTCGGCAATTGTTTCGGTCCAGTCAGCCACGGACCTCTCGGCGATTCCAGACTCCGCGATTGATTTCGTCTACACCGACCCACCGTTCGGCGCGAACATCATCTACAGCGAGATGAACCTCGCCCTCGAATCATGGATCGGAGTTCGGACTGACCCCAGTCTTGAGGCCGTCATCGATCCCAGCAAGCAGGAGGGTGCCGATCGTTACGAGGGCCTGTTGCGCGAAGGCTTCCAAGAGATCTTTCGCGTGCTCAAGACCGACGCTCGCGCCGCTGTCGAATTCCACAACGCTTCCGCCGATGTTTGGAATGTCATCCAGCGGGTCATCGCTGCCACCGGCCTGGTCGTGGAACGGATCTTGCTGCTCGACAAAGGTACAACCACGATCCTCGGCGACATCCGGCCCGGAGCGGCGAAGCACGACCTTGTGATTCTGTGTAGGAAGGGAACATCTGCACCCGACGATGGTGACGCCCACCCGATCGAGGTCGACGAGGTCTGGAGGCTGGTCGCTGAACGTCGCCGAGAGATGGGAGACGGCGATGCGCGCGCGCGCCAGCCGGAGATGCTATTCGACTTCGTCGTCGCTCAATGTCTTCTCCGAGGCGCGCTCGTCCCGCTTTCGGCGAATGAGTTCTATGACGAACTCAAGCGTCGTTTTCCCACCGGCGGCTAGTTCTCAGTAGGGCGGCTCATGGCAGACAAGCGCGTCGAAATCATCGTTTTCAAGAGGATGCTAAAGACAGACCTGGACGTACTGCAGAATGCTCCCGTTAACGAGGGGCATGGGCACCTAGCACTGTCTAAGAGCGTCGGCCAGATCCTTATCGACCTTGCCGGCCCGTCGACGGCTTGGACTATGGAAGGTCCGGTGGGGAGTTCGATTATCACGGTGTCGATCTCGGCGGTGCCCGGACAGGAAGCATTGTTCCCTGCGCAGACGCTCGAGATCCGACGGATGGGTGGCAAACGCGACGGCGAGATCAAGTTCGACCGACAGCGTGAGAGCGGACTGAACCCGTGGACCGCCCCCGTCCGAGCGCAGCGCCCCCCTGAGGAGCAAGCCTTCATCTTTCTGCTGCGCGATGAAGACGGCAACATCCATGCTCGCTACGTCTCCGATCTCACAAACGTACCGGAGGCCTTAGCCGCCCGACTTCGCGCGCAAGTCGAACGTGGCTCCAGCGGCTTTATCGACCTACGTAGTGAAGGCCGCGTCGTACTCGATGACCCTCTCAAAGCGCGGATCATTGAGGCACTCCAAGCGGAGCGAAACGTCATCATCTACGGCCCTCCGGGGACCGGAAAGACGTGGCTCCTGCAAGAAGTACGCCGAGCGTTTACCGAAGGTGTAGCTCCGGTACTTTTCGATCCGGACAATCTTTCACAGCCATTCAAGCAGGCTGAGGCCGAACGGCTACTCGTTCCCGAAGTCCCTCTGAACAAACGGAAGACCGATTTCGTCGTCTTCCATCAGTCGTCGACGTATGAGGCCTTCGTTGCAGGTTTGCGCCCTTTGATAAACGAGCAGGGATTACTTTCCTACGAGGTCGCAGTCGGGCCGCTAATCGAGCTCGCTGACGCTGCCTTTGAAGGCGCCGCCCTCCTGCTAATCGACGAAGTGAACCGAGGGAACACCGCCGAAATCTTCGGAGAGGTGATCACGCTTCTGGAACTCGACAAGCGAGAATCACTCGAAGCCCATCTCCCTTACCCTCCCCGCGAGTCCGCGTCAGTACATGACGGGCGGTTGAGGCTCCCTCGGAATCTGTTTGTCCTGGCTTCAATGAACTCGGTAGATCGCGCAGTCGCCCCTCTCGATTCCGCACTGCGGCGGCGTTTTCGAATCATCGAAGTGCCACCCGACATGGAATTTCTCAGGCGGAAGTATCAGGAGATCAACCTCACTTTGACGACTGACCCCGATCGTGAGGAATGGGGACGCCTGTTTCGAACAACGTTCAGCCTCCTAGAGCGAATCAATGACTACATCGGCGCGTTCCGGGGGCCTGACTTCCGGCTCGGTCACGCATACCTCTTGCCTGTCTTCGAATCTGGAATTGGAAGCACGTTGCGGGCTCGTCGCCTTGCTTCAGCCTTCGGCGAGCGCGTCATGCCCCAATTGGTGGAGCTGTTCCGCGATCAACCGGAGGTGCTGCGCGAATTGCTTGGCGGCGAAAGCAACGAGAATCGACTCTTCCGTAGCCACGAGGGAACGGGGCGCGCAGACGAAAACTTCGGTGCGGGTGCGGAGTTATGGCTCGAACCGCTCGCATTTCCGAACGCCGACATTGAAGAAAGCATCGACGTCCTGAAACGAGTCGCTGGTATCAGTCCGGCCGAAACGTGGCCTCTGCCGACCGCCGACGAGCCGACCCTCGAGGACCCCGAAACCGAGTAACGTGAATACACTCCCTGTACATCACGTAGCCGAAGAGCGAGCGTCCAGTCTCGATCTGAACGATCGGCAGCTCTTTGCGGTTGCGAAGAGCGCCGCTTTCGCGAACCGTCAGCTAACGCGCTTTCGGAGGAGCGAGGCACTCCCAATTGAGGTCGATGTCGTCCGTCGGACAATCCGATTTTCCGGAGTCAGCGGCGTTCTCAACCTGGGCGGGGCGTCGTTCCATGTCAGGCCCAAGTTCGTCTCTTCTGGCGAATGGGTGCCGGGGCTGCTCGCCCTTGTTGGACTTGGAATCCGGTTTGAGCCAGCCAGCGTCGAGTTCGTGTCAGGGACGGTAGACGCGAGTCTCTCCAGCTTCGGTCTGGCCGATCTGGTTGGTGCGCATTTCAGTCACGTCCTGAAGACTGCTCTCAACGCGCACCCGCTCGTACTGTTCGAGCGCCAAGAACTAGCAACGACAGCAGCCAAAGGGCGTCCGCTGGTTGCGCGTCATATCCTCGCTCCACCCGAACGACGACATCTCTTTCCATCATCCTTCAGCAAGTTGACGACCGACAATGCTACGGCGCATCTGCTCGCCTGGGCATGCAGGTTCCTCACCATCCAATGTCGGATGCCTGCCGTTCGCTCTTCTCTAGCCCAGTTGGCGGAGCGCTTACCAAATGGAAGGTTCGATCCGAATGGCGTTCTCCCTCGTCTTGAGACCCTTCCCGCGAGTCAGTCGGCCTACCGCGAAGCGGTTGACGTTGCTCTTCAAATCGCGGCACAGCGGCGAGGCAGTCCCGCTCCCGGTCGCGATCGGTATCGTGCAGGGCGCACGGCATCCTTCGCAGTTCTAACGCATCTTGCATTCCAGGGAGCCGTCTCGGCGCTCTTCCGATGGGGCGTTCGGGACCTTCCTGTTCGTCATCTGCGACAGCACAGCCTCACTTTCGCCCACAGGCGCGGGCCCGGATTCGGCTCGGCTACCCGTACATCAAAGCCAGACGACGCGTTCTTCGATCACAGTGGCCAAGCTCTGTTGGTCAGTGACTCGAAGTACATTGGCCGGGGCGAGATCGCGGGCGTAACCGGCTCCGACAGAAACGGCCTCCCAATCGACAGTTTCTACCAAGTGATCTCCGACGCACTCGCCCTCGGAACCACTAACGCGCTGCTTGTGCAGCCGAAGGTCCAGCGCACCCGCTCGCCATTGGTCGATCTCGAAAATTGGGAAGTAGCGAGCCCGTTGACCGAGCAGCCTTTTGACGTGACGATTGTTCGGATCGACCTCGACGCCCTCCAGTCTCCCAAAGACCTCATTGCCTCCCTTCGAGATGCGATCGCTAGGATTGCGTCTCATGAACGAATTCAGCCCTCCCAGGGTCTCGGAGCCTGAATCTCCCATGGGAGCCATCGCAGCCCGACCCGGTTCGGGGACCGCGCACTGAACCAATGAGACAACGCATTTAACGGTCGGTGGCGCATCATTCATTACACGTGAACGGTCATGCCGATGACCGCATGCGCGAATGTGCGCCCACTTCGACATGACCATTGGGACCGACCGGGACGAATAGGGGACGCGACAGGACGAAACAGCATTGAGTGGGGCGATCGTGTACGAAGCACAACTGCGGTGTGCAACAGTGTCGCGCCGCATTCACGCGACTGCGGCAGCTCTCCAGCCGACGGCATGCGCTCTCCATCCGGTCTCGATTGGATGGGGAAGTAGAAGGCCTTGGGTATGGGCTACTGGAGATGGAGCCTGCCTCATCTCCCCGTCCGTCACTTATCGAGTGAGCGCGAACACGAACGGAAACGAATGACGGCCGCAGAGTCCTCGTTACGCAGAAACGAACGGACATACTGTTAGTTCATTCCAGCGAACAGCGTTACTCCCGCTCCTGAACTCTCACAAAATCGCGAGCACCGCGCCAGCGGCCAAGAATGGCCCATACGGGATCGCGGTACCGCCGCACCGGACAAACACGAGCGTCAGCGCCGCAACCGCACCGCCAAACACAGCCACGGGCAGCACCGAGAGCACGGCGGGAGCGCCCGCGAGCGTGCCGAGCAATGCGGCGAGCTTCACATCTCCCCCACCCATGCCGCGCACGGCAGCCGTGACGGGCGTCTTGTCATGGATGCCCCATCCGTCGACGAGGAAGTACGGCAGGAACGGGCAGCCGGCGATGGCCGCCGCCGCGAATGCGCCGGCCGCGGACTGCTCCGGCTGCGCCAGCGCTGCCACAAGCAGCGCGATCGCACCGGCCGCGCCGCCCCACTTCACATCGTCGGCGGAGCCGCGGCGGGGCGCTGGGACGGCAAGCGTCCCCCTGAAGAGAGCACTGGGCTTCACGTAGAACGCCACGGCGTACAGGCCACCCGCGAATGCCGCAGCCGCGAGCGCACCACCGAACGATCGCGCTGGATCGATCAGCGCCACCGCGAGCGCTACGCCCAGCGCTGGATAGACGAGGCGGTTCGGGACCGTCCGCGTTCGGGCGTCGATGACGCCGAGCATCGCCAGTACCGCGGCGGACACGCCGATCACCGCCACCACGATCGGCGCGCGTCCTCCCCCTGCCGCAGCCACGATTGCTGCAGCCGCCGCGAGGGAAACGGCTGCGATCGTCCAGGCGGTGCCGGCCGCCGGCCAGACTCGCTCCCACCCGAGGACGGGCGCTACCGTGCGGACGCTAGCCAACGGCGGCCCCCGAGGTCAGCTCCTTCAAGAGCGCGCGCGTCTCCCTAGCTGGCCCCATGCGCGGACCGAGCTCGCTCTGCAGCGCCTCCGACAACACGCGGTACACCTTGACCACGCCCCCGGTGTTGCCAACAGACGCATAGCAGCGCATCAGGCCGCACGCCGCGTCTTCGTTGCTCGGGACGCGTTGCGTGGCGGCCAGGTAGAAGCGCGCCGCGCGTTCGACATCGTCCGTCTCGGTCGCGAGTTGCGCGGCCGCGAGCGCCCCTGACACGAACCGCTGCCGGTACTCCTCCTGATAGGTATCGAGCCACGCGAACGACTCGGACTCCAGGAAGTCCGCCTCGTAGATCTTGAGTGCGCGCTCATACTGGTCGAGCGCGTCTCCCGGCGGCAACGCCGCCGCGAATCGCAGCGCCTCCTCGAACTCGTCGATGTCCGAGCGGAGCATCCCGGCGGGCACCTGGTACCGCTCGTGCGCGAGCGTCAGCGGTTGCAGGTCGGCGCGTCCGGCCGTGTTGCGGAGTACCGAGCGCAACGCGCTCGTGGCGTTTGCGAGCATGTGCTTGAGGCTCGCGTCCCACAGCACATCGGGCCAGAGCGCCTCAGCGATCGCTCGACGTGGGATCGGCGCGCCCCCGTGCGCGACCAGGAGCGCCAGTAACTCGCGTGCCTTGTCATATGGCCACCCCTGTGCGGCGACACCGCCGACGGTGATCCGCAACTCGCCGAGGCAGCGCACGTAGATCAACGCCTCGTCCGCCTCGGAGGGACCGCCGTCGGACGCCGGCAGGAACAGCGCCTGCTGCCGCACAGACGCGGCGAGCGGATCGCGTGACTGCGGAACGGTCCCTGCATCGATCACGTCGCCGGCAGCCTGGTTGCCGCGCCCCTCGAGAGTGACCGACAGCGGGGTGGGAGTGCTCGCCTCGTCCGGGTCGGGCAGCAGTTCAACCGCGCCCGACAATGGCGGCTCGACCACGGCACGCTCCTCGACCGCTACGACGGCGGCGCCTGGCGCGCGCTCACGCTCCTCATGGGCTGCGACTACGGCCTGCTCAATAACGGCGTCGGCCACCTCTCGGACTTCCTCGTCGACGGTCCCCTCGGCAACTGTGTCGTCCGCATCGAAGATCGCGCGTCGCCAGTCGAACGGCTCGGGCAGGCCGCCCGATGGTGGTGATGACTCGGGCGGCTCGGGATCGCGCGGCGGCGGCAGAGGCGTCTCGCCCCGCTCAGTGGGCTCTTGATGCTCGCGCCACCGCGGCGACGTGTCGCGCCGCACGAGTACCGGATCGAGCGCCATGCGCTCGCCCGAACCAAGCGTGAGGAGCACCCCGCCGGCATCGATGGCGTCCTCGTCATCGCCTGCGTCGGTGGCGTCAACACCAAGGCGCACCGTCGCGCCGAAGGGCGCGTCCGTCTCAGCACCCGCCAGTCCGACGAAGTAGATGCCCGCGCGCGATCCGTACGGCAGGAGCGGTTCATACACACCTCCGCCGGCATCCACATCGAGCACCGCCACCAGCGGCCGCGGCGCGAGCTGTGATTCTCGTGACTGGATCGCATCCTCCAACTCGTCGACGAACGCCTCGACGTCGGGACTCTCGGTTCCGCCGAAGTGCGGGAGGTCGATGTCGTCACCGAACAGCGCCGCTGCGGGAGCGTCGGCGCGCAGCGTCAACTCGTCCGCGCCCGCCGTCGTCGCCAGCGTCGCGAGCCAGGCGTGCAGGAGCTGCCGGCGCTCGATCTCGGCCCCCGCGATCGCCACGCTCCCAACGCCCGAGAGGTTCACGTACACGATCCGCCCCGCGCCGTCCGTGCCGACGGGCAGCATCAGCGCGCGTCCCGCGGGGGCCGCGGCTCCCTGCTGCATCACCGGCGCCCCGGCGTCGGTCAGCGTCAGCTCGACCTGCCGCGCCCCGGTGACGACCACCTTGACGTCGCAGTCCAGCCGATCCGCCAGCTCGTCACGGCTGGCCGCGAGCGCCGCCCCGTCCGCATCGGCGCAGTCGATCGTGAACGCGAGCTCACGTTCCGCCTCATGCGCGAGCACCAGCCGCGCACGCGCAAGTCCGGCCGCCTCGAGCGCCTCCGCCACGGCGCGCGCTGCGAGTACGACCCGGCCCGCATCACCGGTACGGCGTGCCCCGCGCTGCAGCAGGGACGGTATGCCGAGCGCGCCCGTCCGCTGCATGCGATGCACGAATAGCGCCGCTGCGCCGAGCACGGCGAACCCGGCGGCGCTCAGGACGACCGGACGCGGCACCGACGGCCAGTCCCAGGCAAGGCCGGCGCTGTCCTCCGCCGTTGTCGCATCGCTCGCCGCGTCCGGCATACCGGTATCAGCCGTCGCCTGCGGTAGGAGCGTTCCGTTGTCCGTTTCGACGGTCAGCCCTGTCTCCACGTCGACCACTGCCGCCGGCAGCACGAGCACCCATCCCGGATAGATGAGCCGCGGGTCGGTGAACCGCCAGCCGCCGCCCATGTCGCGATCGCGGTTCGCCTGCCAGATCTCATCCCAGCGGAAGCCATCGCCGAGGAACCGCTCCGCGATCCCCCACAGGTGGTCGCCGCGCGTGACGCGATACGTGACGGTCCCCGCATCCACGCTGACGTTGGCGGCCGGCAGCGGCGCGTTCAACGTCCAGCCGGCGCGGACGACGCGCGGGTCGTCGAATCGCTCGCCGTCGGGCATCACGCGCCCGCGGTTCGCGGCGAACAGATCGACGTAGCGGGAGCCGTCGCCATAGAGCCGGCGCGCGATTCCCCACAGGTCATCCCCCGGCGCCACCGTGTAGACGACAAACGGCGCCCGGACGGTCGCTGCGCGGTCGTCAGGTGCGGGAACATGTGCTTCCGCGGCAGGCGGCGCGTGCAGCGCCACGATCGCGACCGGGGCGCTCGCGATCGCCGCCCGTGGCACCGGCAGCCAGGTCGCGAGCAGCAACGTCCCGGCGACGCCGCCGTCCACGATGCGCCGCACGGCGGGGACGGTGATCAGGTTCGTGACGCGGAGCGCGGCGCGCGCCCATCGTGCGCCGCGCGTTGCTCGATCGGCGGTCACGGCGAGCGCCCGCAGTCCGATCGTCACGGCGAGGTAGCCGAGGAGGAGCCAGGCGATCGCGGTCGCCACCGCGATCAGGTCACCGTCCGACCCCTCGGTCGCCGTCAGCGCCGTGCGTACTGTCGTTATGTCGGGCAGGCGCCAGGCGGCGGATGGAGGGCCGGCGATCCGCCACAGGATCGCGGCAGCCGTCGCGGCGACGGCCAGCGTGACGGCGAGCGGCCACGGCCCGGCCTCGCGGCGCGGTCCCGGCCGGCGCGCGCGATCGCTTCGTCGTGTGCGGGGAAGTGCCCTGGTCATCGCTGGCCTCCGTTGCCGTTACCGCCCCGCTGTCAGAACCGATTGCAGTTGCCGCACCGGGTATGGCGTCGTCCACGACCGCACCATCGGGGCGAGCGCTTCCCACGGGCCGACGACGACCATGAAACCGCCCTCGCCGTCGTCCTCGATCGTGGTTACGCGATAGCGGCCGCCGAACGTGATCTCCAGCCGGACGTCCGCCGTCAACGACCGTTCGTAGCTGTGCTGGATGTCGCTCTGCAGCGGGTAGCGCCGTCCGAGCGACTCCGTTGAAAGCGCCGCGCCGTCGCCGAACGACCAGTCGTAGCGCTGCGGCGTGATCTCCACGTCGACCGTCGTGTCGCCCAGCGTCTCGGAGCCGTACAGCGTCTCGCCGCCGTAGCCGTCCACCCAGAACCAGGAGGGCAGCGCCACCAGCCCCGTGTCGGGGTTCGCACCGACGGCGACCGGCGGCAGCGGCACCATGCCGAAGAGTGACTGCGCCATCGAACGCGGATCCGTCGGCGGCTCCGGGAGCGTCTGGACGACGATCTCCGTGACGCCCGGCCCGTTGACTGGAATCCACACGATCGTGAACAGGCCGTTGTCGCAGGTCACGACCCAGGGGAGCTCGCCAGGATGCTCCGGCAGCTGGCGCGCGAAGCTGCTGTTGTAGCCAATGTTCGGGACGGTCGCGGTGCAGACCGGCGCTGCTGGAACGTTGACGATCTCGGTCGATCCGGGAGCGCCTGGGGTGCCGGGGATGGTGGTTGTGACACCGATGAAGATCGTGACGCCACCAGCTGTGGCAACGACGTTCGTCTCAACGACGGTCGGGCGGTTCGGTCTCGGACCGTACCCACTCCCTGGCGTCGGAGGTTCCGCGTGCGTTGACGACGGGCTGAGCAGCAGGAGCGCCAGGCCCAGAATGCAGCCAGTAATCAGCCTCACGGTGGGCCAGCCGGTTCCCGGGCGCCCCGGGTCACAACCCACCTGCCGTCCATGCGCTCCAGGAGGATCGTGTCCTTGAACACATCGCCCGGGCCTTCCGCGTTCTCTGGTGCGAGCGTCTTCGCGTCCACGACGAAGCTGTTGTTCACGTACTCATCGACGATGACTGCCGACGACTCCGTAACCGAGATCACGTCGAAGTCGTGCTCGACGCGGATGCGCGCGGCAATACCGTCAGCTCTCAGCTTCTCGATCTCTTCGCGGATGCTTTCGAGCTCGGCGCCTGCAGCGAATCGTTCGACTCGCGTGATGTCGAGGTGGAGCACCGCGTCCGCGTAGGCGTCCCAGTAGGCGAGGTACGCCTCGCTCACTTCCGCCACCAGCGCGTCGCGCGAGGGCGTGGCCGTCGCCGTCGGCACGGTCGCCGTGGCCGTGGCCGTCGTCGGATCGGCCGTCGCTGCCGGCGTGGGCGCGGACGAGCCGCCGCCGCAGGCCAGCAGCACGGCCGCGCACGCGACCCCGATCGACGTCATCCCTGCTCGCATCTGGCGCATGGCTACG
>JBBDXZ010000128.1:0-76169 GCA_040902075.1 Gemmatimonadaceae bacterium
CGCGCCCACGCGTCGTGCGCGCCGTGGTCTCGCGCGGAGGACGCCCCGACCTCGCCGCTGACGCGCTGCGGCGCGTACGCGCTCCAACGCTGCTGATCGTGGGCGCGAACGATTTCCAGGTGCTGGCGTTGAATCTCGGAGCGAAAGACTACATGCGCGCCACACAGACCGGGATCGCGATCGTTCCCAATGCGACCCACCTGTTCGAGGAGCCTGGCGCGCTCGAGGCAGTGTCGCAGCTCGCCGCCGCTTGGTTCGAGCAACATCTCGTAGGAAAGCCCGTGGCGTCCGCCGCGGGATGACAATGTTGCCGCTACGACGCTGCGCCATTGCCAGCGGACGTGCCGGCCAAACCGGGGGGATCAACAATGCCAAAGACCGATTCGCTACTTCAGAAGGACGTGCAAGAGGAGCTGGTGTGGGATCCGAGCGTCGGCCGTGCCGAAATCGGAGTCGCCGCCAGCGGCGGCGTCGTCACGCTCAGCGGACAGGTGGACAGCTATCCAAAGAAATCCGCCGCGATCAAAGCGGCCGAGCGTGTGAGCGGTGTTCGCGCGGTCGCGGATGAGCTGAAGGTCAAGCTGGCGTCGTCCTTCAAACGGAGCGACATCGACGTCGCGCATGCAGTCGCCGACGCGCTCCGCTGGGACGTCGAAGTGCCGGACGACAAGATCAAGGCGCGCGTCGATGAGGGATGGGTCTGGCTCGACGGCGAAGTCGAATGGGCGTATCAGAGATCGGCGGCACAGCGCGCCGTCCGCTATCTCACCGGTGTCGTCGGCGTCTCGAACAACGTCCGCATCCGGAAGCGCGCCTGGGCGCCGGAAGTCAAAGCTCGCATTGAAGGCGCTTTGAAGCGCAACGCGGATGTTGATGCGTCGAACATCATCGTCGAGGCGCTCGATGGAGAAGTCACGCTTCGTGGACGAGTGCATTCATGGTCCGCCCGCTCGGATGCGGAGCGGGCCGCCTGGTCCGCGCCGGGTGTGACGGCGGTCAAGGACGAGTTGGCGGTGCAGGTCTGATGTCCCGATCCGGTTGAGCACTCGCGGGGCCCGGCCGATCACACGCGACTGTGTGACCGGCCGGCTCGCCGAGCGCTCGGCCGATCATTCACATGTCAGGAGGATCCATGCGTTCGACATTTCAACGCGCGCTATGTGCATCGCTCGCGTTCGCGATCACAGGCTGCGCTCCATCGATATCGGTTCGTACCATGACCGCGCCCGAAGCCGGACTGGAGCAGTTGCACATGTTTCGGGTTCTGCCGGGACCGGCTCGCCGCGATGGCCGTCCCGTAACCGGCGCGGACGACCCGATGATCAACAACTCGATCGCGAATCGCGCTATTCGCGAGCAGATCACGCAAGCGTTCCATGCGCGGGGATACGGGCTGGACGAGCTGCGCCCCGATTTCGTGGTCGCGTTCTACGCCAGCTCGCGCGAGAAGCTCGACGTGACGGTGTGGGATTACGGGTACCCGTTCCATCCGGGTTGGCCGCGCTATGATCGCTCGCGGCAGTCCGTGACGCAGTACAGCGAAGGTACCGTGATCGTCGACGTCCTGAACCCTCGCACCCGGCTGCTCCTTTGGCGCGGCGAAGGAACGGCGGAGCTCTCCAACGATCCCAATGAGAACTTGAAGCAATTGGCAAAGGTCGCGAACAAGATCATCGCCAAGTTCCCGCGCGCGAAAACATCTCTGGTAGCCGTACGCCGGTGAGCACTTACCAACAAGGAGGACAAAAATGCTGATCAACGAAGGATGGTGGGACCGACTCATTCGAATCGCGCTTGGGATCGCGATCCTGATGTTCGTGCCGCGGACCGCGTGGGCCTGGCTGGGCCTGCTGCCCTTGGTCACGGGCGCCGTGGGCTATTGTCCGATGTACCACCTGTTCCGCCTGTCCACGAATCGCACGCGTAAAGACCACTTGAGCCCCGGTGCTGGATGAGAACCCTCGCGCAACTGCTGTCGCTCGAGCGCTCGCTGCGGGGTGTGCGAGTGCTCAGCGTCTATCTGGACGGAACGGCCACCGACCCGGCGGCTCAGCGCACGTGGCGCGTGCAACTCGATCACAGCCTGCGCGATCTGCGCCAGTGGCTCGCAGGTTCCACACACGCCGAGCGACAGGAGTTCGAGCGCTGTGTGGCGCTGCTGGACGGGGAGCTGAAGGCATTCACGCGTGGCGTAGGCGCTCCGGGTTGGGCCGCCTTCATTACTCCCAATGGGGTGCGTGACACGACGCTCCTTCCCGGCCCCGTGCCGACGCTCGCCGTATGGAGCACAGGCATGTGCATGGCGCCCTACATGCGCGCGCTCAAAGAGAGCCGGCCCCTCGCGATGGTTGTTGTGGATGCCACGAAAGCGGATGTCTATCGGTACCACCTTGGTGCGCTGGAGCACGTCGACTGCATCAGGGCACACCATGTCGTGATGACGCCATCACACATGGGTGACGCGTCGCGCCCGGGATTCCACGCCGGCACGCGCGGCGCGACCGGACGCGACGAGGCGCAGCGGAGCCTCCGCGAAGGAACGCATCGGATGCTGGCGCAGGCGACCGAGCGCGCTTTGCGCGTCGCCGGCGCGGAAGGCTGGATCGTGACCGGTGGCATTCCGCGCATCAGCGGCCGGCTTGCGGGACGTCTGTCGGCGCGCGCGCCGGGCCGCGTCCTGGCGCTGGACGCGCTCGACGTCCATGCGTCAGAGGCGCAACTCGTCGAAGCAGCGCGCGCCTCGGCGTCAACGCTGCGCAACGAGCTCGATGCGAAGCACGTCTCGGAGATCGCGGATCACGGCGTCGCGACCGGGCTCGGCGCGCTTGGGCCCGCCGCGACACGCCAGGCGCTCCAGGAGTCGCGCGTCCGCGAGCTGTACCTCACCCACCGCTACATCGCCGAGCACGCCGCCGACGCGGAGGATGCGGTTCGCGCCGCGCTGGACCAGGGCGCGTCGGTCGAAGAGGTCTCAGGAAGCGCCGCAAAGTACCTCGATCTTCACGGAGGAATGGCATCGCGCCTTCGGTACCGGCTCGATCACACAACTTTGGCCGGGTAGGCACACGAGAGAGGACGCGGCCCGCGAAGCAGGCGAGCACACGCGTCGAGACATACCTTCTTCTGCTGCGCGACGAGTATCCGCCGTTCTCGCTGGAATAACGTCTGGACCGTTGGGAATTGCGGAAAACCCGTACGAAATTTCAGGAGTTCGCTCACGGACAGCGTGCCTCGCAAGCGCCATATTTACTCTGCGTTCGCGGACGGGAAAACCGCGGATGGATCTCTTCCCGCGAGGTATCGTCGGAAGGGGCGTGCGTGAGGATTCGACTTCACGCACAGGTTGTGAGGTCGCTGGACACAACTGAAGCTTCGAGAGACAGAGGCACCTGAGTCGGACCCGTCCGACAAGGGCAAGATTGCCGGCCAGTCCATCTCGGCGGGATCAGCCCCGAAGAGAAGGGAGTCGAAACAACCGGTCGGCAATCGCCAGCGGGAAAAGGACCCTCGTAGAAGCAGCAATGCTCCTGCGGGGGTTCTCCGTTATCGCGCTCCGATCCAACGGCAATCCCGCACCGACATTCAGGAATTCACTGACGGTCGGTCTACTGCCGACGCGCCACATTCAGTGCCGAGTTCACGATAACCATTGCCAGGGACGGCCGTTTATGTCGAGCATCGCAAAAGTCATCGAAGTGATCGCGGAGTCGGACAAGAGCTGGGACGACGCAGTGAAGAATGCCGTCGCCGAAGCCGCCAAGACGATCGAGAACATCACCGAGGTTTGGGTGGCCAGCATGAAGGCGGTCGTCCAGAACAACAAGGTGACGAAATACCGCATCACCGCCAACATCACGTTCGTGCTGTCGGATCGGAAGTAGAGAAATGCTGTTCAGAGTGAAGGGCGCTTGCGGGACGCCGTAGCGGATGCAGAGCGCGAGCTGCACCGCAGCGTGGATCGGTAGATCGGCGGTCAGTCGAGCCGCGACTGTGTGGCCTGATCGTCCTCGGGGGCGCGATCGTCGAGCTCCCCGACCTGATTCCCCGGCGGCTCCATTGAGCTTGCCGCGGTCGCGGCCGAGGTCAGAAAGCGCTGGATGACGCGCGACCATTCGTACTCTCTCGCCGTCTTGCGGGCCTCGCGCCGCAGCCGCGCGGTGTGCTCGGGCGACGAGGAGAGATCATCCCAATACGCGACGATCTCGTTGGGGTCGAGCGTCTGAAGCACGATGGCATTGTGTCCCGCAATGGCGTAGTCCTCGCCCGTCCCTCCGGTGTACGCGATGCCGCCAGCCGCCATGGCTTCCAGCCCCACCAGGCCGAACGGCTCGCTCACGGAATTGGCGAGAACGCCGTCCGCCGCCGCGAACAGGGTGCGAGCCAGATCCGGTGTGACGCCGAACCCGAGGCTGATGACATCCGCTCCCGCGCGGGTGAGTGGCCCGAGCTGCGCGCGGAACTCCGTTTCATCTTCGAGGTGGACGGCGCGAAGCCCTCGTGCGTGCGCATCCGCGGCGAGCGCTCCTCCCCTTCCAGACGTCCCGCCGGCTCGGCCGACGAAAACGATGCGCCGGCCCATGTGGCGGAGCCGCCACACCGCATCGATGGCCTGGCCCCACCCTTTGTCGCGTTCCCAGCGCGCCATCTTGAACAGCAGCCCCGCCCTGGGAGCCTGCCCCAGTGCGGCGCGGACAAAGCGCACGTCGGCGCGCGCCACAGGCGACAGCAGATCGGCCGAGATGCCGTTCGGAATGACGCGCGCATCCACGCCGCACGAGCGAACGATGGATCGCATGTACCGACTGACCACGGTGATGCTCACCGACCGTGCGAGACGCTGCCAGTCAATGCGATCAAACCCGTATGGATTGTTCGCGTTCCACAGGAGCACGGCACGGTCGCGCACGCCGCGATCGCGCAGCGCGTCCGAGAGAGCGCAGGCGGCTTCCGCCGTCTGCCATTCCTCGAGCAGTATCACTGGTCGCCGTCCGGCCGCGATGGCCGGAAGAATGACGCGCTCGAGCGCATACGCCGGGAGCGATCGTGTGAGATCGTCGTGCTTTGCCTCCTCCCCGTCGTAAACGCCCGCCGGACACGAGGCGCTGATCCACTGCGACCACCGATGCAGCACCAGGCGCTTGTCCATCGTGAGCTCTTCGCCCGGCAGCGATGGGTCGCCGATGAAGAACTGATGTGTCGAATACCCGAGCTGCGCGAGCGTTTGCCCAAGGCCCGACATGCGGACGCCGAGGCCGCCGGCCTGCGAGTAGGCATCCGGGCCCTCGAAGGCGATCAGCACGAACACCGCGTTCGTCGGAGTGAGCAGCTGAAAATCAGGGACGAGCTTCATCGAGTGTCGCCTGGGTCCGCGAGCGGACGTCGTCGCCCGGTGTAGCACGCATGGTACCATGGTACGCAGCCCGCGTCTGTCGAGCAGTCAGGATGAACCCCCTCAGACTCGGGAAAAACCGCAGCCGACGTGCGCAAAAACCCCTACACGTCCGCGCGAACCGCTGACTGACGCGTCCGTCTACGCACGACAGCCTACAACGCATGGTTGATCATCGTGTGGACGCCGCGCGCGAACGCAGCTGGTCCCGAGACGAGGGGTTGCCGCGGCCGCTCGGCGCGACATGGATCGAGGCGGAGCGGGCGTACAACTTCGCGCTCTACTCGAAGCACGCGGAGTCCGTCACCCTGCTGCTGTACGGTGAGCGCGAGCTCGAGCGACCGGTGCTGCGCGTGGAGTTGGACCCGCTGCGCAACAAGTCCGGCCGTATCTGGCACTGCCGTGTTCGGGAAGCGGACCTCGCTGAAGCGATGTACTATGCCTACTCGGTCGGCGGGCCGCGGCCGAATGGCCGGTACGAGTGGCACGCGTTCGATAGCGAAAAGGTGCTCCTCGATCCGTACGCCAAGGCAATCTTTTTTCCCCCCACCTTCGACCGCGCGGCGGCGATGGCGCCCGGGTCGAACGGCGGCAGGGCACCGCTCGGCGTGTTGACGCGCAACGATCGGCTCGAGCGCGCCTCGGAGCCGCGTCCAACACACGAATGGGACACGGTGGTCTACGAGCTTCACGTCCGAGGATTCACGCGCCATCCAAGCTCCGGCGTTGTGGCCTCGAAGCGCGGCACGTTCGCCGGGCTGATCGCGAAGATCCCGTACCTGCGGGAGCTTGGAGTCACCGCGGTCGAGCTGATGCCGGTGTTTCAGTTCGATCCGGCGAGCGGCGACTGCTGGGGTTACAGCCCGCTGTCTTTTTTTGCGCCGCACCAGGGCTACAGCGAGGGACGCGACGCGCACCGGGAATTGCGCGCGACGGTGCGCGCGCTCCACGAGGCCGGGATCGAAGTGCTGTTGGACGTCGTGTACAACCACACCGGAGAGCTCGACAGCAAGGGGCCCACGTACAGCCTGAAGGGAATCGACAACAGCACCTACTATCTCGCGACCGGAGATCACCGCGAGCCCTGGGCCGATCTCACCGGGACAGGCAACACGATGAACTGCGCGAATCAGATGGTGCGGTCCATGATTCTCGACAGCATGCGTTACTGGACGCACGAGATGCGGGTGGACGGCTTTCGGTTCGATCTCGCGTCGATCTTCGCGCGAAGCGCGGATGGCTCGATCGGACGTGGCGAGCCGCCGATCTTCGGGCAGATCAGCGGCGATCCGGATTTCGCGCATGTGCGTCTCATCGCCGAGCCATGGGATCCCACGGGCGCGATGGAACCCGGGCGGGCGTTCCCCGGCGTCATGTGGCAGCAGTGGAATGGGTCGTTCCGCGACGACGTCCGACGCTTCGTACGTGGCGACGCGGGCTTTGTCCCGGCGATCGTGCGGCGGCTCTACGGGAGCGACGATCTCTTCCCCGACGACCGGATGCACGCGTACCACGCGTGGCAGGGTGTGAACTACGTCACCTGCCACGACGGATTCACGCTGTACGACCTGGTCTCGTACAACCAGAAGCGCAATTGGGCAAACGGCGAACAGGATCGCGATGGTCCGGCGGAGAACCATTCGTGGAATTGCGGATGGGAAGGTGACGAGAACGTGCCCTCCGAGGTGCTCGCGCTCCGGCGATGCCAGGCGAAGAACTTCATCGCGCTTCTCCTCATGGCGAATGGAACGCCGATGCTTCGCGCCGGAGACGAGTTCCTGCAGACACAGGCCGGGAACAACAATCCGTACAACCAGGACACCGAGACCACATGGCTCGACTGGACCAAGCTCGAGACCAATCGGGAGATGTTCCGCTTTGTGCGGTTGGCGATCGCTTTTCGCAAACGACACCCGTCGATCGGCCGCAGCCGTTTCTGGAGAGAGGACGTTCGCTGGTTTGGAGCGACGAGCCGCTGGCCGGACTTCTCACCGGAATCGCGATCGATCGCGTACTATCTCGACGGTGAGTCCCAGGATGACGACGATCTTTATGTGATGATCAACGCCGGGCGAAACTCGGAGACGTTCGCGCTGCACGAAGGCGAACCCGCCGCGTGGTGTCGCGTGATCGACACGTTCGTGGACAGCCCATGCGATTTTCTGGAGCCGGGAGCGGAGCGGATCGTCGAACGGGCAGTTTACGACGTGGCGGCGCGCTCGGTGGCCGTGCTCGTTCGGCGACGACGACGCTAGTTCAGGCGCCGCGCGGCCGTGGGTGTTGGCTCGCATGCGCTCCGACGATCCGGGTCTCGTTTCCCACGGACGGCGTGACGAGCACCGAGCAGCGAGCATGGTCGAGCACATCCGCCACACCGCCGGCCATCAGCGACCGCACGGTCGCGTTGTGACCCGCTAAAGGCAGAGATAGGAGATCAGCGCCAAGCGCCTCGGAGAGATGCAGCACTTCGCGTGTGACCGGTCCTCGAGCCTCATGTAACGCGCCGTCGCTGCCGAGAAGCGTCGTCGCCATCGATACCGCTGCTTCCGCCCCACCACTCTCATCGATGACGGCAACGGCGATTCGTGGGAGGCTGTTCACACCCGAGGGAACCGTCAACACCGGAATGTCGCATCCGAGCGCGATCTGCTCGGCGGTGTGACGACCAGCCCGGCGCTCACCGGGCTCGGGCGTCGTGTGACCGATCAGCACCAGGTTGGCTCCGAAGGCTCGGGCCGTGTCGCAAATTATCGATGCCGCGTGCCCGATCCGCAGGCGTACGGGCCAGGACGCTCCGATTCGGTCGCGCGTCTGCCGCCGGATCCGTCGAATCAGCTGCGCCGCGGCGGGACGGTCGTGGAACTCGCACTGGTGCTCACAGGAATCAGGAGCGATGGGAGGCACCGGAATGCGCGGAGAGAACACGCCCACCACCTCGACGTCGGCGCCGTCCCGATTGGCGAGAAGCTTGGCCAGGCGCAGCGCCGCATCACCGGCAGGCTCACCATCGCTGGCGACGAGCAGCCGCTGCAGACGGGAGCGGTGGGGTAGACGCATGACAGGAGCATAGCGCATCGGACTGGTGGCGTCCGTCAGCGAAATCCCCACGCGTTGTCAGGGTGGTTGGCATGGCGCGCCGCGAGCGCGAGTGGCATAGATGGCGGCAGACGCGACCGGAGCGACTGAATGGTGAAGGCCCGTGGACCTCATTCGCAGCAGATCTACAAGCGCCAGCTTCCGGGCAGGGGATTCGTCACGATCGAGGTTTCGACCGTGCGCAATGTTCTCGGACGACGGAAGTATCACGGAGAAGTAGTCGTGGAGCGCAGAAGCCCGGAGCGCCGCGAGGGACACGACGCCCCCGTGATTGCGCGGGCAGACGCCGTGACGATGGGGACGGTCTTTCACGAGCTGTTCCCAACCGCGCACTCGAACGTCGCGATCGCGGCACGATGCCTCGCGCGGCAGCGCGAACGCGCGCTCCCACGCTGAGGAGGTGCCAGACTGTGTTCAAGAAGATTCTGGTCCACTGGATGGTTCGACGCGTGCTCCAGGTTCCGGACGCGAGCGAGCGGGATCGTGACCGCGGGAACGCCGCTGTTCGAGGTGGGACGCGATTCCGATACCGCGCGCCAACATTCGCGCCAACATTCGCGCCAACATTCGCGCCAACATTCGCGCCAACACCGGGAGGCTCCTGACATGACGACCACACTGCATCACATGCTCACCGACGAGCTGCTCGCGGTCGCTCATCCGCTCACGGGTTCGAACGCGGATTTCGAGCCCGCGCTCGAGTTGGCTGCCGACAAGCGGCTCGTGCTCATCGGCGAAGCGACGCACGGGACGCATGAGTTCTATCGCATCCGCGCGGAATTGACGAAACGCCTCATTCGCGACCACGGGTTTCGCGCGGTGGCGATCGAGGGAGACTGGCCGGACGCGCACCGCGTGAATCGGTACGTGCGCGGCCAGGATGGTGCCGCCGACGCCATGGAGGCGCTGTCGGGCTTCACGCGCTTCCCGCAATGGATGTGGCGCAATGCCGACGTGCTCGATTTCGTCGGCTGGCTGCGCGCGTTCAACGAGTCGGCGCCGCCGGATCGGGTCGCCGGCTTCTACGGCCTCGACCTGTATAGCCTGCATGCCTCGATGGAGGCGGTCGTCAGCTATCTCCGACGCATCGATCCTGACGCAGCCCTGCGCGCGGTGCGGCGATATGCGTGCTTCGATCAACACGGCCCGGAGCCACAGGAATACGGTTACGCCGCCGAAGTCGATCGCCTCCCGAGCTGCGAAGAGGCCGTGATCCAGCAGTTGATCGATCTCCGCACCCGCTCGGCGGCTTATCTCCGGCGGGACGGCCAGCCCGCGGCCGACGACCTCTTTTTCGCCGAGCAGAACGCGAAGGTCGTCATGGGCGCGGAGCAGTACTACCGCGCGATGTATCGCGGGAGCGTGGCGTCGTGGAACGTGCGCGACCGCCACATGGTGCAGACGTTGGACGCACTGCGCTCTCATCTCGACGCGCAGTATGCCGGCACGAAGATCGTGGTATGGGCGCACAACTCACACCTGGGTGACGCACGCGCGACGGACATGGGAAATCAGGGCGAGGTCAACGTCGGCCAACTCGTTCGGCAACGCTACGGTGGCGAAGCGCTCCTCATCGGCTTCACCACGTACGACGGCACAGTGACGGCGGCTTCGGATTGGGGAGCGCCCGTGGAACGCAAACGCGTGCGTCCGGCGCTCGATCGCAGCTACGAGGCGCTGTTCCACGCGGTGGGGTTGTCGCGATTCTTTCTCGACTTGCATCGTCACCGTGTGGTCCGCGCGGCGCTCCGCGGTCCGCGGTTGGAGCGCGCGATCGGAGTGATCTACCGTCCCGACACCGAGCGCCTCAGCCACTACTTCGACGCCTCGCTGCCGCTTCAGTTCGACGCCGTATTTCACTACGACCGGACGCGCGCCGTCGAGCCGCTGGAGAAAACGAGCCGATGGATGGGTGGTGCACCGGAACTTCCCGAGACCTATCCGAGCGCGCTCTGAAGCTGGCCGGCCTTGCCCGCGCTCTTCCCGAACGAGCAGGCGAGGGCGCGGACCTGGGGACCACCAGCCAGACGCCGGCTAGCGCGATTGCGACGAGATACGTTCCCGCCGCAACCGCCAGCAGAATGAGCGTCCAAAGCATGCTGCGTTCCTCGGCTCAGGCATTGTTCAACGAACGTGGTATGCGAGCCCGAACGTGAAAGCGGCGTCGTTGCGCGTCTGCCGCTTTCCGGTCACCGGCGACTGGAAGCAGCTCAGGTAGTCGCGCGCTTCGAAGCGAAGGGCGACGAGTCCGCTCTGGAATTCCGTGCCCAGCGCGCCGTAGCCTGTCGTGCACGTCTTGGTTCCGACGCCCCGCGCTCTGTAATCGTAGGTGCGCCCGCCGGCGCCGAGGCCGACGAACGGCTTCAGGAACCAGTTGTCCGTAATCTCGTTGACGAGGTTCATCTCGCCGCCGACGTCATACGCCCAGATGTTGGTGTTGTCGGTGCTGTAGCCGGCGAACTTGTTGTGCCCCAAAGCCCAACTGACCGACGAAACGAAGTGGAAGTTCTCGGAGAGCTCGAACGCCCCTTGAGCCCCAACCATGGTGGCGGCCTTGAAATCATTGCTGTGGTCGGAAGTGGGGATGTAGGCACCGACGAATGGCCGGATCTCCGGCCCAAACGACTCGATGCGTTGGGCAGACGCTGTCGGTGCCGCAGCGATCAGCGCCGCGACGATAACACGCGTGTATCTCATAGTGCCTCCTGTGAAAGTTTCGAAAAGTGCTTCCGCGAGCTCGCCGATTGCGTCAGGGACACACGGATTTCCCGTACGCAGTGTGCCTATCAGGCGTGCGGTGCACGCTGACCGCGATGGGCAGCACGAGAACGCGCTGGTTTGGCAATGTCTCGAAGAAGACGCGCGCTCAGGGGATGCCCTGCGTGTCGTCAGGGATTCGGTGACACGTATTCCGAGTTCAACCTGACTTCGCGGCATTTCATACCTCGACATCGTAAATGCGACTCAGGCCACCTCTGACATGTTATCGCAAACTGCCGAATACGCGCTTCGCGCTACGGTGTACATCTCCCGCCAGAAACCGCGGGCGGTGCGCATTCCGGAGATAGCCAGCGCCGTTCACGCGCCGCCTAGATATCTGGCCAAGATCCTCGGCCTGCTGGCGCGCGCGGGCTTTCTCGAATCCAGTCGCGGGCCGGCTGGAGGGTTCCGCGCCGCACCGCGCGGCGAGCGCGCATCGCTCGCCGCGATCGTCGCCGTATTCGAAGCCACCGAGCCGCGGCGCTGCCTCCTGGGCCACGGAACCTGCGGCCTGAACCCGTCGTGTGCCGTGCATCAGAAGTGGGCGCCGATCGCTCAGGCGACGGCCCAATTCTTTGCGCACACGTCCATTGGCGATCTGCTGTCCCCCCCGCACTCCTACCTGAGGTAGCCATGCCCATTTCCCGTTCCACCATGATGCGCGCGCTCGCGGCGGCAGGAAGCATCGCCGCCATCGCGCTGTTCTACTCCTGTCGGACACCACCGCCGAGTCTCGCGTTGGGCGACGCGGCGGCGAAGGTGTACGTCGCGCCGGGCCAGTACGACGAGTACTACGCGTTTCTCTCCGGCGGATTCAATGGCCAGGTGAGCGTGTACGGCCTGCCGTCCGGTCGCATGCTGAAGCTCATCCCCGTCTTCTCGCAGCATCCGGAGAACGGTTGGGGCTACAACGAAGAGACGAAGCCGATGTTGCAAACGTCGTATGGCTTCGTGCCCTGGGACGACACCCACCACGCCGAGCTGTCGCAGACGAACGGCGTACCCGATGGACGCTGGCTGTTCATCAATGGGAACAACACACCGCGGGTCGCGCGCATCGAGCTGACGCGGTTCGAGACGGAAGAGATCCTCGAGCTCCCCAACTCGGCCGGCGGGCACGCGGCGCCGTTCACCACGCCGAATACGAAGTACATCGTCTCCGCGACGCGCTTCAGCGTGCCGATCCCGAACAAGGACGTCGCGATCGATACATATGGTGCGAATTTCCGCGGCACGATCTCCTTCATTACAGCTGATAAACCGGGGCAGATGGACATTGCCTTTCAGATCCTGATGCCCGGGTTCAACTATGATCTGGGCCACGCCGGCAAAGGTCCCTCCGACGGCTGGTTCTTCTTCACGTCGTACAACACCGAGCGCGCGTACACGAAGCTCGAGTCGAATGCGTCGCAGAACGACAAGGACTTTGTCGCGGCGGTGAACTACAAGCGCGCCGAGGCGTGCGTCGCGGACGGCAAGGCGCAGACGGTTGCCTCGCGTTACATGCACAACTGGATGGACGAGAAGTCGCGCGTCGGCCACTCCGAGACGAAGACAAGCGTGAGGATGCTCAATCCGTCGGACTGCCCGGGCCTCGTCTACTATCTGCCGACGCCGAAGTCACCACATGGCGTGGATGTGGATCCCACGGGCGAGTACATCGTGGCCGGCGGCAAGCTCGCCTCGGTGATCCCCGTGCACTCGTTCACCAAGATGCAGAAGGCAATCGCCGACAAGGCGTTCGAGACCGAAGTCGAAGGCGTGCCAGTCCTAAGGTACGACGCCGTCATCGCCGGGGAAGTCCAGAAGCCCGGTCTCGGTCCCCTGCATACGGAGTTCGACGGCAAAGGCTACGCGTACACCTCGATGTTCATCTCCTCCGAGATCGTGAAGTGGAAGCTCGGCACGTGGGAAGTCGTGGATCGCATCCCGACTTATTACGCGATCGGCCATCTCATGATTCCCGGCGGGGACAGCAGGCAGCCATTCGGCAAGTACGTCCTCGCGATGAACAAGATCACGAAAGACCGCTACCTGCCAACTGGCGCTGAGCTCACGCAGTCGGCGCAGCTCATCGACATCACCGGTGAGAAGATGAAGCTGCTGCTCGACTTCCCGACGATCGGCGAGCCGCACTACGCGCAGGCGCTTCCGGCAAGCGTGATCAGGGACAAGCAGGTGAAGTTCTTCTCGCTCAAGGAGAACTCGCATCCATACGTCGCGCGCGCGGAATCCGAAACCGGCATCAAACGCGCCGGCAAGCGCGTGGACGTAAAGATGATTGCCATCCGCAGCCACTTCGCCCCCGACAACATCGAGGGCGTCCAGGAAGGTGACACCGTCTACTTCCACGTCACCAACATCGAGCAGGATTGGGATATTCTGCACGGCTTCGCGATCCTCGGCGGTGAGAACGCGGAGTTGATCCTTCAGCCCGGCGAGACCCGGACGATGAAGTGGGTCGCGAACCGGGCGCAGATCTATCCCTTTTACTGCACCGACTTCTGCTCGGCGTTGCATCAGGAGATGTCGGGGTATCTGCGTGTGTCGCCGCGCGGGACCTCGGTGGCGCTGAGCGCGACGATCAGCAAGAAAGCCGCGACGCAGTTGTCTCGCGCCAAAGCCGTTGAGGGACAACAGTAATGAACGCTCGGCCGGCCAACCGCATGACTCGCGGCGCGCGCGCGATCACGCTCGTCGCGGCACTTCTGCTCGGGATGCTCTACGTCACCCCGCTGTGGAGCGTGCGGCTGGTCGCGCCGCAGTACCCCGAAGGGCTCGGGATGCACATCCGCCTCAACACCATCGAGGGGATGAAGGAGTTCGATCTGAGAAACATCAACGCGCTGAACCATTACATCGGCATGAAGCCGATCGAACCTCAGGCGATTCCGGAACTGACATACATGCCGTGGATCGTGGCGGCGCTCATCGGTGCTGGCCTGCTCGTTGTCGCTCTCGGGCGGCGGCGACTCCTTGTCGGCTGGGCGGCCGCCTTCGCGATCCTCAGCGCGGCCGGGATGTACGACTTCTGGCGGTGGAGCTACGACTACGGCCACAACCTCGACATCGAGAATGCGGTCATCGTAGTGCCTGGCATGACGTATCAGCCCCCGCTGATCGGCACCAAGCAGGTGCTGAACTTTACGGCGACGTCGCTTCCCGCCTCCGGCGGCATCATCGCGGGCATCGCATTCGCGCTTGCGCTCGCCGCCGTGGTACTGACGTATCGCCGCGCCTCGGGGCGCGCCGCGATGGTCGGCACCGCGCTCGTTGCCGCCGCGTGCGCCGGCGCCAGTCCCACCATCGCGCTTGGCGTCGATGCGTGCGTCGAGTGCCGCATGCTGATCAGCGACGGCCGGTTCGGTGCGGCACTGGTGACGCGCACGGGAATGACGCTGCGCTTCGATTCGCTGAATTGCCTGCTCGAGTATCTGCGCGACAATCCGGGAGCCAGTCGAGGATCGGTGTGGATCGCGAGCGCGAGCGGTGCGACAGCGCTCTTCCCCGCGGAGCTCGGCACTTTCGTTCGACAGGGCACGCTGCGTCCGCCAATGGGTGATGTCGTCGCGTTCGCGAACGCCGAGGCGGCGGACTCCGCCAAAGGCGCCAATGGAACGACGCTGTCGTGGCCGGAGCTGCGCGATGCGCACTAGACGGATCGCGGGGCTCCTCCTCATTGTCCTGGCGGCGCCGGCCGCGGCCCAACGGGCTATCAGCGTGCGCCCCGATGCCCATCCGTCCATCGCCGAGGCGGTGCGACTCGCGCGCGCCGGCGATCGCATCGTCGTGGCGCGCGGGGTGTATCGCGAGCCCACGATTGTCGTGGACCGTTCGGTCACCATCACGGGCGAGCCCGGCGCGGTACTGGACGGCGGCACGGCGACGCACATCCTGCGCATCGAAGCGGACGACGTCACCGTTCGCGGTCTCACGTTCCGGAACGTGAGCGTCAGCCACGTCGAGGACCGTGCCGCGATTCGCGCCGGCGAGGTGAAGCGCTGCCGCATCGAGGACAATCGCGTCGAAGACGCGTTCTTCGGTATCTACCTCGCGGGCACCGTTGGCTGCAGCATCGCGCGCAACGTGCTCGCGGGCCAGGCGCGGACTGAAGACGGCTCGGGCAACGGGATCCACCTGTGGACGGCCCGTGACGTCGAGATCGTCGACAATCGCGTCTCCGGGCACCGCGACGGCATCTACTTCGAGTTCGTGCACGGCGCGCGGGTCGCCGGCAACACCAGCGAGCGGAATCTCCGCTATGGGCTGCACTTCATGTACTCGGACGACTGCGTCTACTCGCGCAACACGTTCCGCGACAACCAGGCGGGGGTCGCGGTTATGTACACGAAGCGCGTCACGATGGTGGGGAATCGCTTCGAGGACAACTGGGGACCAGCGGCGTACGGGCTGCTGCTCAAGGAGATATACGACAGCCGGATCGAGGACAATCGCTTCACGCGCAACACCACGGCGCTCCTGGCCGACGGCGCGACACGCATGGTCGCGCATCGCAACCTCTTCGCGGACAACGGTTGGGCCGTGAAGCTGATGGCGAGCACGCAGGAGGCGGAGTTCACCGAGAACATCTTCGCCGGCAACACATTCGACATGTCCACCAACAGCCGCGGCACGAGCAACACGCTGCGCGGCAATTATTGGGACGAGTATCAGGGCTACGATCTCGACCGCGACGGACGCGGCGACGCTCCCCACCGGCCGGTGCGGCTCTTCTCGCTCGTCGTGGAGCGTAACGAGCCCACGATGGTCCTCCTTCGGAGTGCCCTGATCGGCGTGCTGGATCGCGCGGAGCGCGTCCTTCCCTCGCTCACTCCGGAGACGCTTGCGGACCCGACGCCCCTGATGCGGAGGCCGAGATGATCGAGCTGCGCGGCGTGCGCAAACGCTTCGGCGCGCTCCAGGTGCTCGACGGGATCGATCTCGCCATCGCACCAGGCCGCGTCACGGCGCTCATCGGGCCAAACAGCGCTGGCAAGACGACGCTCATCAAGAGCATCCTCGGCCTCACTCGCATCGACGCCGGCAGCATCACGCTCGATGGTCGTCCGATCGACATCGATGGCGAGTATCGCGCGCGCGTCGGTTACATGCCGCAGATCGCGCGCTTCCCTGAGAATCTCACGGCCGCCGATCTCTTCGCGATGATGCGCGACCTGCGACGGGCGACCACGCGTGACGAAGAATTGCTTGGACAACTCGGTCTGCGCCCGTTCTTGGACAAGCCCCTCCGGGTACTGTCCGGGGGCACGCGACAGAAGGTCAACGCCGCGCTGGCATTCCTGTTCGCGCCCGCACTCCTGATTCTCGATGAACCCACGGCGGGGCTCGATCCGCTGGCGAGTAGCGTCGTCAAGGACAAGGTGCTCGCCGAACGGGCGAAGGGACGCACGTTCGTGCTGACGTCGCACGTCATGAGCGAGCTCGAGGAGCTCGCGGACGACATCGCCTTTCTCGTCGAGGGCCGCATCCGGTTCGCGGGCACGCTACACGACTTGAAAAGATTGACGCGACAGCTGAGTCTGGAGCGCGCCATCGCGCACGTCATGGAACGGGGCGTGGCGGCATGAACACCACTCTGCGGATCGCGCTTTACGGCATGCGCGACCTGGTGCGAAGCCGGTGGCTGATCGCGTACGGCGCGTTCTTCTTCGTCGCGACGACGGCGCTGCTTCGCTTCAGCGACACGGAGGCGAAGGCGCTGCTGAGCCTCGTGAACGTGGTGCTCCTGGTCGTCCCGCTCGCCAACATCGTGTTCGGCACGATGTACCTGTTTGCGTCACGCGAATTCGTGGAACTGCTGCTCTCGCAGCCGATCCGCCGCATACAGCTCTTCGCCGGCCAGTGCATCGGGCTCGCGCTGCCCATCGCGGCGACCGCCGTCGTCGGAATCGGCGCCCCGCTGCTCTTCCATAGAGTAAGCGGCGGCGCATTGGCGATCGGGCTGATGCTCGCCCTTGGGGCCGCACTGCTCAGCGCCGTGTTCACCGCGCTGGCCGCGGTCATCGCTTACTCCATCGAGGATCGCGTTCGCGGGCTGTCCGTCGCCATCGGTGTGTGGCTCGCGCTGGCCGTCGTCTACGACGCGCTGGTGCTGATGGCGGCGATGCAGTTCGCTGATTATCCGCTCGAGCGGCCGATGCTGGTGGCGATGATCGCGAACCCCATCGACCTCGCGCGGCTGCTTCTGTTGACCCGCTTCGACGTCGCGGCGCTGCTCGGCTACACGGGCGCCGTGTTTCAGCGGTTTTTCAGCGGAGCCGGCGGCCTGATGGTGGCCGCGGGCGCCGTCGTTCTCTGGGTCGCGGTGCCGGCACTCGCCGGCGCGCGGCTCTTTCATCGCAAGGACTTCTAACTCAACGGACAGATGTCACGCTCTATTGTGCTTCTCAGCCTCATCCTGGCTTCGGCGCTCGCCGCCTGTGGCGGGGATTCTAACGACACGTCATCGTCGACGCCGGCGAGCACCCCGCCGAGCACCGCAGCCGCGGTAACGCCGACGGGACGCGTGATCACCATCGATATGTTCAGCGACGAGAAGGGCAACTACTACAGCCCGGCCAAGGTCGAGGCGCATCGCGGCGACGTGCTCCGATTCGTTCTGAAGACGGGCGTGCACAACGTGCACTTCCTGCCCGACTCGAACCCGGGCAAATCGGGGTTGCCGGCGGCGAGCGATCTCCTTCAGATCCCCGGACAGACATGGGACTTCACGGTGGCGCTCCCGGAAGGGCACTACGTCTTCCTGTGCGATCCGCATGCCGCACTCGGCATGATCGCGAAGCTCGAAGTCGAAGACGAAAGGGACTGAGGGCGCATGGACTGGTTCGTCAAAGCGTTCATCCGCGCGAGTCTCGCATGGTTCGCCTTGGGGATCGTGCTGGGGCTCGCGATCGCGGCATACCCGCCATGGGTGGCGTACCGCCCTGCACACGCCCACATGACGGTCGTTGGCTTCCTGACGATGATGGTGTTCGGCGTCGGGTATCAATTGTTGCCGAGGTTGTTCGGCCACGCGTTGCACAGCCGAGCGCTGGCGATTGCCCATTGGTGGCTCGCGAACGTCGGGCTTGCCGTCATGGTCGTGGGGTTCGGGCTCGCCCCACATCTCGGGCCGACCAGGAGCGCTCCGGTGACCGCGACGGGCGGAACGATGTTCGCGCTCGGAGCGCTCGGCTTCGTCTACAACCTCTGGCGCACATTTAATGCTGCCGACGCCCGCCATCGCTTGAGCGCTTCGGCGTCGAGTCCCCATCGGCCGTTGCCTGCTGCCGATGACCGTTAGCGTCCTAGTCCTGTCAGTGCAACCACGGCGCGCCCGCGCCGCGCGCGCGCCGTGAGTGCCTGAATCGCGACCTCGTCGAGAGCGCTCGTATCGACCCTCGCGCGAGCCAGCCGCGTGAAAACGGACTTGCGAACCACCGGCCAGCCGATCTCGTAGACGTCCGGGTAGAACACGGCACTGTCGCCGAACACTTCCACCAGCTCGTAACGGACCGCGAACGAGACGGGCTGCGCCAACGGGATCAGCACGGTGGCCGTGTCCGCGGCCACGCTGGCCAGCCGAGCGTCGCTCAACTCGGGGGACGCGAATTCGTGAACGAGCAGCGCCAGATCCACGGCGTCGCGATTCGAGAGACGCACGCACCCTCGCGAGCGGGCGGCGCCCAGCGTCTCCGTGAAGGGCGTGCCGTGCACCAGGTACAGCGGCAGAAAGCGAAGCTTCACTCGGCCGACACGGTTCGTCGGACCTGGAGGCTCGGGCTTTTCGTTTTTCGCCCAGTCGCTCTTGGGCGGGATCCACCACGGATTCCATTCCACTTCGCTGATCTCGAAGTCGCCGCGCGGCGTCTGATCGTCCGGCAGTCCCACCGCCACGGTGTAGCTGCGCACTCGGTGAGTGTCGCGAAACACGTCGAGACGAAACGCTGGCACGTTCAGCTCGAGCCGCAGCGCGGGCGCGCTCACCGTCCCGAGGGACGCCGCTGAGTCTCTCGGCGGCGCTGACGACTGGCCGGGCTCCACGACCGACGCCGGTCCCAGTCTGGCTCGCTTACTGGCGCAGCTTCCGATCGCGGCGACCGCGACAGCGGTAACGAGCGCGACGAGCAGCATTCGCCGCGCTTTCACGTCTTAGCCTTCGCGGCCCACACGGTCCACACGATCCGCGCGCCCGAACCGACTGGCTCCGAGGAACACGAGGCCGATCGCGAGCCAAAACGCCGCACGCCACCAGTTGTGCGTCGCCAGCGCATCGAGCAGCGAGATCCCGAAGAACAGGATGAAGATGGTCATGTTGACGCTGGTTGGGATCCTTTGCATGGGTCCTCTCTTTCAGGTGGTTGAGACCGAGACGCGCACATCGATCCCGCGCTTCACGCTCTCCGCGACGATGCAGTAGTCCTGGAACAGCTCGACACAGCGCGTGAGTCGGTCGCGCTGATCCTTTGCTGCCTTGACGTCGAGCAACACGTGCAGCCCATCGATGCGAAGCCGTCCGTGATCGTTGCGGCCAATGGTTGCCACGACCTTCGCCACCATCGATTCCACCTGCACGCGAGCTTTGCGCACGCAGTGCAAGAGACTCGAGGCGAGGCAGTTGGCGACAGCAGCCGCGAGGAGACGCGATGGCGACGGGCCTGTGTTCTCTCCCAATGGCGGAGGCTCATCCGTCTGGAGCGGTTCGAGCGCATCGTCGTCGAATTCGACGGTGAAGGCATGTCCGTCCTTCAGCGTGAGCGATATCTCGAACGTGCTCGCCTCGGTGGGCGGTATCAGTGCGGTTGTCGTCATGCCCAAAGGTGTGCGCCCGCCAATGGACAGTCTGTCGGCACATGGATGCGTTTTCGGGGGAGAATTCGGACAGGCGCTCGGCATTTACCCGACAGACCGCGCGGCAATTCGCGCCTAAGCTGGGACAGTCGCACATCCGGAGCGCTATTGAAGCCAGACTTCGTCCTGCCCGACGAGACCTCTGCCCCGGAGGCGTGGTCGCACAGTCCGCGCGTCCGTACAATGAGTCGGCGGCAGCTGGACTGCGTGCTGGCCCGCAACCATGTCGCGCGCATCGCGTTCTACAACGGCTTTCGCGTCGAGCTTCGGCCGGTGCACTACGTCTATTCCAACGGGATGCTCTTCGGGCGGAGCTCGTTCGACATGAAAGCGGTGGCGTGGCTGATCCACCCCGAGGTTGTCCTCGAAGTGGACGAGGTGGACGGCGTGTTCGACTGGCGCAGCGTTCTCGTTCGCGGAATAGTTTCCGTGCTTCAACGGGGTGGAACTGCCGCGCAGCACGCGGAGTACTGGAGCGCTGTCGAGGCGCTGCGCACCTTCATCCCGGCGACGCTCACTGAGCGTGATCCAACGCCTGAGCGAAACGCGTTGTTTCGCATTGAGCCCGCAGAACTCACTGGACGTGAGGCGCGAGGCAGGTGAAGCCGACGGGCTCGAGCGTATCACCGGGTCATCAAGGTCGCCTGCACGATCGCCGATCTCGCATCCGACGATCGAGTTGCGGCGGTGCACGTCGCCGAAGCGCTGCGATACCGACCCCACTAGGGCCGCCGATAACGGTGCCTACTCCCGTCGAAAAAGCCTGACGGTGTCGTAAGGGATTGCCCTCGCAAACGGCGCCTGTTCCTGACTGCATGCGCTGCCAGTGCGACGCAGCTTGCGGCATGCAGACAGCAACCCAAATCGAGCGCGACATCGAGAGCGTTCACGCATTTTCGATATCCTTGAACCTGCTCGACGGCTACGCGTTTCGGGCCGATTTCGATGACGCGTCGCTCGAGCCGCTGCACACCGACGAGCCTCGGCCATTGGGCAGCGGCAGTGGACCATCACCGTCGCGGCTCCTCGCCGCGGCTGTGACGAACTGCCTTGCCTCCAGCATGCTGCACTGTCTGCGCAGATCGCGCGTAGAGGTCAAGGACCTGAAGGCCAGGGCGACCGTAACCGTTGGTCGAAACAAACGCGGTCGCGTGCGCATCGAACGAATCGCCGTCCAACTCGAGCCAACTGTGGCGGCGGCGCATGTCGATCAACTCTCTCGGTGCACGAACGTGTTTGAGGACTACTGCACTGTCACGGCCAGCATCCGAGACGGTATCGAAATAGGAGTATCCGTCGCCGCGAACGCGGCCAAACCATGGGAGGAAAAATGAAGAGAAATGTTGGCCCTCTGGATCGCTGGATCCGAGCCATCCTGGGCCTTGGCGTGCTGGCGATGGTGTTCACCGGTCCGGAAACCATGTGGGGCTATTTGGGACTGATCCCGCTATTCACGGGCATCTTCGGCTACTGCCCGCTGTATTCGCTCTTCGGTTGGTCTACACAGAAGGCAGTCCCCCAATCCGGTGCGTAGTCGTACGTGGCGGCGAGAGTGATATCGCGCACCGTTTGCTCAGACGCCACACGCGTGGCGAAGGCAGGTTGAGATCGCAATGACTACACAGGCACAACCTGGCGTCGGTGTTCCCATCGGTGCCCGCGGACCGTACAGCTGGGAATCCAGCCAGCAGTGGCTGCATGGCAGCCTTCGCGTCGCGCTCGCGGCCGGTGCACTGCTCCTCGCATCGCTCCTCGTGTGGCGCCTCGCGTGGCGCCCGCAGACCGTCGAGGTTGCCGTGGCGAGACATGGCACGATGGCGCGAGAAGTCTCCGGGACGGGAGTCGTCGGGGCGCGTCTCACCGCAAGTATCAGCAGTCGGTTCACGGGTAATCTCCTGCGCGTGTTTGTGGACGAGGGGGACCGGGTCGCAGCAGGACAGGTGCTTGCGGTGCTGGAAGCACGTGATCTCGAGGCCAACTCCGGGGTTGCACGCGCCAGCGTGGCAGCGGCGGCCGAGGCCGTCGTGGCGGCAAGAGCTGCGCAGGATAAGGCGGAGGCCGGCCTTGACCTGGCGCGCGCCAGCCACGTCCGCGACAGCGTGCTGGTGGCTAAAGCGTTTCAGCCGCAAGCGGCGCTGGACGTCAGCACCGCTGGGCTGCAAGCGGCGTTGAGCGCCGTCACCAGCGCGCGCGCCGATGTGGCGGCCCGCGAGCACGACAGCCGTCGCGCCATGGCAGCTCAGGAGTACGCGGATGTCTTGCGCTCGTATGCGAACATCGTCGCACCCACAGCCGGCATCATCACGGAACGGATGTTGGATCCAGGAAGCACTGTGGTACCCGGAAGCGCCATTCTCCGCATGGTTGATGATCGCACGATTTGGGTAACCGTTCGCGTTGACGAAAGCGAGGCGAGTCGTATCCATCCCGGCCAGGAAGCTCAGATCCGCCTGCGGTCGGGGGGCGTCATTGGCGGACGGGTAGCGCGCGTGCGCATGCAGGCCGATGCGGTGACCAGAGAGATGGCAGTGGACATCGCACTCGCGCATCGGCCGGAGAGGTTCGCCCTCGATGAAGAGGCGGACGTGACGATCGTCGCGGGCAAGGAGAATGGCATTGTCGTGCCGGTAACGGCCCTGCTTCATTTCGAAGGACGAGCGCATGTGCTCGCCGTCCGTGACGGTAGAGCCGTGTCTGTGCCCGTTCGGATCGGCCCCATTAACGGCCGGCACGCGCTCGTCGTCGAGGGACTGGTTGAGGGCGAGGAGGTCGTCGTGCACAGCCGCGGCATCAGGCCCACTGCCCGCGTTCGGCCACGCGGAACGAAAGCGGAATAGGCCATGGATCTCGCGCTGCAGGACGTCCGCCGGCATGTGGGAAGATTCGTCACCACGATTGTCGGTGTTGCTCTCCTGCAAGCGGTCGTTCTGACGATGAACGGGATGTACCGCGGCAACGTCAGTGATGGCGTTTGGCTTATCGAACAAACGCGTGCGGACTTGTGGATCGTGGAACGCGGGCGGGGTGGGCCCTTCAACGAACAATCGCGGATTCCACAGCAGAGCTATCGCAGCGTCGCTGCCATTCCAGGCGTGGCCCGCGCCGCGCCATTCCTGACGTACACCATCGAAAGGTCTATTGGCGGGAGGAGCCAGCACGTTACCGTAGTCGGCTACGATGTCTTCAACGTTCTGGGGGGCCCGCCCACGCTCGCCGCCGGGCGGATGATAAGCGCCGCGCACTACGAGCTGATCGCGGACTCAAAGCTGGGACTCGACATCGGAGACAGCATCCGACTCGGCGTGCATGAGTACATGGTGGTCGGCGTCACGCACGGGGCGGTCGACAGCGGCGGCAATCCGTTGATCTATCTCTCTGTACCCGACGCACAGGAGGTGCTCTACCAACAAGACAACGAGGCCATTCGCGCGGAGCGGATCGAGAGCTCTCGCCAGCTCGAGGCGCTCGGGTTTTCCGGCGCGCAACTCGAGAAGCTCGCGCCACTCGTGAACGCAACCCGGCCAACCATCGGCGCCGTCCTCGTCGCCGTCGCGCCGAGCGCGGACGTTGACATCGTTGCGCAAGCCATACGTGGCGGTCTCCGTCTCGAAGCCTTCACGACGAGCCAACAACGGGAGCTCATGCTCAAAGGAAGGCTGGCGCGGATGACGGCGATTCTGGGCCTGTTCCGCGCGCTCCTAGTCGTCGTTTCCATTGTCATCATTGCGCTTCTCATCTACGTGCTCACGGTCGAGAAGGTGCGATCGATCGCAACGCTCAAGCTCATCGGCGCGCCGAATTGGGTGATCGTGCGACTGATCATGGAACAATCCGTTGTCCTGACGCTTGCCGCCTTCACACTGGGCTTCGCGTTGATTGCCATGACGAAAGACCGATTCCCGCGCACGCTTGTCCTACTGCCCTTCGATACCGTCGCGACTGGCGCGGTGATCCTCGCTGGCGGAATGGTCGCGAGCCTCGTCGGCGTCTGGCGCGCGCTTCGGACGCCGCCCTCCGCAGCGCTCGGAGCGTAATGTGAACATCCTGCGCGTGGATTATCTGACCAAAGTTTTTGGGCAGGGGGATCGGAGCGTTACCGCTCTCGACGCCGTGAGCTTCAGCCTCGCACCGGGCGATCTCATGGGCTTGCTCGGTCCGAGCGGCTCCGGCAAGACGACGCTTCTGCTGACTCTCAGCCTTGTGCTGGAGCCGACGTCCGGCGTCATCGTCTTCGGCGATCGAGAGCTGTATCGCGACGGCTGGGCGAGCGGGCTCGATGCGCGGCGCTTTCGCCGGGAATCCATCGGCTTCGTGTTCCAGGGCCACAACCTTATTCCCTTCCTCACCGCCCGCGAGAACGTTGCGCTCGCGTTGCGACTGGACGGCGCCTCGCGCCAAGCGGCGCGACGCCGAGCCGCCGAGCTGCTAGACTATTTGGAGGTCGGTCATCGCGCCGGAGCGCTGCCCGCCGAGCTGTCTGGCGGAGAGCAACAGCGAGTGGCGATCGCGCGCGCGCTCGCGAACGAACCCAAACTCGTTCTCGCCGATGAGCCGACGGCATCTCTGGACACCGAGCGCGGGTTGAAAGTCATTGAGCTTCTGAAGCGCGCGGCCAGAGATCACGGATCCGCCGTGATAACGGTGACGCACGACGAACGGATGATCGCGGGCTTCGACACGGTTTGGCGTATGAAGGACGGACGTCTTTCCCTCGATGGAGACAGCGCATCCGCGCCGTTCACGTTTGCGCATTAGGCCCCGCGGCGAGCGCGAGTGAAGCGACGACTGCTCTGCGCATAACCTCTCCGAATGGGATAGTTGCACGTTATGCCCTCGTGCGGGGTCGCACACTCGCGGTGACGCAAGGCGGCTTCCGCGACGTGATAGGACGCCGCAATTTTGATGTGATGCCGCCATCGCCTCTCGCGCGTTTGCGCAAGCTCTGTCTGGCGTTCCCCGACGCCCACGAAGTGGAGGCCTGGGGCGAGCCCACGTTCCGCGTGAACAACAAGCTGTTCGCGATGTTCGCGAGCAGCGGAACCCATCACGCCGAAGAGGACTCGGTGTGGGTGAAGTCCACGCCCATCAACCAGAGCTTCATCATCGGTTCCAACCCCAAGCGATACTTCTCGCCGCCGTACGTCGGTCCCAGCGGCTGGGTGGGCGTGAAGCTCGAGGGCCGAGTGAACTGGAAGGAGCTCGCGATCCTGCTCCGCGACGCGTACGATATGACGATCGTGAAAAAGAAGAGCGTCAGAACACGGCCGGCAGGTAGCTCCACCGAACAGGAAAGGCGGCGGCGAGAAGCGCGCATCGTGAAAAGGCGTTAGGGGAATACTCGTCGGAGGGCATCGTGAACGCACTGTTGCTGCTGCTATTGGCTAGCTCGCCCCCGCAGGACTTCACCGTGGGGACGGCTGCCGCCGCGCGCGGAGAGACCGCCTATGGTAACATCGCCGTTCCCTCCGCGAGGGACTCCGGACTGAATATCCCCGTCGCCGTGATCAACGGCGCGCGGCCCGGCAAAGTCGTCGCGTTCGTCGCGGGCAGCCACGGCACCGAATACGCGTCCATCGTCGCCCTCCAGCGACTCATTCCGCGCATCGATGCACGGCGTCTCTCGGGCACGGTAATCGTCGTTCCGCTCATCAACATCGCATCCATCGAACAGATGCGCGTCCACACCAATCCTGTGGACGAGAAAGGAATGAACCGGGAGTATCCGGGTGACTCGACCGGCACGCAAACGCAGCGCGCGCTCTTTGCGATCACCCGTGCGGTGGTCGCCCCGGCCGACGTCGTCGTCGATCTCCACGGCGGGGACCTCGACGAAGATCTGCGTCCCTACAGCTATTGGGTGCGTATGGGCCGAGCCGCGCAGGATTCCGCGAGCCGCGAGTTGGCGCTCGCGTTCGGGCTCGACCACATCATCGTCAACGACGTCAATCCGGCCGCGCCGACCGCAGGACGCTCGCTCTCCGGACAGTCGCTCGTGCGCGGCAAGACGGTGCTGATCAGCGAAGCCGGCCGCAGCGGGCTCGTACTGGACGCCGACGTCACCGCCCTCATCGAAGGGTCGCTCAACGTGCTCGGCGCACTGGGCATGATCGACCGGCGCGTGCAGCCGGTTCGAAATCCGGTCTGGCTCGCCGGCGCAGGGGCGCGTCTGGCCGCCGACTCCGCCGGGATGTGGTTCGCCGCGGTCGGGCGAGATGCTCGAGTGAAGAAAGGTCAGTTGCTCGGTCACACGACGGACTACCTCGGTCGCCAGACCGCCGAAATTCGCTCGCCCATCGACGGTGTCGTGACGTTCATCCGCGGCGTCCCGTCCACCTGGCCGCGCGCGACGCTCGCGAACGTCGCGCCGATATTGACGACGGCACCCGCATGGAGAGCGCCCTGAGGAAACCGTTTTCGTACCAAGCGTGTCTCGTTAGGACGGGCGCCTCAGGCCGAGACCCGTGACGACCTGAAGCGCTGGCATTCAGTTCGCAGGAGAACTTGCGATCCGGTCAAGGAGAGCAAATGAAGACGCGTTTAATGCTTCTGGGCGCGGCCGCTTTCGCCCTTTCGACGCCATCTGTCGCCGAGGCGCAAGAGTCTCAGCGCTCGATCACCCAGTGGATCGTGGGCGGAGGACCAGTGCTCGGACCGGGAAAGAGGACGGACGGCGGCTCGTTTCTGCTCGGCATCGAGCGGAGCAGCCCAGAGTCGCGACTCGCGCTTCGCCTCACGACCGTGATAGGACAGGGCTCGTACCGCTACGATTCCAGCGTTGGTGGTATCAGGTTGGAGAGCTCCTCCGAGAAGAGCTGGGTCAGTCATACCTGGGGTGGCTTACAGGGTACGGCGACTTATGCCCTTACGAAGTCGAGAGTGCAGCCGTATCTGCTCGGCGGCGCGGGCCTCTTTGCCTACTCGACCTCGGCGTACCACGCGCCGACCACGGGAGCGGACGAACCCTGGAACCCTGCCCGGCCCGCGGAGGGCTACCACCGCGCGCAATTCGGGCCCGTCTTCAGCGTGGGCACCGGATTGAACGTGCGACTCAGCCGCGTCACCATGTTTGGTGAATTCAGGATGAGCAGAGGGTACCCGCTCACGATGCCCCTGTACTCGGTAAACGGGTCGCCGCTCGTCATCGGATTCAAGTTCTAGGTTCGCGGCCAACAACCTACGGCTCGGTACGGGACAAGGACGAGCGCGACCGGCTAATCCACGCGCAGGCCGACTCGCAGCGTACGAGGAGACACACGCAGCCGTGGCGCGCCGAAGAGCGTCGTAGGATCAGACGGGAACTGATCCTCGACCGTGGTTTTGATGCCCACAAGCTCGTTTTCACCGAACACGTTGAAGAGATCGAGCGTCAGCACGGCCCGGCGCGGCGAGCGCCATTCCAGGTGCGCGTCCACCAGCGCACGACTCGCGAAGTGCCGTGAGCCGCGGGGCTCGAGGAGAATCGATTGGCCGAACGAGTGACCGAAGAGCTTATCGGGAATCGGTGTGAGTGCCCGCCACCGGTAGACGTAGCGACCTTCGACCTGAAAAGACGGCGTGAAACGCTCGCCGATGGTGTGCGTGTACAGGAGGCCCCCCTGCATCGAATACGGTAGACGCGCCGTGAGCCAGACCTTGCCCTCCATCAGGAGAGCGTCCGGCAAGTTGCCATAACTGTTAATGGCCTCGTTGGGGTTCACGAAGGGGCCAGCGCTGAACCGCGTCGCGGTGGTGCCGTAGCCAGTCACGCCGGGCACGTTGCCCCTGAGACGCGCGCCAGTGATTGATCCATCGGCGCGCCAGTTCGGTTGCACGGTCCGAAGCATCACCGTGGCTTGCTCGTAACGACGTTTGGCCTCTGGAACAGCACTCAGAACCACGTCCGGGTTCCACTGCAGCGCGCGTATGTAATCAGCAGGGTAACCGAAGAGCGTCGGAGGGAACTGCCGGCGGCCATTCAACTCCGCCAGATAGTCCCTCAACGCGATGTTGGCGACATACACGAACGGAAGCACGAGCCTGTTGCCGTGCGCATCGAGAACCAATCCACTCACGTACCGATGATCCACGCCTACGTCGGCGAGCAACGTGTAGTTCGCAAAAAGATTGCGGTCGACGAGGCCCACGATGTCACCATTCATTCGCCGCGTGTAGACGACCTCCGCCTTCCAGGAAGCGCCGAAACTCTTCTCGATGGCAAACACCGATTGATCCACGTATGGCTGCCTGTAGCCATCCACTCGGCCGGATGCGTCGAGAACCGATACACTGGGAAAGGGATCGAACCCGGAGCCAGGCGCGTCACGCTGCGCTGGCGTGAACGTGGCGTCGGACCTGGTGAGCGGCGGCGCCGCGTGGTAGAGGCTTTGATTCGAGTAGACATTCGCGCCTGCGGCGCGATCGAAGAACAGCGCGTGCATCCCCTGGTGGTATCGGCCCCAATGCGCCTTCACGACAAACGTGTTTCGGCCGGTGACGTCCCACGCGATTCCGATTCGAGGATCGAATCCCTCGGCGCTCACGGCCTCGAACCGCCGGCATCCCGCGCGTCCGACCGGTGGATCGCAGTGCGGGCGCACGTATCCGCTCCAGTGCCCGTACCGAATTCCGGGGGCAAGCGTCACACGAGAGCCCAGCGCCAAACGGTCCTGCACGTAAACCGCCTCACTTGCGACATCGCTGTTCAGCCGAATCTCTCCACCCCACTCGCTCGCCACGGTGCCCCACGTTGTCGCGTCGAGCGGATCGAACGTGATGCTGTCGGTCGGGTACGGGCGCCATGTAAGTCCGGCGTTCCGAATGCGTTCATCGCGCCACCACCCGCGCATTCCTTCTCCACCGATGACCAACTGGTGTTCCGTCCAGAGGCGCTGAGTCGAGCGCCACTCCGCGCTCGCGCTGATGCTCCGCGGCTCGCGCAACTCGTTGAAGCCTGCGTTCTGATATCTGGGCTGCCGTCCCGCCTGAAGTACGTGCACGCCGGGAACGCCCGGTCCCTCGTACCCGGAGCGCGATTCGCTCGCGTTGAAGCCCGCGACGCGGAGATGGAATTGGTTGCGTGAGCTCCGCGTGTTGTTCCACGTCAATCCGTGAAACGTCGTTGGTCGCGAGACGCGAGGCATCCCTGTGGGATCGTCGATGCCATTGATTCCGGCGTGCTCGATTCCGAAAGCGGAATAGCCCGCCAGCAGATCCACGCGTTGGCCGAGCGCCGGCAGCCATGTCAGCTTCGCGAGCGCGCGGGCGTCGGTCTGTTCTTCGCGAAGCTGCTGAAAGTCGCGAGGCGCGGACGTCGCGAGGTTTGGCGAGCGCAGGTCGCGTCTTACGTACTGGCCCGCGACGAAGTAGAACAGGCGATCGCGCGCAAGCGGACCAAGCGCTTCGCCAGCTAGCTCGCGCCGGCCTGCTTGCTCCACGCCCTGCTCGCCGAGGTTGAAGTTGCTCGCGGTGAGCTGGGGCGATTCGTAGTTGGTTCGAATCGCGTAGCGCCGTTCGTTCGATCCGGTCTTGGTGATCGCGTTGATGATCCCGCCCTGGAAGTTCCCGTGCTCCGCGCCCGCGCCGAGCCCGCGAACATCGAGCGACTCGATCCAGTCGACACTCAACGCGAGGAAATCCCCGCCGATGCCCGGGTGGTTCACCGCGACGCCGTCGAGCTGATAGTTGTTGGAGACACCGGGCGCTCCACCCCAGAGTTGGTCCTTCCTCGCGCCGGGGACGAGCGCGATGAGACTCGATGCGGTGCGCGCGCTCGGGAGAAGCTCCGTGACGTAGCGATCCAACCGCACCGACAGCTCCGGCGTGGACGCGTCGATCGACGTCGGAGACGTGACAACCTGAATGGTCGAGAGCTGTCGCGGTGCCTGCGTAAGGGTAACGTTCAGACTGAGCGCCTGGCCTTCGGCCAATCGAATCCCCGGCAGCTCGGCGGAGCGATACCCGAGTTTGCGCGCGGTGACCGTGTAGACGCCGGGCGAGAGCTGCGCGAGACGAAAGGTTCCTCGCGCGTCCGTGACGGCCTCGCGCGCGATCGATCGATCGGAGCGGATCGCGCTGACCGACGCGGCGTCGACGGGCCGATTGTCGGTGCCGAGGACTGTCCCGGTGATCGTGCCTTGCGCGAGAGCCGGCGCGGCGAGCAATCCAAGCAAATGCACACCGTTCCAGCTCCAGCGGGCTCGAAGGGTGTGCACTTGCTTCACCTCGGCCACATGTTGTCTCGCGGGTTGCGATCGGGGAATCGACGGAAGGGATCGAGCGTGACGCTCTGAATTGGACGACCTCCGAAATCCAGATTGGCGGTGAACGTCCTACTTCCATTGAACCACACGTCAACCGGATACGTCACGATCGCCGTTGCGCTATCCATCATGACACTGTTCGGCATCCGCGTGAGCGGAGCGCCGGTTGGCGCGAGCTGCACGCGCAACACTACGGGCGCGGGCATCTGGCCATCCTGCCGGACGACCACGCGTGACGGGCCACTGATTCCCTGTCCGATGTTGGGGCTCGCCGATTCGATCGATCCGTGGACCGCCTCGGTCGTGAACAGCCAGTAGTTCCAGAACCAGCTCAAATCGCGGCCGAGCGAGTTGTTCATCGAGAACATGAAATCCCATGGCGATGGATGCTTGAAGCGCCAGGCGACGGTGAACTCCCTCATCGCGCGCCAGACCGCGGTGTCGCCGACGATGGCGCCAAGCATCGACAGCATCGCCGGTGCCTTGCCGTACGTGGTATAGCCATAGAACGCAGCCTGGTAGTTTGCGGGCCACATCATCGGCGACTCCAGCTCGTTGCCGCTGACGCGTCCATACGATTCGCCTATCCCATCGAGGACGGCTGGTTGATTCCGGCGCGCTGCGCTCGAGAGGACGTTCACGTACTGGTTGAATCCTTCGTCCATCCATCCGTACCACGTTTCGTTGTTGCTCACCATCATCGGCCACCATTCGTGCGCGACTTCATGATCGGCGGCGCCGGCGGCCGACATCAGGAACATCGGGTACTCCATGCCGAGCTCTGGACCGTCAACGAGGGTGATCTGCGCATATGGGTACGGCGACAGCAAGCCTGAATAGAACTCCAGCGCATGACGCGTGATGGCCGCCGCCGCCTTGAACTGCCCGCTGTCGCCGGGCATGTACAACAAGTGAACGGGGATCGGGCCGCGGCCGGGAATCGTCGCGCGCGTCGCCTCCCACATGTAGCTCTTGGACGTCGCCCAGGCGAAGTCGTTCACCGAATCCGCGACGAATCGCCAGACGAGGCGGTCGCCCGCCGCCGTCGCTCGTCCGGCGCCCATCTCATTGGGGGCGACGATCGTGCGCGTGTCGTTCGACTCGAGCACGCGCGAAAGACGATCGCGGGTGGTCGGGCTGAGGACGGTCTCCGGATTCTGCAGCACACCGGTGGCGCCGACGAGCCATCCACCGGGCACGTCGAGGCTCACGTCGAACTTGCCGAAATTGTTGTAGAACTCCGCGTTGCCCAGGTACGGCTCGGTGTCCCACCCCCGCAGGTCGTCGAAGACCGTGACTCGCGGATACCAGTAGGACACCTGGTACAACGTGTCCGCGAGACGGCCGCCGCGCAGCCCGCGTCCCCGGTTCACCTGCGGCACCTTTCCATTCCAATCGATCTCGATGGTGGCGCTTCCCTTCGCCGGAATGGCACTCTGGAGCTCGATGCCACCGAGGGTATGATCCAGACCGAAAGCGACCGGACCGCCCGCGGTGCGGCTCACACCCGGTCGGGCAGGTGCCGGTTTGAGGTTCACCACCTGTCCGTTCACGACGATGCGCGTGACGATCATTCCCGGCGTGGTCTCGATGTCCGACCCGAATGGCTGAATGCGGGCGGCGCCGGCCGCGAAGATGTTCTGGTCGAGCCGGAGGAACACCCGGCTCAACGACGTGTCGCTGTTGTTGCGCAGCACGATGGTCTCCCGCCCCGTGATCACGGAGGTCGTCGGATCGAGCCGGGCGTTGATCGTGTAGTCCACGCGCTGCTGCCAGTAATTGCGCGCGGGGCGGCCGCTCGAGTCGCGGGTCCCGGCCGCGTGTGCCGCGCGAATCATGTTCGTCATCGGGATGTCACGACGAATCGCGCGCTCTACCCTCCCCGTTGCCGCGGTCATATTGCTTCCGGTCTCGCCCGTCGCCGGCGCCGGCGCGGTTTGCGGGGCACAGGCGGGAATCACCAGCGTCGCCAGAAGCGCGAAGATTGAACGAGTAGGTATTGCGACGGTTCCGGACATCGAAGCTCCTTGCGGGACAGGACAGCAGTTGTCGCTACTATATAATGATGGGCACCTTGGGCGATCGGTTGCGAGGGTGGTTGGGAAGCCGGCTCGGCGTCCACGAGCTCCATGGCTTTACGGTCGTGGTAGACAATGCGCGTCCCGACATTGCGACTGCCGATGTGCTCGCCCGCTTGAGTGAGTCGTTGGAGCTGATCGAACGCTATCAGTCGTGGCGGCTGCGTCATCTGCGGCGGGACCTGAAGCAGATCCGCGTGATACGGTATCCTTGCCGAGGCGCGTACTTCCCGGAGCATCGCGCGTGCATGGTGGAGCTGACCTTTCTCGCGCGGCGCGACATCGGGCCGGCGACGGTTGCGTCCACGATCATCCACGAAGGGATGCACGCGCGGGTCCATCGCATGGGCGTCAGCGAGGAATCGCGCGATCGCGCGCAGGAGGAGCGCATCTGCCGGCGCGCGGAGCTCGAGTTCGGGCGCGCACTTCCGCCGGACATTGGCGCTCCGGTCGTCGAGCGTGCACTCGCGTCGCTCGAGCTAGCCGACGATGACGTGGCGCCCGAGATCGACTGGGAAGAGGCGATGCGGCGGCAGGCTTCGATCGACGCAGGCCACTAAGTTCCTCGGTCTGAGAGGCTTGAATGGGCGCGAAAATACAGATCACTGTCGGCAACGACCTCAAGTTCGTCGCCGAATTTCAGGAGCAGCACGCGCCGAAAACCTGCGCCGCTTTTCGGAAACTGCTCCCGTACAAACACAAGCTCGTGCACTGCCGCTGGAGCGGCGAGGGATGCTGGATTCCGCTCGGCGACTTCAAGCTCGACGTCGGCTACGAGAATCACACGAGCCATCCCGCGCCCGGGGAGATTCTCTGGTACCCGGGAGGCTTCAGCGAGACCGAGCTGATTTTCGCATATGGGGACGCGATGTTCTCGAGCAAGCTCGGACAGCTGGCGGGGAATCACTTCCTGACGGTGGTCGAGGGGGCCGAACAGCTCGCTGATATGGGACGACGAGTTTTGTACGAGGGGGCTCAGGATATCCTATTTGAGAGGGAATAGGGAATAGGGAATGGGGAATAGGGCAACTACGACGGCGGGAAAGGGAACGGGAAAGGGAAAGGGGGAATGGTAGACTTTTCCCAAGTTCCCTTTCCCCTTCCCTTTCCCGTTGTTGTAGTTGCCCCATTCCCTCTTCCCCGTTCCCTCTTCCCCGATCCTGTGGACAATCTTACGCATACGCTGGTAGGTGCCGCCCTCGCCGAGTCGGGCCTCAAGCGCCGCACCGCCCTCGGGGCCGTGACGCTGATGATTGGCGCCAACTTTCCCGACATCGACGTCGTGGCGGTGTTCTTTCCCAACAGCGTGTTCCATCGCCGCGGCGCGACGCACGGGTTTCTGGCCCTGGTGATTCTGCCCTTCGTGCTCGCGGGAATCATGTGGGCGTGGGACGAGTACGTGCGGCGCCGGCGCCGTCCCCACGCCGCGCCCGCTGATTTCCAACAACTGGCGATCCTCTCCGGCATCGCGATGATCACGCACCCGACGCTGGACTTCATGAACACCTACGGCATGCGCTGGCTGATGCCGTTCGTCGACAGATGGTTCTACGCCGACGGGTTATTCATCATCGACCTCTGGATTCTCATCGCCCTTGGGCTCGGCGTCTTCTGGGCCCGGCGCGCACGGACCACGAGACCCGCTCGCGTCGCCATCGCTTTTCTGGCGACGTATACGGTAGCGATGCTGGCGCTCACGGGCATCGGACGCGCCGCCGTGGAGCAGTTGAATCCCGGGCGACGGTTCATGGTCGCCCCGATTCCGCTTGTTCCCTGGCAGCGTCACGTCCTTCTCGATGAGGGCGACAGCTACCGGGAAGGTTCCTGGTCGCCGTTTGGCGGGATCACTCTGGGGCCGAAATTCACCAAAGGGGAGGACGACCCCGCCGTAGCGCTCGCCAAGCAGGATCCAACGGCCCGCCGGTTTCTCCGGTGGGCGCGGTTCCCGTACTACCAGGTCATCCGGGAAGGTTCCTCGACGGTCGTCGCCATCTCGGATGCCCGGTACGGCGGCGCAGAATGGGCTTCTTTGGAGGTCAGACTCCCATAACAGCGGCGGCCTTTCTATCTTTCAAAGCTCTCGAACTTCAGATCCCTCGCTTTGCTCGGGATGACAGAAGACCTGCCCATCTCGTTTCCCTTCATTTCGTTTAGATGCCAAAGAGTCGCCCCCGGTTAAAGATCATTCGCCGATTCGGCGTACAACTGCCAGGACTGACCCGTAAGTCCGCCGAAAAGAAGCCCTACCCGCCGGGCGCTCACGGCCAAGCCAAGACCGGCCGCAGGAAGACCAGCGAGTTCCGCCGCCTTCTCGAGGAAAAGCAGAAGGTCCGCTTCAACTATGGCGTCAGCGAGGGCCAGCTGCGCCGCTATCTCGGTCTCGCCCGCAAGATGCCGGGCCGCACGGGCGACAACCTGCTCGCGGTGCTGGAGCGGCGTTTGGACAACGTCGTTTTCCGCATGGGCTTCGCGCCGACGATCCCCGCCGCCCGCCAACTGGTCTCGCACGGCAACGTTCGCGTGAACGGCAAGAAGGTGGATCGACCCAGCTATCTCACGGAGTCGGGCGACGTAGTGGCAGTCGCGCCGGGGAAGACGCGCGAGCGCGTGTCGATCATGGACGCCGTCGAGCGCGGCCCGCAGCTCCGGCTGCCGACCTACATCGCGATGGATCCGTCGGACAAATTTGCGGGGAGGGTCATTGGTACGCCGATGAAGGCGGACGTGCCGTTCCCGGTCAACGCGTCAGCGCTCGTCGAGTTCTACGCCCGATAAGAGCAGGGATTAGGGAAGAGGGAATAGGGAACAGGGCAACTTCAAAAAGCGGGAAAGGGAAAGGGAAAGCGAGAACGGGAATGGAAGTACAATTCCCTCTTTCCTTTCTCTTTCCCTTTCCCGCCTCTGTCGTTGCCCACTTCCCTGTTCCCTGTTCCCGGTTCCCGCTCTACATTCGCCCACAATCCTTTCTCTCATGGAGTTCAGTATGCGTCGTACCGTTTTGATCCTTCTCGCGATCGCCACACCGGCGTTTGCGCAAGAGCAGCAGAGCGCCATGCCCGCCGCCGCAGCGGTCGGTAGCGCCAGGGCAGTGTGGATGGTCCCGCACGGCTTCGTGGCACGGGCGCTCGAGCAGGTGCCCGATTCGCTCCTGGCGTTCAAGCCGACCCCCGACGTGCGTTCGCTCGGCCAGCTGTTCGCTCACGTCGCTGACGGCGAGAGGCTTTTCTGCGCGCTCGCGATGGGCGAGCCGGCGCCGAACCCCTTCGACGTCACCGAAAAGACCAAGAAGACGAAGGCCGAGTTGGTCCAGGCGTTGAAGGAATCCGCGGCATATTGCGACAAAGCGTATGCGCAGACCGACGCCGCCGCACAGACGCCCGCCGAGTTCTTTGGAAACAAGGCGAACCGTCTGTTCCTGCTGAACATGAACGGCGCGCACGACTACGAGCATTACGGCAACATCGTGACGTACATGAGACTGAAGGGGATGACGCCGCCCTCGAGTCAACGCTAGGGGAACACCGAGTTCTGAGACCTCAGAAACAGCAGGACCTCCGAGTTCTCTGTTCTGAGGTCTAGAGAATTCGAGATAGTTGGAGAGGGCAACCGTCAAAAAGGGCGCCGCGAAAGCGGCGCCATTTTTGTGCCTCTACACCTGCTACAACTATCTGATCGCTCTACACCTTCCAACAGAAAACTTGGAGGCCCTCAGATCTCAGCGCTGAGAACTCGGTGGTCGCAGATTAGAACACGATCGGTGACAGCTGTACTTCAATTGGTCGCAGCCCTCTTCCCCGAAGAAGCGAGTTGTAGTTCGAAAGATCGCTGTTGATCAGCCCTCGTAGCGCCGCGTGGACGTCCCTGGTTTCCTTCGCCAGCAGTCCCGCCACCTCGCGCTGCTGCGCCGTCGGCGCAAAATCCGACGCCGAGAGCGTGCTCGCGAGATACGAGAGCTGGCCCGCGAGCCGCACGGGCCAGCGAACGCCGTCCTGTCCGCGTCCCGTGATGCGCAGGTCCAGAATGCGCGACTCGACGTCGATGAACTTGCGCTCGAGTGTGCCGCCTTGGGCTCGCACGTCAGCCGCGGTCGCGTCGTTTGCAAGCTGCCGCTCGAGCCCCTGCAGCTGGACGCGAACGTTTTCGATGGTGTTCACCATCTCCGCGGCCGCGGAATGGTCGCGCTGAATGGCCACGAGCGCGCGGAGCTGATCGCGCAGCTCGGCGAGCGCTGCCCGGCTGTGCGGATCCTTTCGCACCTCGAGCGGCTGCGTATGCGATCTGCCGCTGACGGTCAGCCGCACCGTGTAGCGTCCCGGCGGCAGGAGCAGCGTCATGCTTCCGAAGCCCGGCCGGGTTCCGTCGGGCGCCATCTCGAACGCTTCGTTGAACATCGGCTTGGTGCGCAGTCGCGCCGAGCGTGAGGTGTCGCCCTGAAAATTCCAGTACACCCGGTTGAGTCCAGCTCGCGCGGTCTCGCGCATCGTGCGCACGACTTTGCGGGTGCTGTCGAGAATCTCGATCTGCACGGGTCCCCCCCCTGACGGCGCCGCCTTCACCCAGAAGTTGATCCCCGCGCCGTTCGGCGGATTCTGGCCGGCCGACATGTCGTCCTGCACCGAATAGTTGCCTGGGATGTTGCGCCAGCGGTACGCCGGACGCGGCGCGAAGAGATGCGCATCCGCCGCCAGCACCGCGGGCGTCAGGCGCTGCAACGGGCTCAGATCGTCGAGGATCCAGAAGCCGCGTCCATACGTGCCGACGACCAGGTCGTTGAAGTTCTCCTGGATCGTCAGTCCGTAGACCGGCGCCGGCGGCAGATTGTTGTTGAACTTTTCCCAATGGTCGCCGTCATCGAACGAGATATACATCGCGTTCTCGGTGCCCAGGTACAGCAAGCCGCGCCGCACCGGATCCTCGATGATGATGTTGGCCCAGCCGACGGGGCTCGGCTTGATGCCGCTCACGATCAGGTCCCACGTCTTGCCGTAATCCTTGGTGCGGAACACCCAGGGCTCGAAGTTGCCTTCCTGGTGCCCGTCGACGGTGACGTACGCGGTCGCTGCGTCGTAGCGCGACGGCTCGACGTGCTTCACCGAACCCCACGACGCGGCTGGAGGAAGCTGCCGCGGCGAGACGTTCGTCCAGTTCGCGCCGCTGTCGCGCGTGACGTACACCTGTCCGTCGTTGCTGCCGGTCCAGATCGTCCCGCGCCGGATGCGCGACTCCGATATCGCCATCAACGTATTGCCGTATTCGACGCCGATGTTGTCGGGTGTGAGTCCGCCGGAGATCTGCTGCTTGGACTTGTCGTTCCGCGTGAGATCCGGCGAGATCACGCGCCAGCTCCGGCCGCCGTTGGTCGTCACGTGCACGTGCTGGCTGCCCGTGTAGACCTTATTGTGATCGTGCGGGGAGATGTGCACCGGGGCGTTCCAGATGAAACGATATCTCACGTCGGCCGCTGGATGCCCGCCGGTGCTCAAGGGCCACACTTCGACTTGCTGGCCGTGACGATTGCGAGCGTCGAACCGGATCATGATGCCGCCGCGCGATCCGGATCCCGAGGCGCTGGACCAGATGATGTTCGTGTCCACCGGATCCGGCGTCGCAAATCCGCTTTCGCCACCAAGCACGCCGTGCCACTCGCTGCGCGCGATGCCGCCGCCCGTGCGGCTGTGGCTCGGTCCACGATACGACGGACCGTCCTGCCGGTTGCCGTAGACGTAGTATGGAACGCGGTTGTCCGTGGTCACGTGATACATCTGGGCGATCGGCAGATTCGTGCGAAGCCAGGTCCGCGCGCGCGTCGTGGAGATCGCGACGTTCTGATCGTTCCCGTTGATCATGCGGTTGGGATTCGTCGGGTCGATCCACATGTCGTGTTGATCGCCGCCCGGCGTGCTCAACGGGGGGCCGGCCGCGGGCTGTGCGCCCGCCCCGCCGCCGCCACCACCACCACCGCCGCCACCGCCGCCACCTCGATTGGTGACGCCACCATCGAGCGTGCGACTGAACGTCGCGCACAAGAAATACGCTTCGTCGGGATTGTCGGGCGACACCACCATGCGCGTGTAGTACGCCTGACGACAGGCGAGATTGCGGTCGTAGCTCACCACTTTCCAGGTATTGCCGCCGTCCTCCGAGCGCCACAGCTCGCCGTTGTCGGTGGGCTGCCCCTTGTATGGCACGCCGTCGCCCGTCTCGATCAGCGCGTAGACGCGATTCGGATTCGACGGCGCGATCGCGAGTCCGATCTTCCCGATCGTGCGCGTGGGCAGACCGTTGCCGTGGAGCTTGGTCCAGGTCGTTCCGCCATCACGGGAGACGTGGATGCCGCTGCCCGGTCCACCGCTCTCGCGGCCCCAGGTGCGAATCAGCAGCTGCCACGTTGCGGCGAAAAGCACGTTCGGGTTCGAGGGATCCATGACGAGGTCGATGGCGCCCGTGTTCTCGTCCACGAAAAGCACGCGCTCCCAGGTTTGACCGCCGTCGCGTGTGCGAAAGACGCCTCGCTGTTGCTGCGGGCCATAACTGTGCCCCTGCGAAGCGATGAGCACGATGTCGGGATTGCCTGGGTGAATCGCGATGCGCGAGATGCGTCCACTCTCCTCGAGACCCATGCGCCGCCACGTGCGGCCCGCGTCGGTGGACTTGTACACCCCGTTGCCGACGGAGACATGCGAGCGGATGTGCGGCTCGCCGGTTCCCGCCCAAACGATGTTGGAGTTGGAAGGCGCGACGGCTAGCGCGCCGATGGACGAGACCTCGTGGTCGTCGAAAATCGGCTGCCAGGTGATGCCACCGTCGGTGGTCTTCCAGATGCCGCCCGACGCCGCGCCGGCGTAATAGACGTTCGGGTCGCCGGGGATGCCGGCCACGGCGCTCACACGGTTCCCAACCGGGCCGATGTAGCGATACCGCATCTGCGACGCCACTTGAGCGTCGAAACTGATCGGCTGGACTTGCGCAGCCGTGGCGCGGGTCGCCGGCTGACGCGGGGTGGCCTGGCGCTGTTGGGCGGGTATCGGTGCGGCGATGACCGTGGCCGCAGCTAGCAAGAGCACACGACGATGAGACATGGTCTGCTCGGTCGAGGTAGGTTGAGGACCCAAATGATGCTTCGATTGGAGGGGTCGCGGAACCCCCGATAGAATCGGCCCTGGATCCTGGATCCTGGATCTGGGGCGCTGTGGGTGCTGTGGGTGCTGGTGCCGATTGCGGCTTGGGTAGATCGGCACCGATTGACGACTTGGTAGCTTGTATTCCTCACTCACCCGGCACCGAACCGTGCGCACACTATCCTGGTTTTGCCTCGCCATCCCGGCAGTCGTCGCCGCCCAACAACCCGGACGCAAGGTCGAGGGTGAGGTGAGCGGCAATCTGTTCTTTGGGAATACTCGCCAAGTCCTCGCGAGCACGCGCGCGGAGTTCGAGCGTGCCGACAGTGGCTCCGCTTTTCGAGCCATCGGGCGCTTCAACTACGGCGAGACGACGACCGACGCCGCCGGCACGGTCGTGAGCAAGCGGTCCTGGAACGTGGGCTCGAGCTACGATCTCAGGCCGTACGCGGATTTCACGCCGTTCGTCCGCGTCGGAACGGAGTCCAGCTTCGAGAACCGTATCGACCGACGGTCCGGCGCCGGCGCCGGGGCGCGTTACAACATCGCGCGCACGACGGGGACGGACGCGATCCTCAGCGCCGGCGTCGCCGGTGAACGCACGTCGGCGATTCCGCCGGGGGATTCCCTTGGCGTCGAGACGCTCGCGCGCGCGATCACGAGCCTCAGGCTGCGGCGCGACCTCACCTCGCGCGTGACGGTGACGAACGAGACGACCTACCAACCCGCGTTGACCTCCGGCAACGACTACACGATCCTCTCGATCAGCGCGCTCAAGATGCGCCTGGCCCGGTTTGCCGCGTTGACGCTGACATTCCGCGACAATTACGACAGCCGCGCCGTGCTGCGCGGCGCTCGCGTGAACAACGACGGGGAATTGCTCGTGGGTCTGCTCACCACGTTCTAACCTGGGCAGTCGCGCTACGGGGTGGATGTGACGCGCTAGCTTTCTGCGAACTTCCCTCCTCATGAGAACTTCCCCGCCGTTCGGTTCTGGTCCCGAAGCTCGTCACGTCGCTGCGGACGTACGACCGGGGCCAGTTCTCACGCGATCTGCTCGCGGGCGTCGTGGTCGGTGTCGTCGCGCTGCCACTCGCCATAGCGTTCGCGATCGCGAGTGGGGTCACGCCCGATCGCGGACTTTGGACCGCCATCGTCGCCGGCTTCATCGTCGCGGTGCTCGGCGGCTCGCGGGTTCAAATCGCTGGCCCCACGGGGGCGTTCATACCGATCGTCTACGGCGTCGTTCAGCAATACGGCGTGGACGGTCTGCTGGTCGCGACGCTGATGGCGGGCGGGATGCTCATCCTGTTTGGCATCGCGAAGTTCGGCGCGGTGATCAAGTTCATCCCGCATCCTGTGGTCACGGGGTTCACCAGCGGCATCGCGGTCATCATCTTCGCTGGCCAGATCAAAGACTTTCTTGGTCTGCAAATGGGGGCGGTGCCGGCGGATTTCATCGAGAAGCTGGCCGCTTATGCGATGCACCTCGATCGCGTCACTCCGGCTGCGATTGCCATCGCCTTCCTCGCGCTCGGGATCATCATCTGGTGGCCACGCGTCAGCCTGCGACTTCCCGCGCCTTTCGTCGCGCTCATCGTGACGACTGTCATCGCCCGCGTATTCGACCTTCCCGTAGAGACGGTGGGCTCGCGCTTTGGAGAGATCGCAGGCTCCTTTCCGCGTCCACACTTTCCGGATGTCACGCTGGCGCAAATGACGGCGTTGGTCGGTCCCGCCTTCACGATCGCGATGCTCGGCGCCATCGAGTCGCTGCTCTCGGCGGTCGTCGCCGATGGCATGATCGGGGGACGGCACCGCTCGAACATGGAGTTGGTTGCGCAAGGCCTGGCAAACATCGCGTCGCCCATCATGGGAGGCATTCCGGCCACCGGCGCCATCGCTCGTACGGCCACGAATGTGAAGAACGGCGGACGCACACCGATCGCGGGCATCGTCCATTCGCTCACGCTGCTGGTGATCACGCTCGCCGCCGGACGGTTGGCTGGCCTCATTCCGCTGGCGACGCTCGCGGCGATTCTCGTCGTCGTCGCGTACCACATGAGCGGATGGCGCGCGTTCGTGGCAGAAATGAGCTCGCCTAAGAGTGACGTCGCGGTGCTTCTCACGACATTTGCGCTCACGGTGCTCGTGGATCTGACCGTGGCGATCGAAGTCGGCATGGTGCTCGCCGCGTTCCTGTTCATCAAGCGAATGGCCGAAGTCACGAACATCAGTGCCGTGACGAGCGAGCTGGAGGACAGGCGCGAGGGCGACGAGCCCGATCCGAACGCAGTGCAGCGCCGGCGCGTCCCGCCGGGCGTTGAAGTCTACGAGATCAACGGTCCATTCTTCTTCGGCGCCGCCGAGCTGTTCAAGGACACGTTGGGCCAGGTGGCCAAGAAGCCGAAGGTCTTGATCATCCGCATGCGGCACGTGCTCGCGCTCGATTCGACCGCGATGCACGCGCTCAAGGACGTCGTGCACAGCAGCCGTCGCGATGGAACAGTCGTCCTGTTGTCCGATGTGCACATGCAGCCACTGGTGGCGCTCACGGGATCGACGACACTCGAGGAGATCGGCCGCGACAATCTGTTCGGCAACCTCGACGACGCGCTCAACCACGCACGACGCCTCCTCGGCCTATCTGAAGAGCCGCCGCCCACGGACGTATCACCGACCGTGGAGCGCGAGCGAACCGGCGAATACCCGGTGGGCCACTCGTGATATGCTGCGCCAGGAACGCGACTACATCCTGCGAATGATCGCCGTGGCGGCCACCGCCGTCGCTCGCTTGCGCGAACGCTTGATCGGCAGCGCGCAGCCCGAGGAGATCGTCGAAGCCGAGGCGCTTACCAGGTGAGGCCGTTGCCTTTCGTCTGGCCGTATTGGCTGATTTTCTGGAGCGTCTTTTTCTGGGCATTCGTGATCGAAGCCGCGTTCATGAAGCGCGCGGTTCCGGACTCGAAGTCGAGCGTGGTGGACAAAGGCTCGGTCTGGGGAGTCATCGTCGGCCACAACATTGCGGTGATCCTTGGGATCCTCATCGCCTTCCGGTTGCCGGAGCTCTCGATTGGCAATCGCGTCGCGATGTTCTGGTTGGGGATCGCCGTGCTCGTGGCGGGCTCGCTCCTGCGCCGCCACTGCTTCCGAATGCTCGGTCAGTACTTCACGTACGTCGTGCAGGTGCAGGGCGACCAGCCGGTCATCGAGCGCGGCGCGTACCGCTGGATCCGGCATCCGTCGTATACGGCAGGGATGCTGCTGTTCATCGGCATCGGCGTGTCGCTCGCGAACTGGTTGAGCCTCGCGATCCTGTTCGTGACTACGGTTGCCGTGTACAGCTATCGGGTACGGATCGAGGAGCGCGCCCTCCTCGCCTCGATGGGTGATCGCTACCGCGAGTACATGTCGAGGACGAAGCGGTTCGTTCCGTTCATAGTCTGATCTCGCGAGAGGCAAGGTGAACTGAAGTGGCGAGCCCACAGCCAACAGTTTCGTCGCTTACCGCGCGAGCAACGCGCTGTGGTGCCGGTACCAATCGCTCTGAAACCGCTCCTCGGGATCGAACCGAAGTTTCTCTTTCAGGAACTCCGGGAACTGTGGATAGGCGGCCAACACCTGCGCGCGTTCGGCCCAGCGATGGTACGTGAGGTAGAAGCTGCCGTCGTACCGTAGCGCGCGATCGATGAGGCGCCGAAAGTCCGCCTTGGCCTTGTCGATGCCGGCGGGCGTCGGTGTGACGTGGAGATTGAAGATGACGCAGGCATATGGCTGTTTGGCCCATGCGAGCAGCGTCTCGGTGTCACGCTCGATGAGGCGAATGGTCCCGTAGATCAGGTCAGTCCGGTTGGCGCGGAAATCGGTGCGCACGTCCCCAAGGAACCGGACCAGTGCGTCGCGAGGCACGTACACTTCCGTGATCATCTCCCCGCCCTGCTCGTACTCGCCGAGACGCGCGCCGAGCAACCGATGGTAATCGTCCACGTACGTGCTCATCTGGTGCTCGTCCGACCAGTAGTACTGCCCGGATGTCGAGAGATAGTAGTTCGCGTACATCTGGAATCCCCTGGCGCGATCCACGTGGGCGAAGTACAACAGCTCGGTCCAGTTTTCGACCGAGAGTTGCTTGCGCTCTTCGGGAGCGGGCATCGGCGTGGCGTCGTCCGCCGGTTTGTAGCAGGAGAAGACGCCGCGATGGAGCAGCGCATCCGAGTCGAGATCGGTGGCGAACTGATAGTCACCGTAGAGAAAACCCTCGGCGATCCGGCGCTGGAACATCTGCGGGAGATTCTCCAGGTCGATAACCTCGACGACGCGCTGCACCTTGTGGCGCGGCGTGAGCCGGAGGCGAACGCTCGACAGGGCGCCAAACAAGCCGTAGCCGCCTATTGCCGATCGAAAGAGCTCCGCGTTCTCCGTCCGGCTGCAACGCCGCATGTTGCCTTGGTAGTCGACGAGGGTGAAGGCGGCGACGTCGGACACGAAGGGCGGGAGCGTGAGTCCTCGCCCGTGCGCGTTGGCCGAGAGTGCGCCGCCGATGCTCAGACGGTCCGCGCCGGTTTGCTTCTGAACGAAAGTCCACGGACGCGGGTCGCCGCGCTGGGAATCGCGCAGATAGCTGTACAACTCCGGCCATTGAATGCCTGCCTCGACTTCAATCTCGCCCTTAGCGCGATCGAACTCGACGACTCGTGACATGCCGGTCATGTCCACCAGTACGCCATCGGAGCAGAACTGCTGTCCGCCCATCGCGTGGCGCCCGCCCGCGATGCTTACGGGAAGACCGTCGCTGCGCGCGTGTCGGATCGCCGATTGGAGCGCCTCGATCGACAGGGGGTAGTGCACCGTGCGGACCCGCGTCGCGTTGAGCTGGGAGTGAATGTCGTTGACGATGACCAGGGGCGCGTCGGCGTGACTCGGCAATCGCACGCACCCCGGAACGGCAGAGGCGGCGCCGCCCAGCATCGTCAGCTCGAGAAACTCGCGTCGCGTAATCATGCGATGGCCCCCCCCCGATCCGGCGCCGGTGAGGTCGAGATCCACCTCGCGCTCAGGAAAATCAGGAACAACGCGACGCCCTGGATGACGTGGTACAGCGCGTTGTGATTGAAGTACACGGGATGGAGTCCGATGCGGAGCTGCTGTACCGCGGCCGCGACAAAGGTCAGCGCCAGCCCCGTGATGCCGTACGCCACAGCTCTCGCGCGCGACGCCTCGTAGATGAGAATCATTACGACGAGGAGAAATACCGTCGCCGGGAGATACGTCGCGATCGCCACGAGAAACCTGCTGGAGACGAAAAGCACGACCGCCGCGTACACGACGAATTGCGCGACGGCGGCACGCCGAATCCAGGCCGCCGCGGGCTCACGCAGCCGGACGTAGGAGCCGATCACCCACATCGCCAGGCTCGTCACGCCCAGGGAGAGGAGCGTGGACAACCAGAGGATGGTGTGAGCGGTTCCGGGCGCGAGGAAGTATCCATGGACCGTGCCACCAGCGAGCGCGCCCAGTCCGACGGAAGCGAAGAGCACGAGCCACCAACGCCGCACTCGCTCGTCGGTGGCCTTCCACCGGAGCGCAAGCACGCAAAAGACCGCGCACTCCAGGGTCAGGGCATAGTCGGTGAGCGCCACGTCGGGTTCGGTCATGGGCTAGGGGCTAGGGGCTAGGGGCTAGGTGCTAGGTGCTAGGTGCTTTGCGTTGTAATACTCTACGTGAAGCTGCGACGGACCAGGCTACGTACGCCTACGTAGTAACGGACAATTTTTGCGTAGTCCGAAGAAACCGCACCCAGCACCCAGCACCCAGCACTATGCTCGACGCGATCCGTTCACTCTTTGCCGGCCGCACGGACGACAAGACCCGAGAAGCGCCCGAAGGCATCGACCCTGTTGCCCTCGCCGCATGCGCGCTGCTGCTCGACATTGCGAACGCGGACGGCGAATTCTCGGTGGCCGAGCGCAAGCATCTCGAGGAAGTTCTCGCGCGCCACTTCGGACTTTCCAAGGAGGATGGACAGCGGTTGTTGGAGATCGCGGAGGAGGAGCGTGGCCGCTCCGTGGACCACTTCCGATTCACGTCCGTGCTGCTGCGCAACTACGATCTCGGGCAGAAAATGGTCTTGGCGGAAGTGATGTGGGGGTTGGTGTTGGCCGATGGAGAGATCGCGGAGCACGAACATTACCTGACGCGCAAGATCTCGAATCTGTTGGAGCTGCAGCCGGCGTATCTGTCGACCGCCAAAGCGGCGGCCGAGAGAGCAAAACAGCCTCATGATTGATGCGCACCCTGGCGCGCCCGCGCATATTGGCGCCATGTCAACCTCCGCGGCCGAGGTCGTCGGCGGACGCTACGAGATCGTGCGCACGCTGGGACAGGGGGCGTTCGGCCACACCTTTCTTGCGCGGGATCGAGAGAACGACCGGACGGTGGCGATCAAGCTGCTGGACACGCGCGGCCGCGTCGATCCCAAAGCGTACGAGCTGTTCCGGCGCGAAGCAGAAGTGTTGCGCGCGGTGCGGCACCACGGCATCCCCGAGGTCTACGACACACTTCAGGACGTGTGGTACGGGGCGCCCGCCACGTTTCTCGTGATGGAGTACATCGAAGGGACGTCGCTTGCGCAGATCATCGACGAGAAGCGATCGCTCGAAGGGAGCGACGTCGTGCATCTGTTTCTCGAGCTGCTCGGCATTCTCGACTATCTGCACAGCCGGGTTCCACCAATCCTGCATCGCGACATCAAGCCGTCGAACATCATCCTGCGACCCAACGGTTTCCCGGCGCTCGTGGACTTCGGCTCCGTGCGCCGCGTCTTCATGTCGCTGGAGGAAACGGGTTCTACGATCGCCGGGACGTACGGCTACATGCCCTACGAGCAGTACATGGGACAGGCGAGTCCCGCGAGCGACCTGTATGCGACGGCGGCGACGCTGCTGCACCTGCTGACCGGGCGTGCGCCCCGCGAGTTCATGAACGACGAGGGGCGCATTCAGGTTCCCGAAATGCTGCCAAGCGAGCCTCGGCTTCGCTCCGTCATCGCGCGGTTGCTGCGTCCATCCCCGACCGAACGCTTCGCGAGCGCGCGCGACGTACGCAACGCGCTCGTCGGCGGCGCGGGAGTCCCGGGAATCGTGGGAAGCTCGGAAGGCCCGGGCGTCGTCGCGCCGCCGCCGGGGTCGAAGTCCGCACTGCAGCGCGCATCGCCGACCATCGACGCGGTGAACGCGCTGCCGCCGGCGCCGCGGGAGCTCAAGGGAGACACGAAGTCGCTCATGAAGCGCGCGAGTCCGAGCACGCTCCGTTTGCTGTACGCCTCGGAAAAAGGCTATGACGACTTCGGCCTCATCGATGTTTTGACCCTGACATTCTTTTCCGTGATTACGGCGGGGATTCTGCCGGTCGTCTACGCCAACATGGCCAGCACTCGGCGGCGCCGCATGCGCCGCTTCTTTCGCGACGGAGAGGCAGCGATCGCGGAAGTCACCAGGATCGACAGTGAGAAGCTGCCATTCGATGAGAAGATCTCGCGAGTGGGCTATCAGTTTCATGCGGATGGGCACATCCATCGCGATTCCGACACCGTGCTGCCGGCGATCGCAAACCGGTGGCAACAGGGCGACCAGATCCCCGTCCTGTACCTCCCCGACCGCGACTACGACAGCGTCATCGTCGCGGTGGAATGAAGTCGCCGCAAATCAACTGCGGTGTCTGTACGCTGCGTCCGTTCGAGCCGGCGGATGCCGAATCGATCGCACCGCTTCTGAACGACCGGGACGTCTGGCTCAACGTCAGCGACCGCATCCCGCATCCGTATCTGCTCGAGCACGCGGAGGCGTTCATTGGCGCAGCCCTGGACAAGAACCCGGTGGAGAACTTCGCGATTTGCGTTGACGGGTGCGCCGTTGGCGGGATCGGGATCGTGCCCGGAAAGGGCATCGGCCGCGTCTCCGCCGAGATCGGCTACTGGCTCGGCAAGCCGTACTGGAGACGCGGAATCACAACGGCGGCGGTGAAGGCCATCACCAAGTACGCGGTCGAAACGTTCGATCTGACGCGGGTGTTCGCGATCGTGTTCACGCACAACAGCGGATCCATTCGTGTGCTCGAGACCGCGGGATACGTGCGCGAGGGCCTGATGAAGCAGAGCTCGATCAAGGATGGAGTGGTTCACGACGAGTATCTTTATGGCTGGTACTCATGAGAATCGTTTCGCTGTTGCCGAGCGCCACCGAGATCATCTGCGAGCTCGGCCTGCGAGAACAGCTCGTGGGCGTCACGCACGAGTGCGATTATCCGAAGTGGGTGCTCGGCCTGCCGAAGGTGACGAAGACGCTGATCCCGGTCGACGCTTCCAGCAAGGAGATCGATGCGCTGGTGCGCGACAAGCTCGGCGCGCAGTCGGCCTTGTACAGCCTCGACATGGAATCGCTCGAGCGGCTGCGTCCCGATCTGATCGTGACGCAGGCGTTGTGCGACGTATGCGCCGTCGCCGAGGAGGAGGTGCGCAACGCGGCGTGCATGCTCCCCGGCGGACCTCGCGTGCTGAACCTCGAGCCCGAGACACTCGGCGACGTGCTCGAGTGCATCCGGCAGGTCGCGGGCGCGACGGGATCTGAGAGTCATGCCGATGTCGTCATCGCGCGTCTGCAGCGGCGCATCGACGATGTCGTGGAGCGCGGACGAACGGTGTGCGCGCGGCGGCGTGTGGCTCTGCTCGAGTGGCTCGATCCTCCCTTCTCCACCGGCCACTGGAATCCGGAACTGGTGCGGCTCGCGGGCGGAGAAGATGGACTCGGGCGCGAGGGCGAGAAGTCCGTCACGCTGAAATGGGAGCAAGTCATCGCGTGGCAACCGGAAGTCGTTCTGATCTCGTGCTGCGGGTTCAGCGCCGAGCGAACGATGCAGGAGCTCAACGTCCTGCGCGACGTCGATGGCTGGGAGGATCTTCCCGCCGTGCGCGAAGGACGCGTCTACGTGACCGACGGCTCGTCGTATTTCAGCCGTCCCGGGCCTCGGCTCGTCGACAGCCTCGAGCTCCTGGCACACGTCATTCATCCCGATGTGCATCCGCTGCCCGACTGGGTGGCGCAGCCGATTCGGCTGTCCGAGCACGCGGGAGTGTCCGGGCGGCCATGAAAGTCCGGCGTTACGAGCCCGCGGATCGACGCGAGTATCAGCGCATGCGCCAGGCGCTGTGGCCGGATTCCACCGACGCCGACAACGATTCGTGGTTCGCGCGTGACGACGCGGCGACGTTCATCGCGCTGCGCGACGTCGGGTCGGTGTGCGGCTTCGTCGAGGTTGGCTCGCGTCCCTACGCCGAAGGCTGCGAAACGAGTCCGGTTGGCTACATCGAGGGCTGGTGGGTCGACCCGGACATGCGAAAGCAAGGCACGGGACGCGCATTATTGCGCGCCGCCGAGGACTGGGCGCGTTCCATGGGTTACAAGGAGATGGGCTCGGATGCGCTGATCGACAATCATGACAGTCACGGTGCGCACGGGCGCTGCGGGTATCTCGAGGTCGAGCGCATCGTGACGTTTCGCAAGCCGCTCGTCTGATACCCGCCGCGAGGGCAGAATGAACAGCTTAGACCGTCGGCCGCGTGCGAGCGCGAAGAAATTCGAGGACTTGCTCCTCGTGCTTACGCAGCTTGCCGCCGGGTTTGCGCGGCAGCCGCTGCGAATGCTTCGGCATGGGCGGGAGGATCTCGCCCTGTAGGTACGCCTCGATCAGCGCGGGATGGATGTAGTACTTCCGGCAGACCGTCCGCGTGTTCCCGAGTCGCTTCGCGGTGTGGTCGATCGCGCGCACCACATTTCGCTCGGCGTCCTTCTTGGTTCTCGCCGGCCCACATTCGCGCAGGTACTCCGCCGCGTCCATCGTGCCGGCCCACGTGCGAAAATCCTTGGCGGTGACGTCGGCGCCGGTTGCGTCCCGCAAGTAGTCGTTCACATGCTCGGCTTCGATGTCCTGCCGTTTGCCGGCGTCGTCGAGATACTTGAACAGGATCTCTCCCGGCAGCGCCTGGCACCGCTGCACGATGCGCGCGATGTGGGTATCCGTGACCGCCACCGCGTGCTCCACGCCGCTCTTCCCGCGGAACTCGAAGCGGAGCTCGGCGCCGTCGATCTCGACGTGCCGCCGCCGCAGCGTGGTGAGCCCATACGACTTGTTCTCGCGCGCCAGCTCCTGCGTCCCCACGCGGATGAGTGTCCGCTCGAGGAGCCAGACGACCGTGGCGAGCACCTTCTCCCGCGGCAGGCCGTCGAGCAGAACGTCGTCCTCCACGCGCTCGCGGATTTTCCAGATCACGTCGCCGAACTCGAACAGCCGCTCGAACTTCGTTCCATCGCGAACGGCGCGGAATCCCGGATGGTAGCGGTACTGCTTTCGCCCGCGCGCATCGCGCGCCGTCACTTGGAGATGGCCGTCCTCGAGCGAGCAGATCCACACCTCCGTCCACGCCGGCGGAATCACGAGCGAGCGAAAGCGCTTGATCGCGTCCTTCGACTGGATGAGCGCGCCGTCCGAGTCGTAGTACGAAAAACCGCGCCCGCTGCGCTTCCGGCGAATGCCCGGCGTCGCATCGGTCACGTATTGCAGTCCGGCGGCTCTCGCGGAGTCGACGTGCTCGGGGGATGCAGTGAGGCCCATACGCCTTAGAGACTGTATACGGGGCTGTGGCGCAACCTGCCAAACGGGCGACATCATTCCGCCCTCATGAGAGCCTATGCGCTCAACGTCCCGCACTGGCTTTCGCGACTGTACTAGTTCGCCTCGCTGGCGCGCTCTGCCCTAGGCCGAGCTCTGGTCGGGATTGACGAGTGCCCGCGCGGCGTCGACCGCCTCTTTCGATCCGGTCACTGCCAGCATGTCGCCGGTCCGAATCATCTCCTTTCCCGCGGGAGCGAGGACTTGTTCCCCGGGGCGCATGATAGCAAGGACCGTCGCGCCCGTGAGGCCGCGAAGATTCAGGTCCGCGAGCGTCTTCCCCGTGGCGGGGCTTCCATCGCGTATGCTGATGGGAGTTGGCTCGCCTAACCCGGGCAGGAAGTCGTGCACTTGCCGCATCGTCCGCTCGAGTTGCTCGGACGACGCTCCGGGATGCGACATCTGGCGGCCCAGTGCCCCCACGATGACCTCCGCGCCGGCGCGCGCATGCCCGTGCAGGTTCGTCGCGCTCCGCCAGAAGCCGATGCCGAGTAGGACGAGCAGCGCCGCAAACGCGACCTCCAGCCAGAAGTCGGGCACGAATGGATGCGTCAAGGCGAGCAGCGGTAGGCCGACGCACAGGATGATCGCGAGTTGGAGCGTGACGACGAGCGCGCGGCGCGGCGCCGCGGCGATGTCCACCTTCCCTTCGGCCGCCTCCGGCATCGCGCGCAGTGCGAGATGCAGACCGAGGAGCCTCGCGCCGCGCACCAGTCCGATGAGCAAGGGAACGCCGACGGCCACGCCGCCCGCCATTACGATGAGCCGCGCGACGGTGGCGGATGCCCCGGTCCACTCGTGCAACAGCCCGATGAAGCGCCCCATCTCGACGGCCGCTCCGATCACGACGGCCGCGATCAGCGCCGCGTCCAGGAGAACGAGGCCAACGAGCTTCCGCGTGCGGGATCGCTTGGTCGGCTCGGTGGGAGCGCCGCGAAGCCGCTCGATCCACGATCCGTAGAGCGACGCGAAGGTCTGTACGGGATGCGGCAACTTCCGGTCGACCCAAGCGGCCACCGGTGTCGCGCCACGGATCAACCATGGTGTCGTGAGTGTCGTAATCGCCGACACCGTGACGGCGATGGGATACAGAAACTCCCGGGTCGCGCCCGTCGTGAGACCGACCCCGGCGATGATGAACGAGAACTCCCCGATCTGCGCCAAGCTCATCCCCGCCTGCACCGCGGTTCGCGGCGGGAATCCGGTGAAGAAGGCCGCGATCGTTACGGCGAGCACCTTGCCGACCATGACGAGACCCGTGAACACGATCACCGCGGGCCAGTACCGCGCCACGACGGATGGATCGATCAGCATGCCGACGGAGACGAAGAAAATCGCCGCGAACATGTCACGCAACGGTCGAACGAGCGCCTCGATTGTTTGCTCCTCGCCCGATTCGGCGACAAGCGATCCCGCGATGAAGGCGCCCAGCGCCACCGAGTAGCCGAACGCGAGCGCGACCAGCGCGGCCGCGAAGCAGATGCCGACGGACACGATGAGGGTTGTCTCCTCCGCGCCAACTCGCACCACGCCGCGGATCACCCGTGGCACGAGCAGGAGGCCCACGACGACGAGCACCGCGAGAAATGAAAGGAGCCGAATCGCCGTGACGCTCAGACTCACGAAAGTCAGCTGCTGCCCCGACGAGATCGTGGTGAGGATCGCGAGCAGCAGAATCGCGATGAGATCCTCGATGATCAGGATGCCGAGCACCAGCTCGGTGAACCTCCCCCTCACACGCTGTTCGGTAAATGCCTTCGCGATGATGGTCGTGCTGGAGATCGCGATCACCGCCCCTGCGTAGACGCTCTCGAGCCTCGTCCAGCCCAGCATCTGCCCGGCGAGGTAGCCCAGCCACACCATGACGCTGCTCTGCGCGATCGCGACGACGCCCGCGGTGGGGCCAACCCTGATCAGCTTCCGAAGGCTGAACTTGAGGCCAAGCGAGAACATCAGCAGGATGACGCCTAGCTCCGAGAGCGTCCGCACCGTCGGCTCGTCGGCGACGAGCGGAATCGGGATGTGCGGTCCCGCGATGAGTCCGGCGAGCAAATAGCCGAATACCACCGGCTGCTTCAGACGCTGGAAGACAAACGTCGTGACGGCGGCGACGCAGAGTACGATGGCGAGAGTTTGAAGGAGCGCGTGCGCGTCGTTCATCCGAATCGGTGTTCGCGTTGGCTGAAGAACTCCAACTATATTCGCTCATGCTCGCCGAGACGCCCTTCCACGCGCGCACCGCGCCCCTCGTTCGCGCCCAGACCTGGCGGCGGTGGGCCGGACATCAGGTGGCGTCGGCGTACGATCCGCATCCCGATCGGGAGTACGCCGCCGTGCGGAACTCTGCTGCGCTGTTCGACGTGTCTCCGCTCTACAAGTATCTGATCAACGGCAAAGACGCGGCGCGGCTGCTCGATCGCATGGTCACGCGCGACGTAACGAAATGCGCAGTCGGCCAGGTGCTGTACACGCCTTGGTGCGACGTCCATGGCAAGGTAATCGACGACGGAACCATCAGCCGGCTCGACCACGGGACGTACCGACTCACCAGCGCTGAGCCCAACAGTCGCTGGCTCGCGATGAATGCCGTCGGATTGGATGTCTCCGTCGAAGACATCTCGAGGACTACCGGCGCGCTCGCGCTTCAGGGGCCCCTGGCGCGCACCATTCTGCAGCAGCTTGCGCCGGCTGACTTCAGCGCGCTGAAATACTTCCGCCTGGTCCACACGCAATTGCGCGACGTCCCGGTCACGATCTCTCGAACGGGGTACACCGGCGATCTGGGGTACGAGATCTGGGTGCCCGCCGAGCACGCGGTGAAGGTGTGGGACGCGTTGATCGAGGCGGGCACGCCGTATGGCATCGTCCCGGCGGGGATCTGGGCGCTCGACATCGCGCGCATCGAAGCCGGGCTCGTCATGCTCGACGTGGATTACTTCTCGTCGCACCATGCGATGATCGAGGACCAGAAGTCGTCACCCTACGAGCTCAATCTCGCCTGGACGGTGAGCGACACGAAAGGTCCCTACAACGGCCGGCCGGCGCTGCGCGACGAGAAACGCCGCGGGCCGGCATGGAGTTTTGTCGGGCTCGACGTGGACTGGGTCTCGTTCGAACGCCTCCATCAGGAGCGCGGCCTCGCCCCGCACGTGCCGAACATCGCCTGGCGCGCCAGCGCGCCACTCCTTCGCGGCGGCAAGCAGATCGGGTACGCCACGAGCGGCACCTGGTCTCCGCTCCTCAAGAGGTACATCGCGCTGGGACACGTCAGCGCCGCGAACGGTGCACCCGGCACCGAGGTCGAGATTGAAATGACGGTCGAGCATCGCCGGAAGCGCGCGAACGCCGTGATCAGGAAGCTTCCGTTCTTCGATCCGCCGAGGAAGCGCGCGTGACCGCGAATCGCTACGACGCGATCATCATCGGCGGCGGCCACAACGGGCTCGTCGCCGCGGCGTATCTCGCGAAGGCGGGGAAGAAGGTCGTCGTCCTCGAGCGACGCCCCATGGTCGGCGGCGCCGCGGTCACCGAAGAGATCATTCCGGGCTTCAAGTTCTCGGTCTTCTCCTACGTGGTGAGCCTCCTGCGTCCGGAGATCATTCGCGATCTCGAGCTCCCCTCGCACGGCCTTCAGATTCTGCCCCTCGAGAGCACGGTGACGCCGATGGAAAACGGCGACTACCTCGCGGGATGGCCCGATGCCGACGAGTCGCGTCGGGAGTTGCGTCGGCACTCGCCGCGCGACGCCGAGGCCATGGTGCTCTTTGGCCGCCTGATGCAGCAGATGGGAATGGCGGTGAAACCGATTCTCGGAATGGTACCGCCGGACCCGGCGTCGCTCGCACCGAGTGACTTGAAGGGGTTGCTCAAGTTGGGCGGGCATTTCCGGTCGCTCGGAGCGGAACGATTCCACGCGCTCTACAAGCTGATGACGATGAGCAGCGCGGACTATCTCGACGAGTGGTTCGAGTTCGACACGCTCAAGGCCACGAAGTCGGCGAGCGGGATCATCGGGACGTTTCTTGGCCCGCGCTCGCCCGGCACCGCATACGTCCTGCTGCACCATTACATGGGCGAGATCGACGGGGCGTTCCGGGCGTGGGGATTCCAAAAAGGCGGCACCGGCGCGATCAGTAATGCCATCGCGAGCGCCGCACGCTCCTACGGCGCAGAGATCCGCACCGACGCCGCGGTCGAGCGTGTGATCGTCAAAGGTGGGCAAGTGCTCGGTGTCGCCCTCAAGAACGGCGATGAACTTCGTTCACCGATCGTCGTCTCAGGCCTCGACCCGCGCCGCACGTTCTTACAATTGTTAGATCCGAAGGCGTTGCCTTCGGATCTGGTGGAAGGGGTGAACCGGTACAAGTTCCGCGGGTCGTCGGGCAAGGTGAATCTCGCGCTCAGCGGACTGCCAAAGTTCACCTGCCTTCAGGGAGATCCGGCGCTCGCCCTGCGAGCCGCTCGCGGCGCGTTTTCGATCTCGCCGAGCGTCGAGTACCTCGAGCGGGCGTACGATGACGCCAAGTACGGCGAGTTCTCGAAGAATCCGTACATGGACATCGTCGTGGGCTCGATGATCGATCCAGGGATGGCGCCGCCGGGCAAGCACGTGATGAGCATCTTCGTGCAGTACGCGCCGTACAACATCACCGGTGGATGGAACGACGCGAAGCGCGAGGCGTTCGGCAACGCGGTGATCAAGACACTGGCGTGCTACGCGCCGAACATCGAATCGCTCATCGTGGGCAAGCAGGTGCTGACGCCGGCGGACATCGAGCGGATCACGGGACTCAGCGAGGGGAACATCTTCCAGGGCGAGCTGGCATTGCACCAACTTTTCTTCCTGCGGCCGGTTCCCGAATGGGCCAAGTACCGCACGCCGATCGCCGGCTTCTGGCAATGCGGAGCGGGCACGCACCCCGGCGGCGGAATCATGGGCGCGAGCGGCCGGCTCGCCGCGCAGGAAATACTCCGCGTCTAGCGATGAAATTCGACGCGATCGTGATCGGTGCGGGACCGAATGGATTAGTCGCGGCGGCCATGCTCGCGAAGCGTGGTCGCAAGGTGCTCGTCGTCGAGAGCGCGGACGAGATCGGCGGCCACACCCGCACCATCGAGTTCGCTCCTGGTTATCACTCGCCGCTCAATGAAGACTGCGGATGGGTACCACCGAAGGTGAGCACCGTGCTCGGCCTCGGCGATTCCCTCGCGCGCGTCACGCCCAGCGCCTCCACGAGCGTGGCCAAGGACGGCGAGCTGCTCACCCTCGCGTCGAATCCGCGAGGCGCTGCCGAAACCATCCGGCGGCTTTCCGAAAAAGACGCATCGCGCTGGCCCGCCTTCGTCGAGCGTCTGCACAAGTTCGCGGGAATCCTGGGCGAGTTGTATCAGCTCACACCCCCGGACATCGACACCAAGTCGATCGCTGAAATCCTGCCGATGCTCGGCGTCGGCCGGAAGCTGCGCGCGCTCGGCCGCAACGACATGACGGAGTTTCTCCGCGTCATGCCCATGTCCGTTCAGGACCTGTTGGACGACACCTTCGAGAGCGAGCTGTTGAAGGCGGCGGTTGCATCCGCCGCGATCCGCGACATCCAGCAGGGACCCAGGTCGGGGGGCACGACCTACAACTTGCTCCATTATATGGTTGGCGCGCCCGAGCAGTCGGTGCGTGCGCGCATGTGGTGGCGCGCCGGACCCGACGCCTTCGCCAAGGCCGCGGCGGACGTCGCGCGCAAACATGGCGTCGAGATCCGGACGCGGGCGCGCGTCGAGCGCATCAGCGTCGGAGACGCCGTCGTGACGGGAGTCGTTCTCGGCAATGGCGAAGAGATCGAGGCGCGTATGGTGATTTCCACCGCGGATCCCAAGCGCACGCTCCTCGGCATGCTGGATCCCGTCTGGTTCGACCCCGAGTTTCTGCTCGCGGTGGCGAACATCAAGTTGCGCGGGTGCACCGCGTACGCGTTCTACGCGATCGGCTCGGCGATGAACGACCAGGCCTTTGGCGCGCCGGTGAGTCTCACCGCTAGTACCGCCGCGCTCGAGAAAGCCGCGGACGCGGCGAAGTACGGCGAGATCTCCAGCGAACCTCACGTCGAGTTCTTCGCGCCTACGCTGCGCTGGCACAACCTTGCTCCGCAGGGAAAGCACGTCGTCGCCGCGCGCGTGCAGTACGCGCCGCATCATCCGCGAAGCGGCCCGTGGAGCGACGCACAACGCGGCGTCCTTCAAGAGAAACTGACGGCGGCTCTCGCGCGCGCGATACCGGGATTCGCGTCGTCGATTCTGCATCGTGCTTTGCTCTCGCCGTTGGACATCGAGGAACGCTTCGGCATGACGGAAGGCGCGCTCACGCAGGGCGAGCTCACGCTCGATCAGATTCTCTTCATGCGGCCGGTGCCGGGCTGGGGACATTACGCGATGCCCGTCAAAGGCCTGTATCTCGGCGGCGCGGGCGCTCATCCCGGGCCTGGCGTGCTTGGCGGCCCTGGGTTCCTCGCGGCGAAGGCTGCCCTGAGCGGTTAAGCCGTTCGGAATGGACGCTACGTTTCAGTATGACCTGGGCCTTGCGCATGACCTGGATCGATCTTGCGTTCCTGCACTGGCAAGTGCCGCGCGACGTGTTCGTGGGAAAGATCCCGGTCGGACTGGAGCTCGACACGTACAACGACACCGCATGGCTTGGCGTGACGCCGTTTCGCATGACCGGCGTGCGGCCGATCTTCACGCCGCCGATTCCGACCGCGTCGGATTTCCCGGAGCTCAACGTGCGCACGTACGTGCGCTACAAGGACGTCGCAGGCGTCTTCTTCTTCAGCCTCGACGCCGCGAGCAAGCTGGCCGTCAAGGCGGCGCGAACCGCCACCGGCCTGCCCTACTTTCACGCGCGCATGCACGAGCGTCGCGACCGCGACGAGGTGCACTACACGAGCGTACGCAGTCGCGGACCGAAAGCCGAGTTCCGAGGGCGCTATCGTCCGACTGGCCTGGTGGACAAGGCGCGCCTCGGCTCTCTCGACCATTGGTTGACGGAACGCTACTCGCTCTTCGTCGAGCGCGACGCGACGCTCATCCGGCTCGACATCGAGCACGAACAGTGGCCGCTCCAGCCCGCCTCGACCGACATCGAAGTCAACACGATGGCCGAAGCAGCAGGGATCTCGCTGCCCGCCGAGAAACCGTATGTCCTGTTTTCCCGTCAGATCGATGTAGTGGCGCATTGGCCGGTTTCTGCATGAGGTGACATGACCTACATCGGTGGCGTCCGGCTTCGAATGGCGATTTTCGTCGGAGCGCTCGCTGGTGTGGGGGCAGGGTTGGTGTTCGCGACGGCGCACGCGTTCATCATCGTGCCAATCTGGGACCGCATGACGGGCGGTCTGGTATTCGCGGCGATTGCGGGCGCGGTCGGCGGCTGGTCGTTCACGGAGCTGTACGCCGAGCGCATCGACGCCGGACTCGGACGCGCCGCGATCGCCGGTGGGCTTTACGGCGCACTGCTCTGGATCGCGGTGAGTCCTGTCTCAGCGATCGACTTTGCGCTGAGAAAGGCGGGAGTTCTGCCGCGCTACGAGCTGCTCGGCGTCGCTGTCGCTCTGTTGCTCGCCGCGGCTACCGGCTCGTTCCTGGGCTGGTATCGCAGGAGGAGCCGTCGCGGGATGATCGCGGGCGCGGCCGCGACGATCTTGCTCACCGTCGCCATGGCCGGACCTGTGCCCATCGGGAGAAGTTCCCGGGCGTTCGGAATTTTCCTCTCTGTTCTCCCGGCGTCGATCGTGGCCGGCGTAATTCTCGGGATGGCGCTGCACCTCACCGTCCGTTTCCGGGCACCCTTTCCCAACTCCGCGCACGACGCCGCGTGATGGGAGTACGGAACCACGTTCCACGGCAGGACTTACGCGCGGCACTCGGGGTGCTCGAGGCGCTGGACCGTCTGAAATTGGACGTCACCACCATTGCGGGGGTCCACGGCCGGGTCGGCACGATCGAGGATCTGCGGCGTGCCGTACAACTTCAGACGCACAGGTGAGTGCTGATGGCGTTGGCGCGATAGGTAGTTACTTTGTAGATACGCCGTGACTACGAGGTAACAGAGCAACCATGAAAGCCCGCATCGTCCGTATCGGCAACTCGCGCGGCGTTCGCATCCCCAAGCCCCTGCTCGAGCAGGCCGGCCTCACGGACGACGTCGAGCTGCACGCCGAGGAGGGGCGGATCGTTATCGCCGATGGCCGGCGCCCCCGCGCCGGATGGGCGGAAGCCGCCCGGCAGCTGCATGAGCGCGGCGAGGACCGGTTCCTCGAGACGCCGAATTCGGCGTTCGACGCCGAGGAATGGGAGTGGCGCTAGCGCGAGTGCGACGCCCGCCCAGTCGCGGAGAGGTCTTCCTTGTCGAGCTCGATCCCGCCCGCGGCAGCGAGATCCGAAAGACGCGGCCCTGCCTCATCGTGTCCCCCGACGAGCTGAACCATCATCTCCGCACCGTCATCGTCGCGCCCATGACGACGGCGGGCAATGCATATCCATTTCGCCCGGTTTGCCGCTTCGCCGGAAAGATGGGTCGGGTCGCGCTCGATCAGATTCGGACCGTGGATCGCGAGCGCTTGCGGAAACCGCTTGGCGTCCTCTCCGCCGGCACGCAACGCACGGTGTTCGACGTGCTCGCGGAGATGTTTGAGCATGACGGCCCTGCGCGCCGGTCATAGCGCGTCCGGCGTCCCGCTGACATCTTCCAACCTATGGGATCTTTCCACCGCACCGTCGAGTCCTACCGTCAGGGCGCGCACACCATGCCGCGCGAGCGGTATACGTCGACGGAGATTTTCGCGGAAGAACGGGAGCGCATCTTTGCGCGCAATTGGCTCTGCGTCGGACGCGCGAGCGCGTTCATCAAACCGGGCGATTACCAGCTTCGGACCGTCGCCGACGAGTCGCTGATCATCGTGCGCGATCGCGGCGGCGAGCTGCACGCGTTCTTCAACGTCTGCCGGCATCGCGGGACGCGCCTCTGCCGCGAAACCAAGGGCACGCTCTCCGAGACGATCCAGTGCCCGTACCACGCGTGGACTTACGGGTTGGACGGGCGGCTGATCGGCGCGCCCCACATGAACGAGGTCGCTGGCTTCGACAAGAAGAATTATCCGCTGCACGAGGCCGCGGTCGCCGAGTGGGAGGGGTTCGTCTTCGTGAACATCGATCCGAGCCCGGAGCCCTTCGAGAAGCGCTTCGGCCCGATGATCCGGCGGCTCGCGCGCTTCGAGCTGCCCATGCTCAAGACCGGCCATCGCGCGCGGTATGAAGTGCAGGCCAACTGGAAGCTCGTGTTCCAGAACTACTCGGAGTGTCTCCACTGCCCGATGATTCATCCGGAGCTGTCCGTCGTCCTGCCCTACCAGAGCGGCGCCAACGATCTGACGGCCGGCCCCTTCCTCGGCGGCTACATGGAGATTCGCGCGCCGAACGAGAGCGCCACGCTCACCGGTCGCTCGTGCGGACGCCTCGTGAGCGATCACCTGGCCGGCGACGACGTGAAGCGGGCATACTACTACACGCTGATGCCGAACATGGCGCTGAGCATTCATCCGGACTACGTGAATTACTATCTGCTCACCCCCGTGTCGGTCGACAGGACCATCGTCGAGACAGAATGGATGTTCAGCCCGAAGAACGAAGGCGACCCGAACTTCAATCCACGGGACGCCATCGACTTCTGGGACGTGACGAACCGGCAGGATTGGGACATCTGCGAGCGCAGCCAGCAAGGCATTTTTTCTCGCCGGTACGAACCCGGTCCGTACTCACCGCGCGAGAGCATTCCCGCCGCATGGGATCACGAGTATTTAGGGATGATGGGACAGGTGTAGCGGAACAGACACCCACACCAGAGGGCTACTCAATGTCAGACCCGGTACGAACCCCGAAGCAGCCCGATTCGCAGGCTATGTGGTTCGCGAAAACGTTAGGTCTCGTCGTGCTCGTTGCCGTAGGTACCGCGGTCCTCACGACGGGAGTGCAGCATCTGATCTGGGGCAAATCGAGCCCCGGCGTCAGCGGAGGGGCCGCGGCCGGGGTCGCCGTGGCGGTCGCGATGTCGCGCCGGAAACGTCCCGCGCCAACCCCATAGCGTCGTCTCCTTGATGAGAGAGCACATGCCGCGTCGGCTCGCCTTCGCCGCGTTCACCGCGGTGTTATCGCAAGCGTCGATTGCCGGCGCTCAGGACACGCGGCAGGCGGCCCCGCTCACGTCGGTGCCGCGGCTCGCGCCGCTGGTGAATCAGACGAGCAGCGAGCTCGCCAACATCGTCGAGCGACTTGCGCTCGATCGAGCCGCCCTCAGCCGCCGCTACGACGCCGATCAATCGCCGGCGCAGCGCCAGCGCATGCGAAACTTCTACGACGAGTGGCGCGCGCGCCTTCGCGACGTCGATTTCGACAAATTGAGCCAGGAGGGCCGCATCGACTACGTGTTGGTGGACAACTACCTCCAGTATCAGCTCACGCTTCTCGACCGGCGCGCCAAGCAGCGCACGGAGACGAGCGCGCTCCTGCCATTCGCCGACCGCCTGCTCGCGCTCCAGGATGCGCGTCGCAATCTCGAGACTCCGAACCATCCGACGCTCGCGCGGACGCTCGCCGACGTGGCCAAGCTCGTGGACACACTGCGCGCGCAGTTCGAGCCGGCGGCGCGTCCCTCCGGTCAGCCGGGAGACACCGCGGTCGCGCGCCCGTTCGCTTCCACTGCCAGACAATCGCCGCCGCGCGTGTCTCGCACCGTGGCCAACCGCGCCGCCAATCACCTCGACGCACTGCGCCAGTCCATGGCGGGATGGTATCGCTTCTACGACGGGTACGATCCGCTGTTCTCGTGGTGGGTGCGCGATCCCTATCGCAAGCTCGACTCGTCGCTCGTGCGCTACGCGCGCACGCTGCGCGAGAGAGTGGTCGGGATGCGTCCGGGTGCGCAGCAGAACCAGGGCCCAATAGTTGGAGATCCGATCGGTGTAGAGGGTCTGAGAGACGACCTGCGCTACGAGATGATCCCGTACACACCAGAGGAGCTCATCGCGATCGCCGAGCGGGAGTACGCGTTCAGTCTCAGCGAAATCAAGAAGGCGGCCCGCCAGATGGGGTTCGGCGACGACTGGAAAGCCGCGATGGAGAAGGTGAAGAACACCTATGTCGAGCCTGGGAAACAGCCGGATCTGATCCGCGATCTGGCGCGGCAGGCCGAGGCGTTCTTCGACCAGCACGACTGGGTGACGATCCCGGCGCTGGCGCGCGAAGACTGGCGGATGGAGATGATCCCCCCGGAGCAGCAGCGGGTCTCGCCGTTCTTTCTTGGCGGCGAACGGATCATGGTGTCGTATCCCACCGCGGACATGACCGACGAAGAGAAGCTCATGAGCATGCGCGGGAACAACCCGCACTTCTCGCACGCGACCGTCTTTCACGAGCTGAATCCGGGGCATCATCTCCAGGGATTCATGTCCGATCGGTACAACGCGCACCGGCAGCTGTTCAGAACGCCCTTCTGGGGCGAAGGGAACGCGTTGTATTGGGAGATGTTTCTGTGGGACACCGGCCGCTTTCACGTCACGCCCGAAGACCGCGTCGGCGCGCTGTTCTGGAGGATGCATCGGAGCGCGCGGATCATCTTCTCGCTCAACTTCCACATCGGGAAGATGACGCCGGAGCAGGCAGTCCAGTTTCTGGTGGACACCGTGAACTTCGAGCGCGCCAACGCGGACGCCGAGGTTCGTCGCTCGTTCGCTGGCACGTATTCGCCGCTGTACCAGGCAGCCTACATGCTCGGCGGACTGCAGCAGCGGGCGCTGCATCGTGAGCTGGTCGCATCGGGGAAGATGACGAACCGCGAGTTCCACGACGCGATCCTGCAGAGCGGCCCCATCCCGATCGCGATGGTGCGGGCGCGACTGGCGAACGTGCCACTCACGCGCGCGGGGGCGCCGCCGTGGCGATTCGCGGAGCAGCTCCCGCCTCCGGTGCCGTTCACGATCAGGCCATAATAGCCTACCAGTCATCCCGAGCCCCTCGCCTGCCTGTCATCCCGAGCGCAGCGAGGATCTGCAGTTCGCCAATAAGCTGCAGTAAGACACTTCTATGAGCGCTGTTCGCGTGAAGGGGCGGTTCCAGAATCCTGTCCCAACTCAGTTGATGACGCCGGGCGCGCTGGTGAAGACGCTCCGCTCGCAGCTCGGTGGGAAGGAGCAGCGCGTCCCGAAGTTGCCGCTCCCCATCGTGAGGCGCGCGGCGGGAGATTTCGCGACGCCGCCAGGCTCGGGGCTGCGCGTGACGTGGCTGGGGCACGCCACCGTGCTCATCGAGATCGACGGCGCGCGAGTGCTGGTCGATCCGGTGTTCGGCGAGCGCGCGTCACCCGTGCAGTTCGCGGGTCCGAAGCGCTTTCACCCGCCGCCCCTCCCATTGACGGCAATGCCGCCGCTCGACGTCGTCCTCATCACCCACGATCACTTCGACCATCTCGACCGCGCCGCCGTGGCGAATCTCGCCAACTCGGCGTCCCAGATGAAAACGCGTTTCGTGACCACGCTCGGCGTCGGCGCGCGGCTGGAGAAGTACGGCGTTGCGGCCACGCGCATCACGGAGCTCGATTGGGACGCATCCGTGCGCGTCGGGCCACTCACGATCACCGCGACTCCAGCGCGACATTTCTCGGGACGCGGGATCCTGGACCGCAACAAGACGCTGTGGGCGTCATGGGTGATCGATGGTCCCAGGCATCGTGTCTTTCACAGCGGCGATACGGGCTTCTTCGACGGCCCGGCGGACGTCGGGCGGACGCACGGCCCGTTCGATCTGACGATGATCAAGATCGGCGCGTACGGCATGACGTGGCCCGACATTCATCTCACCCCCGAGGACGCGCTTCGAGTTCACCAGATGTTGCGCGGCAAGCTGATGCTGCCGATTCATTGGGGGACGTTCAATCTCGCGTTCCACGCGTGGCACGAGCCACCGGAGCGACTCTTAGCTGCCGCGTCGGCTGCTGGAGCGAAGCTCGTGATGCCGCGACCTGGCCAGAGCATCGAACCGTCACAGCCGCCGCCCGTTGATACATGGTGGCGCGCGCTGTAGGCCGCCCAATTCGCTCCATTCGCATGATCCGCGTCCCTTTTGACATAGAAGCTTGAATGGCGAAAGCATTTCGAACGCAAAAGGACTTCCGCGCATGGTTGGAGAAAAACCATACGAAGGTGAAGGAGCTGAACCTTCGCCTGTTCAAGGTGCACGCGAAGGAGCGCGGCATTGGATACAAGGAGGCGCTCGACGAGGCGCTGTGCTATGGCTGGATCGACGGCGTCAGACGCAGCCTCGATGCCGACAGCTTCACCCAGCGATTCACCCCGCGAAAGGCTAGGAGCAACTGGAGCGCGGTGAACATCAAGCGGGCGAAGGAGCTGATCGAGGAGAAGCGCATGCGTCCACCCGGGCTCGCCGCGTTCGAGGCCCGCGCCGCGACCGCCGTCGCACCGTATTCATTCGAGAACAGGCACATAACACTGGATCCCGCTTTCGAGAAAAAGTTGCGCGCGAACAAGAAAGCCTGGGAGTTCTTTCAGTCGCAGGCGCCGTGGTATCGCCGCACGGTTGCGTTCTGGGTCATGCAAGCAAAACGCGAGGACACGCGCGCGAGGCGCTTCGAGACACTCTACGAGCGTTGCGCGGGCGGCAAACCCATTCCGCTGCTCGCGAGAACCAAGTAGCCGTAAAAGCTGGTTCCGCTCCCCACAGTCCCCACTTCCCACTCCCCACTATGTCGTCAGGTCCATGGCTCGTCTCCCGACGGTCCGTAGATGGACGGCACCTTGCCGCCCGCCATCCGCACGTAGACGCTGAACTGTCCGCGGTGATGGATGTGGTCGAGGAGCATGTACCACGCGAAGTCCACTACGGGCCACTGGCCCAGTTGGCCGGGGGCTGTGGGAAACTGCACGGTCGTCTGCAGCTTCGCGTCCGGCGTTCGCTTGATCAGGCCTACGAGAGCAGCGTACCCTCGGTCGAACTGCTCGATTCCCGCATTGAAATCGGCGGGCTTTGGCGGCATCGTGCCGCCGCCGAAGATCGGTCCGCCGGCCAGCGCCCGCCTCGTGAGCTCTTGCTCGACAATGAGGGTGTAGATCAGGTCACTCGCTGACTGCGACCGCTCGTGCGGCCGAAAGGCCGACTGGCCCTGCGGTAACGCGCGCAGGACCTTGAGCGTGGTCGCGTGCTCGCGGGCGTAGCTGTCTAGGAACTGCTGCTTGGCCGATCGCGCCGCCTTGGCTCGCGTGACACTCTTCGGTCGCCCCGACGTAGCCGATTTGGCCGGTCGCTTGGCCGGTCGCTTGGCCGGTCGCTTGGCCTTCGATTTCGCCGGTTCCTTGCTCGCAACTCTGCGTGGGGGCGCCATACCGTCTCCGTGGTGAGCTCGGGACGGGAACATGCTCGACGGCTATCGCATCCTCAAGGGACGCCTAAGTTGTTGTCCATGCAACGGGTTCTCGCCTGCGCAGGTCTTGTCGCACTCAGCGCCGCGCTTTCCCCCCCTGGCTCTGCTTGGGCGCAGGAGCCGGCGCGCTATCGTCCGGGCATCGACGTGCTGGATTACGCGTTCACGATCGACCTGCCCGACACGGGCGCGGTCATTCGCGGCGACGCCATGCTCACCGTGCGCCGCACGGCGCGCGTCGACTCGCTGGTGCTCGATCTGCGACAACTCCGCGTCACGCGCGTCACGGTGGACGAGCGCATCCGCCGATACGCGCGAACCGATTCGACGATTCAGATTCCGTTGCCGCGCGGCGACTCCGGAACCTTTCGCGTGCGCGTCGCCTACGGCGGCAGAGTCACCGACGGCTTGATCGCGCGACGCGACAGCGCGCGCCGATGGACGTACTTCGGCGACAACTGGCCGAACCGCGCGCGCTACTGGCTCCCGACCGTGGATCACCCGAGCGACAAGGCCACGGTGACGTGGGTCGTCCGCGCACCGCGGGGCCGGACGATCGTCGCCAACGGATCGTTGATGGAAACGCGCACGACCGGGACGGGGCGACGCGCCCGCACCTCGACGCGCTGGCGCGAGTCCAAGCCGATCGCCACGTACCTCATGGTCATCGGCGTGGCGCCGTTGACGCGGTACGAGCTGGGTGAGACCGCGTGCGGCTGGTCGGAACTGCGCCGCTGCGTGACCCAGTACGTCTACGTCGCGCCCGAGCAGCGCCGAGTGCTTCCGGGCAACTTCGCGAAAGCCGGCGAGATGGTGCGCTACTTCGCGTCCCAGGTTGCGCCGTTCCCGTACGAGAGACTCGCGCACGTGCAATCAAACACGCGATTCGGCGGTATGGAGAACGCGACGGCGATCTTCTATTCGGACGAGGCATTCAGACGCGGGGGCGTGAACGAGGGCACGATCGCGCACGAGATCGCGCACCAGTGGTTCGGCGACGCGGTAACCGGGCGCGAGTGGCCTCATCTTTGGCTCTCCGAAGGGTTCGCCACGTACTTCGCCGCGCTGTGGACGCAGCGGGCCCATGGCGACAGCGCCTTCCATGAGGACATGTCGCGCATGCGCGCGAGGATTCTCGACGACACGATCGCGGTGCCGAGTCGTCCCGTGATCGACACCGTCGAGACCGATCTGCTCCGGCTCTTGAACGCCAACAGCTACGCGAAGGGCGGATTCGTCCTGCACATGCTGCGATCCGATTTGGGCGACTCGGCGTTCTTCGCCGGCGTGAAGGACTACTACGCGAAGCACAAACACGGCAACGCGCTCACCGCGGACCTGCAGGCGGCGCTGGAGCGTTCGTCCGGTCGCAAGCTCGGTGGCTTCTTCGAGCGGTGGCTGACTCGGCCGGGTTACCCGGAGATCGAGGTCACGTGGAGCACCGACTCGCTCGCGCAGTCGATCATGCTGTCGGTGAATCAGTCGGGCCGCTACGGACTGTTCCAGTTTCCCCTGCGCTTGGCGCTGGCGGATTCCGCGGGAACCACTCGGCGTGTGGAAGTTGGGATTCCCGCGCAGGACACCACCAAGGTCGAGCTCCCGATTTCGGGGCCGGTACAGCGCATTGAGGTGGATCCTGAAGTACAGCTCCTCGCTCGGATTATTGTAAAACCCAGTTCTCAGAACTGAGATGGCCAGGGCCTCTGGTTTTCTGTGTTTGAACCCAGCTTTTTAGAACCGAGAATCTCAGGGCCTCCTAGTTTTCTGTGTGCAGGTGTAGAGGCGAGAGATAGTTGTAGAGGGTGACAGCTTACCCAATGTCGTCGAGCAGTGGCGACCTTCGTTGTCGCTCACAAACTGCGCGACTATCCGGGTTCCCCTCCACCGGCCAACAGAAAACTGGGAGGACCTGAGATCTCAGTACCGAATACTGCTCTGGAATGGACAAGGTCTTTCTCGCAGCCGCCATCGAAGAAGCTCGCGCCGGGCTTGCCGAGGGTGGCATCCCCATCGGCTCCGTTCTCGTAATCGCGAGCAAGATTGTCGGCCGCGGCCATAACCGCCGCGTTCAGCGATCCAGCCCAATTCTTCACGCCGAGATGGACTGTCTCGAGAACGCCGGCCGGTTGCGAGCTGAAGAGTACCGGCGGGCGACGCTCTACTCGACGCTCTCGCCGTGTGACATGTGCACCGGTGCCGCGCTGCTGTACGGCATTCGTCGCGTCGTCATCGGCGAGAACCGGACCTTCCGCGGGCCCGAGGATTATCTTCGTTCTCGCGGCGTCGCCTTGGAGATTGTCGACGACCCCGTGTGCGTCCGTATGATGCACGACTTCATCAGCCAACACCCGGAGCTGTGGAATGAGGACATCGGCCGGTAGTTGCGTTCTCGCGCTGGCGCTCGCCGCCGTGGCTTGCACGCGGCTTCCAGCCGGATGGCAAGACCTTCTTCGAGCAGTATCGCTTCCTGAATGACACCACGATCGCGAAGGAAGGCGGTAGCGCTCGCTCAGTGGCGACGCGTCTGGACTCGACCGGGATCGACTTCGCGCCGCACCATGGCGGCACGAACTACTTCACGTGGGCGCGCGAGGACTCGACCAAGTGGAACGCAACGTTGCGGTGGACGGACAAGGACGGCCGGCCACAGACCCTTGTGTACGCGTTACACAAGTTTGGCAGATAGCGCTCTGCCGGGAGTTCGCGTAGCGCGGTAGGTTTGGCGTAGCTCGGCAGCGTCGCCGTTGCTGCACCCGCCGCCCCTCTCCCTGGTTTATCTCATGCATCGCCTTCTCCGCCCCACTGGCGTGGCCGTTGGCCTGTTCGCCGCCCTCGCCTCCTGCGCCTCCGATCAGTCCTTCGTGCCGGCGAGCCAAGCGCTTTCGCCTGTTTCCGCGACGACCGCGAACGTCGACCTGCCTTCCGTACGGATCAGCGAATTGCATTATGACAATCCCGGTACGGATATCGAGGAGAAGGTCGAGATTTCAGGTCCGTCCGGCATGAGTCTCAACGGTTGGCAACTTGTGTTGTATAACGGCTCGTCGACGCAACGACTTCCCTACACCACGACGAGTTTGACAGGATTGACCATTCCGGCGGTGTGCGGTGATCGCGGAGTCGTCGTGCTCAGTTACGGAACCAACGGAATCCAGAATGGTTCGAGCTCAGCCACCGGGATCGATCCGGACGGCATGGCGCTCGTGCACGCGGACGGAAGCGTCGTGGAATTCCTTTCGTACGAAGGCTCATTCACGGCGGCCAGCGGTCCCGCTGTCGGCATGACCTCAACGGACATCGGCATTCGCGAACTGGGTGCGGCTCCGGAGGCCGCCGCGTCCCCCGTCTGGTCCCTGTCGAGAGACGGCGTTGGCGCGTGGAGCGGACCCGCGTTGAATACCTTCGGCGCCTGTAATGACGAGCCTCCGCCGCCTGTCGCTCGAGTAGTTCTTGCACCTTCGAGCGCGGCAATCATTGAAGGGACAGCACTGGCATTCGTAGCGACTGCATTCGACGCAGCGGATGGCCCCATTCCCAGTGCCACGTTCACGTGGTCGAGTAGCGACGCTGCGGTCGCCAGCATCAACGCCGCGGGGGTTGCTACCGGCAAGACCCCCGGGAATGTCGTCATCACCGCCGCGTCGGACGGTTTCACAGCCACGGCCTCCTTACAGGTTGACCCACCCTCTGAAGTGAAATTCAGCGAGCTTCACTACGACAACGTTGGTGTCGACGCTGGCGAATCGATCGAGATCGACGGTCCCGCGGACACGGACCTGTCGGGATGGAGTGTGGTGCTTTACAACGGCAACGGCGGCGCCGCGTATGACGCACGCGCCGTCGATGTGGTGATCCCCGACATGTGCGACGGTCGCGGCGTCATTGTCTTGACGTACCCGCAGGACGGCATTCAGAACGGTTCGCCGGACGGGTTTGCGCTCGTCGACGCGGATGATCGCGTCCTCGAATTCTTGTCGTACGAGGGAACGTTCACCGCGGCGGATGGGCCGGCGGCAGGACTGCACTCGGTCGACATCGGAGTATCTCAACCGACTTCGAATCCTTCAGGTCAGACGCTCCAGCGCAATCCGTTGGGCGCCTGGGTTGGCCCGGCCTCGTCCAGCCTCGGCGCCTGCCACGGCGGCGATCCCGTGCCGCCGACAAACTTCATCAGCTTCAGCGGGCGTACGTCGGGTGATCCGCCGCTGCCCGTCGGATTCGAAGATCAGCTTTTCGCTACACTGCGCAGCCCGACGGGCAGCACGATCGGCTCGACCTTCGTGTGGGAGGCGGTGACACCGGAGATCGCGACAATCGACGGGGACGGCGTAATGCATGCCGTGACCGCGGGACGCGCGACGTTCCGGGCAACCGCGGCGGAAGGGACGATTGGGACTTTCTCGTTGAACATGGCTGTGGCCACTCCCAGCGCGACGGCACAGTATGCGAACAACGCCGAATTCGGCGAGCCCGTGGACGGCGATCCGAGCGACGATTTCATTGTGCGCCGCCCACAGTACATCACGTCCTTCAACAAGAATCGCGGAATCCCGAATTGGGTGAGCTACAACCTCGAGGCCACCCATTCGATCTCCGGAGAACCGCGGTGCGATTGCTTCACCTTCGATCCGGAGCTCCCGTCCGACTTCGCGCGCTATACCACGGCCGACTACACGGGTATCGGTGGCACGACTCCATTTCACGGATATCCCATCGATCGCGGCCACCTGGTGCGCTCAGCAGACCGGTCCGCGGGCAGCCTGGACAACGCCACGACGTACTACTTCAGCAACGTCATTCCTCAGGCGGCGGACAACAATCAAGGTCCCTGGGCCAACATGGAGACGGCCGTCGGCAATCTCGCGAGGTTGCAGAACAAAGAGGTTTACGTCATCGCCGGCGCGCACGGCAGCAAGGGCATGGTCAAGGATGAGGGCAAGATCACGATTCCCACGCACACATGGAAAGTGGTCGTCGTGATGGCTCGCAATCAGGGAATACGCGCCGTTCAGAGCCATCGGGACCTCGAGGTGTTCGCCGTGATCATGCCGAACGATCCGGGCATCAGGACGAACGATCCAAACGACTGGCGCAACTATCTCACGACCGTAAACGCCGTCGAAGCGCTCACGGGGTACGACGTCCTCGCGCTGCTCCACGACCGCATCGAGAGCGTCATCGAGGTCGGCGTGCAGGATGAGATGACGCTCGTCGATCAGCTGGTCACGGATGGCAAGATCAACCACGGCGTCGGCAACTCACTGCAGTCGAAGCTGGAGTCAGCGGCAGCTTCCATCGAGCGCGGGAACGCGAACGCGGCGACGAATCAGCTCGAGGCGCTGCTCCACGAGCTGCAGGCGCTCGTCGGCTCGGGTAGACTTTCGGAGCCCGACGCGCAGCCGCTGCGAGCCGCCGTTCTGGCGCTGATCGCGTCGATATCCAGCTAGGAAGGTCTGGCGCCTACTTGTACAACTCAGCGAACTCTCGCTTCAGGCGCTCGACCTTCGGCACGTCGTGGTAGAGGATGTACGGATGGTTGGGGTTCTTCACCATGAAGTCCTGGTGATACTCCTCGGCCGCGTAGAACGCTTTCAGGGGAACTAGTTGCGTGACGATGGGCCTCGAGAACATCCTGGCCTTCGTCAGCTGCGCGATGTACGCCTCAGCGGCGCGCTTCTGCGTGTCGTCGCCGTAGAAGATCGCCGACCGGTACTCCGTGCCCACGTCCGGTCCCTGGCGATTGAGCTGCGTCGGATCGTGCGTCACCGTGAAAAAGATCTCTAGCAACTTCTCGTACGAGAGCTGCGCCGGATCGAACACGATCTGCACCGACTCGGCGTGGCCGGTCGTGCCGCCGCTCACTTGCCCGTACGTCGGCGACTTCGTGTTGCCACCAGTGTAGCCGGACGTCACGCGCACCACGCCTTTCACGTGCTCGAACACCGCTTCGACTCCCCAGAAGCAGCCGCCGGCGAAGACGGCAACCTGTTCCGCCTTCGCGACCGGCTTCGCGAGCAAACCAGGAGCGTGTAGCGACGCAACAACTAGAAGCAGCGCGATCATCCTTTAAGCTTCGTAGGTCGTGCGCCCGCCGGCAACCGTGCGTGCGATCTTGATATCCTTGATCGTATCCGGTGGAACGTCGTGCGGGTCTTTCTCGAGCACCACGAAGTCCGCGAGCTTGCCGGCGGTGATCGTGCCTTTGAGGTTCTCTTCGTATGACGCGCGCGAGCCGTTCGCCGTCGCGATGCGCAGCGCCTCGTCCACGGTGACCTTCTGGTTCGCGCCCCAGACGCGACCGCGATAATCGGTGCGCGTGACCATGCTCTGGATCGCCATGAGCGGCTCGAACGGCCCCGGCCCGTAGTCCGACGCGCCGACGACGGGAATGCCGTAGTCGAGGAACGAGCGGTGCGCGAACATCCACTTGGCCTTCTCGTCGCCGTACTGCGCCCACTTCTCGCCGTGGTAGTACACGTACGTCCAGAAAGGCGCGGGGATCGTTCCCGTCGCCTTGATGCGCCGCAGCAGATCGGGATTCACCAGCGTGCAGTGCTCGATGCGGTGGCGCCGGTCCGGGTGCGGCCACCTCGATAGCACGCTCTCGTACGCCTTCAACACCATGTCGATGGTGACGTCGCCGTTGGCGTGGATCCCGATCTGCCAGTTGTTCCGGTGCGCGTCCTCGACGATCTCGTCGATGTCCTTCTGGGTCATGGTGAGAATGCCGTAGTCGTTCGTGCCGACGTACGGTGTGCTCATGCGCATCGTGCGCTCCGACGCCGAGCCATCGGCGGTTCGCTTCATACCGCCGACGCGGATCCACTCGTCACCAAACCCGGTATAGACGCCGGCGTCGCGCAGCCGCTCGTACGGGCCGCGGATCATCATGTACGCGCGGTGCCGCAGCTCGCCCGCGCCGCGCGCGTCCTCATACGCGCGGATCGAGTCGCTGCTCGCGCCCGCGTCGTGCACCGACGTCAGTCCGGCCGCGGCGAACAGCTTCGACATGTGCTGCATGCCGAGTCGTGACCGTTCGCGCTCCTGCTCCGGGGTATAGCGCTCGCGCTGCCCCACGCGGTTGATGGTGCCGCGCGCCAGCTCGGCGACCCGGCCGTTGTGCTCGCCGTTCGCGTCGCGGAAAAAGCGGCCATGATCCGGATCGGGCGTCTCGCGCGTAACGCCCGCGAGCTGGAACGCATGCGAGTTGTAGAAGCTCGTGTGTCCGCCCCGATGGTTGACGCCAACGGGGTGCTGCGTGGACACGGCGTCGAGATGCTGTTTCGTGAGCGGGCCGTCGGTGAGCTTCGTGTCGTCGAACATGTAGCCGTTCACCCAGTAGCCGGCAGGCGTCTGTGCGGCTTTCTTGCGCAGCGCGTCCTGGATCGCCTTCACGGTGCGCAGGTTTGCGTTCACTTCGTACAGCTCGTTCACGCCGCGCGGGTGGCAGTGGCAGTCGATGAAGCCGGGGACGACGGTCATTCCGCCGGCGTCCACCACCGGCGTCGCGCGCGTCGCGAGGTTGCGGACGTCCGCATTCGAGCCCACCGCGACGAACCGGCCGTGCGTCACCGCGAACGCTTCGGCTCTCGGCGCGGCAGGATCGATGGTGAAGACGCGGCCGTTGACGACGATGAAGTCCGGCGACTCGGGCGGGATCGGAGCCATTCGTGGCTGCTGCGCGAGCGCGCGGCCGAAGGGCAGCTTCGCGAGTGCCGCAGCGCCGGCCAGCATCGCGCTCAGGCTGAGAAATTCACCGCGTGTGTATTTGCGCATGCCGCATATAGTGCGGCACCAACCCCTTCTCTGCGAGGGGGCTCACAAAGGATTTACCGCAGACGCAGAGGAAAGAGCAAGACTGTTGTATTGCGGGCGTGTGCTCCGTGTTGTTCGTGAGCTCCGTGATAAGCCGGTTCTTTTGGTCTGGGGCCTTATGGTGAGCCCGCGATCCAGGCCTCTCTCAACCGCCTCTGTTTCTCAGTCGCGCCTTCCATCTCCGTGATCCGCACAACGGGCCGGTCGTACCCCGTGACCGTGATCGAGACCGTGCGGGGTTCTCTCTCGCGACGCCCCTGTACGACGAGATGCACGACGTCCCCGATCCGCGCACGCCCGAGAATCTGCCGGAACTCGCCCCACGTCCTCACGGAGTTCCCGTTGATCGAGACAACCCGATCGCCGCTGCGCAGCCCCGCCTTGCCCCACACGGTTCGAGGATTGTTGACGAGCAGCGACAGCAGACTGTCTCCCGGCGGGTTCCACGCCCACAGTCGCGCGTCCGCCTGCGGCTGGCCGTCGCGTGCCACCGGCTCCGACGTGGTGTCCGCGCGCAGTCCCACGAGCGCGAGATGCTGGTTGAAGTTGACGGCCTGCGCGCCGCGAATGTGCGCGGCGAAGAACGGCTTCACGACGCACGTACAGACGTCCGCGACCGCGCGCTCGACGTCAGCGGTTCCGAATCCACGCGGCCCGCCCGAGCGCTCGAGCATCAGCCGCATCACGTCGTCCATCGAGCGCAGGCCGTTCGTCGCGTCGCGCACGATGAGATCGAGCATCGTGCCGAGCGTTTCGCCGAGTTGGTGGACGCTCACGCTGTAGTCGCCGAGCGCGTCGGGCGCGGCGTTATACGCGACGCGGCTCACCTGCTCGGCGGAGAATCGAGAGTTCCCGGGGTTCGACAGGTAGCGCGCGATCACCGTCTGGAGACGCGCGGTGCGCGTCGAGTCCTGCGTCGGCAGATTCGCCCGGCGCAGCAGCAGATCGGCGTAGAAGATCGTGAGTCCTTCGCTGAACCAGAGCGTCGGCACCGGCTGGATCTGCTGGTAGCCGACCCCCACGTACTCGGCGGGCCGGATGCGCATGAGGTTCCATGTGTGAATGAACTCGTGCGCCGTCTCCGACAGTGTCGCGGTCGGGTTCTGCGCCAAAAGTTCGCTGGGGGCGCCGAGCGTCACCGAGTTGTGGTGCTCCAACCCGCCGAAGGCCTGGTCCTGAAACTGAAAGACGTATTCACGGTATGGCGGCCGGCCGAAAAGCGTGACGGCCGCGAGCGCCAAGCGCTCGACTGCGTTTCTGAAGCGCGTCGTGTCGAACGCGGGCCTTCCAGGCGGACCCCAGTACGCAATCGTGTGCGGGACGCGGTCGATCGAGAAATCCCACGTCGGGAATCTGCCCACGAGAATCGGCGACTCCACGAGTACATACGCGTTCGGCGCGTAAAAGATGCTCGGAACCGCCGTCGGCGTGAGGCCTGTCGAGATGTTCGGCCACGACGTGACCACCTCGACGTGCGACGGCGCCAGCTCGGCGCCAACGACGTACATGAACGAATGTGGTCCGCCCACGAGGCCGCCAGTGCGCGACAGGAACGGCCGCCAAGCCGCACGCGGCAACGTCGACGGCGGCAACGCGAGGCGATACGTGATCAGCGCCTTGCCTCCCGGTGCGACGATTCTCCAGACCGTTGAGTCCTGCGGGGAGATGGTGACGTGCGCGTCGGCCATCAGGTTCTCGACGTAGCGGAAGTAGCGATCGTCGTACTCCGGATGCTTCGCCATCGCGATGCGGAAGGTGTCCGGCGCGTTGCTCACGGCCATCTCCACGTCGAATCCCGTCGTGTCCCCGTCACGAATCGTCAGCATGTAGTGAACGATCGGCTGTGAACGGGCAAACCGTGCTTCGACGCCCTCGGTGAAGTGCCGCTGCGGATTCTGCGCGGTCAGTGGCGCCGCAGGCGCGGCGTTCAACGTGCCGATCACAAAGGCGAGAGCGTGTCTGCGCATGTTCATATAATCGGAAGAATTATGAACTACGATGCCGCCGGACCCTACCGCGCTTGAACGGCGCGAAGAGTGCAAATATGTGCGGGCGTATACAGCAGACGCAGCATGACAATCAAAGCAGCCGATCTCAAGCGAGCCACGAAGACGCGGCTCAGGCCGTTGCTCCGAAATCCCGGAGCGGTCAGCCCCAAGGCGCTCAAATGCCGTCGTAAGTTCCTGCGCTTCTTTCCTGGCGGCTTCAGCGACGAGACGTATCTCGACTGGGAGCGGAACTACAAGTGGGGCGCTTACGAGCGTTGGTGCGCGGTGCTTCGGCGGAATAGTTTCCGTTCATTGATTGACAGCGGCGACTACGAAGGCGTCGCCAGGCATGCGGTGACGATCGAATCGCGCACCAACCTCCTGTTCTCCTTCGAGAAGATGGCGCTCCGTGACGCGGTTCGATCGCGCGAAGGCGCGCAGGCGTTCGCGGAAGGGCTGTGGCATTTCCTGCACGGCACCGGGACGGATCAGGAGCGGTTCGAGAAGTGGGTCGAGGTGATTGCCGACCTGCCGCGAAAGCAAACTCGCGTGCTCACCTGGCCGATTGCCACGATCTTCGGGTTCATCTCGCAGCCCGAGAAGCACGTCTTTCTCAAGCCGCTCGTCACTCGCGCTTCCGCGGAAGAGTACGGATTCGACCTCCACTACGAGTCGCGGCCCAACTGGCGGACGTACGTGAGCCTGCTCGAATTCGCGGAGCAGGTTCGGGAAGACCAGCGCGATCTCGGCCCGCGCGATATGATCGATCTCCAATCCTTCATTTGGTTGCAAGGGTCGGACGAATACGAGGAGTAGTCTACGCTGGGAACTGTGGTCGCGAACGACTGGCCGCGGATTTTCGCGGAAGGGTCTGAAACGACGCGAATACCCCGGCCCATTTGTTGACTGAGCTCGAGTGTATCACTCCTCAGCAGTATCGGCGTAGGTTTACGCTGGTTCCGCGGAAATCCGCGGAAAGTAGTGACTGCGAAAATCCAGATCCTTCCGCGTTAGAGGCCTTCTTTGCGGATTCTCATCACGAAGCGCACCGACGGCGGCGCCGTCCTCAAATGCATCCGAGCTGACGGCACGGAGACCTGGCAAAAACAGGAAGGAAAGAGCGCCGCGTTTTTTCCACTACACGATCTGACGCACTACGCCGTCGAGACAGAGCTCGGCGTCAGCGGCGCGTTCTACGGACTGATCGCGGACGGCTGGCCACTCGAGGACACGACCGGCAAGGGCGCGCGCGGCGCGCTGCCTCCGGAGGCGCTCTTCGTCGAAAACGTCGTCGGCACTCTCGACAGCGAGCGCGCTGGCGGCGCGCGTTGGACCGCGGAAGAGTTCAACAAGAGCATCGCGCGCCATGCCGCTAATGGCGGTCGCCCCGTTCCACGCCGGTTGAGCGACGATGAGCTCGCGCGCATCCGGAAGCGCAGGGCCGAGCTGTTCGAGCGATGGCGCGAGTTGTCCGCGGGCCAGACGCTCGAGCTTTCATTTCTGCCCGGTGCCCGCGATGGAAGCGGCTGAGGTGGTGGAGAGATTGGGGCTCTCTGTTCCCCCGTCACAACAACCGTTATCGTGGTGGCGCGCTTCCCCTCTACCGGCTCGCACACGTTAGCGCCCTCGCGCAGCTTGAATT
>JBBDXZ010000129.1:0-14518 GCA_040902075.1 Gemmatimonadaceae bacterium
GCCGCGCCAGCCTCAAATCCAGCGCCGAACGCGCGCGCGGTAGGTCCTGTAATCCTCTCCAAAAGCATCGGCCAAATACCGCTCTTCTTTACGTATGACCTGGTCGTACAGCGCCCACAGCACCATCGGCAGCAGGATCAGCGGCCAGGTGACACCCATCACAAGCGCAATGCCGACGTACCCCAGCGTGAGCCCCACGTACATGGGATTGCGCGTTAACCCTTCAGGGCCGTGCGTGACGAGCGGGGTGGCGGCGTGCATCGGGATCACCGGCGTGCCGGCACGCCGGAAGGTGATCGCTCCCCACGCGGACAGCACGAATCCCAGCGCAGCCAGGATTGCTCCAACGACCTGGACCCATAGAGGCCAAACGCCGCCGCCCCACCAGCTGCTCGGCCCCAACGACGCGTCCAGCAACATGCCTATGAGAAAGGCGGCGACGAACAGCGTCGGCGGCGGGAAGCGAACGTTCGGACCCCGATTCTCTCGCATTCCGTTAGTCCCCTAACTCCAGCACCTACCACCTACCACCTACCACCTACCACCTACCACCTACCACCTACCACCTACCCTATCGCTTCACGATCCGGATCTCGGGCAAAGGAAAGATCATCCCGACGCCCGCGTCGAGCAGCTTCGACTCGCGCTTGAGGAACTCCTGCTCGAAGTGCCAGGGCAGCACGAGGTAATAGTCCGGCTTCATCGCGCGCGATTCCTCTTCGCTGATGATCGGGATGTCGGTGCCGAGCGTCTTCGCGCCGAACTTGTCGGGGTTGCGGTCGGCGGCGAAGTCCACGATGCGATTGTCGATGCCGCACCACTGCAGGATCGTGTTCCCTTTCGTGGACGCGCCGTAGATGTGGATCTTCTTGCCCTCGCTTTTGAGCTGCTTCAGGAGCCCCAGCAGCTTCTCGCGGTGCACGTTGATGCGATCCTGGAAATGCTTGTACGGCTTGTCGGTATCGAGCTCGAGATCGAACTCCTTCTGACGCATCGCGGCGATCTGGGTGCGCCACGCGGGGTTGTTGTGCTTGAAGCTGTCCACCTTGGCGACGTAGCAGCGGATGCTCCCGCCATTGATGTCGTTCTCCTCGACGCGCACGACTTTGAGTCCCCCGCGCTCCATGATCTGCTCGAGGACCGCCAGGCTGTAGTACTCGAGATGCTCGTGGCAGATCGTGTCGTACGAGTTCATCTCCAGCATCTTCGGCATGTACGACATCTCGACGATCCAGATCCCTTCGGGCGCCAGATACTTCTCGATCTCGCGCGCGAACGCCACGGGATCCTCGAGGTCGTAGAACATCGCGATGGACGTGACGACGTCGAGCTTCGTCTTGCCCAGCACGCGGTCGAGCTCCGGCGACGGAAAGAGATCGTTCACCGCGTTGATGTCCGGTTCGGTGATCTCCTTGACGATGTCGGACGGGTCGATTCCGAATTTCTTGAACGCCTTGGGATACGACTTCAGCAGCGTCCCGTCGTTGCACCCGATGTCGAGCACGGCCGACTTGTCTTCGCCGGTCATTTCCGCCGCGGTCGTCGCGATGCCCGCCAGGTGCTGCCGCATCGTGTTGTTCGTCCCCGAGCGGTACCAGTACGCCGAATACAACACGGTCGGCGGCACCGACTTTCGCATCTGCAGCAAGCCGCACGCGTTTTCGTCCGACATGGGATCGCATCGCACCAGCGAGCAGTCGATCTTCCGGAGCGGCGGGATTTCCTTTCCTTCCTTGTAGAAGGAGCCCTGCAGATGCTGCTCGCCAAGACTGATGACCGGCTTGAGCGCGGTCGAGCCGCAGACCCGGCATGTCTTTCTGTAGGTCAGGTGCATGACCCGGGAAATATGCGTACTCGGCGCTCAGCGCGAGAACCTCCTGTGACCGGCGCGAAGCGCCGCCGAGAACGAACCCGCTGCCGCCTTTCGGCAGCGGCCGAGTACGTTTGTCTGTGTGGCTGGACGCGGACTGCGCGCGGTCCGTTAAGGGCAGGCCGTCAGGTCCTTGAGGGAGAACCGGAATAGACCTGCGGCAAGGAGATCCACTCGGGCAGAATCACCGGCAATTCGCACCCAGCTTCCAACCGTCGAATCCGAGTGCGCCGCGCGGACGACATAGCCGAGCGGATGTTGCACGGTGTCCAGACGAACGACATCTGGCGCGGGTGGCGCGACGTACTGAGCGGTACGCTGGGCGGCGGACGGTGCGGGGGCTGCGGCGCGGTCGCGCGCGCGGACCGCCCCCGCGACTCGGCCCGCGATTTTGGCCGCGGACCCCACGATCACACGCTCCTCCGGAGCGCTCGGAATCCGATAGCATCCCGCGAGCCGGCCGGCTTCGGCGCTCGCAGCTGTTCCTGGCGGCGTCACTTCCGACTTCATCGCTGGAACGACTACCTCATCGAGCTTCACTGCCTCGTTGCTCGCGGCATCCCGACGCGCGTCGGCCAATGGAGCAGGCGCGCGCTGTCTTTCGGCACGCGCGAGATCGCGGCCCTGCGCGAGCCGTGACTCGTCCACGGCCAGCGGGGCCGCCGGGACCGGCGCGGCAGGCGCGGGCGCTCTCGAGGGCACCCTCGACGTTGACACTTGCGTCCGGGCGGCTTCGGTATCGGGCTGCGAGAGCTCTATCAGCGGCGCCGACGCCACCGGCGCTGCCGAATCGGCCACCCTTGCGCTGTTCTTCCGCGGCGCCACGACGGCGTCGCGATTGAACGTGGTCACGCCCACCGCGAGGATGAGCGCCGCGGCGATCCCCGTGACCCACGGCGCCGCCCTCCACTGGCGCTTCGCCGCTGGCGCCACCGGGGCGCGCTTCGGCACCACGTTGGCCGGCATGTCGTCGAGTGCGTTCAGTATGCGAGACGCCCCCGCCACCAGGCCGCGTGCTTCCGCGACCGCGGCCGAGCATGCCGCGCACTGCGCGACATGCGTCTCGATGTCTCGTGACTCCGCGGAGCTGAGAGCCCCGTCGAGCCACGCGTGAATTGTCCCCTCGTCAAGATGGTTCATATCGCTCTCCTCCCCCCTTCCTCCTCCCTCCGCATCTCTTCGTAGGCTTCCACCAAACGTCGTCTGGCCCGCGACAGCGTGGTTCCCACCGACGCGAGCGACAGCTCCAGCGCTTCGGCAATCTCTTTGTAATCCAGCCCTTCCTCACGCATCAGCAGCGCCTCGCGATCGCGCTCCGTGAGCGCGTCGATCGCGCGCCGGGCCAGTGCGCGTTCCTGCGCCCGCTCGAGCTCCGTAATCGGCTGCTCGACTACCGAGTTGATCTTTGCTTCTTCGGTCAGCAGCTCCAGATGACGCCGCCGCCTCGCGTCCTTGCGTGCTTCGTCGCGGACCAGGTTCGTCGCGACCGCGAACAGCCACGCACGCTCGTTCTGCAACTCTCCTTGCCGGAGCGCACGCGCGAACGTCTCCTGCGCCACGTCCTCGGCCCAATCTCGGTCGCCAAGCCTGCGCGTGAGATAGCGGACCAGCGGATCGTGGTACTCACGAAAGAGACGTTCGAGGTCGTGCATGGGTGCTAGGTGATAGGTGGTAGGTGGTAGGTGGTAGGTGGTAGGTGGTAGGTGATCTGTGATAGGCGACCCCTACCACCTACCACCTACCACCTACCACCTATCACCTACATCCAGTTCCTCACAATTGAAGTCATTTCGCTCTCCGTCAGCTCGCGTGCGTCGTCCACCACTTCGATCGCCACAGACTTGCCGGCGACGACCACTTTCTCGCCGATCGCGAACGACTCGCGCAACTCCGGAATCTTCTCCAGGAGCGTGAAGTACGATTGCGAATATGCCTTCACCTTGTACACTCGCAAATCGTTTTTCATGCGCAGGTCGGACCACTTCTCTCCCTCGCGCCTGAAGATCTTCACCCCGGCACGCCGGAACTCGGCAGACGTCGACTGGTCGAACACCGCCGCATCGGCCGCCGCGAGCGATTTGGCGTCGCGCTGCTCGGACGCGGACTTGGCCGCCTCGAATTGAACGGCTGCTGGCGCCGAGTGAGTTCCAGCACCGGTCACCGCCATGCCGCGCATCGGCATGACGCGTCTGTCCCGCCGTTGGTTAGCCGACGCAACCATTCCCGGCTCGAGCACGAGATACGATGTGAACTCGGTCGGGATGCCGAAGCGTTCGCCCAAGCGACGGATTTCGTCGTCGATCTCCGAATTGCCGCCATTACGGCGCTTTTCCGCGGCCAGCCAGCCGATGCGCTGCGTGGCCCACAGACGCGGGACGAACGTGTTCTCGCGCTCTTCGCGCGCAAAGTTCCGCTGAGACGACCAGCGCACGTCGCGCCCGCCGGCTCTGCCCTGCACCACGACGTTGGCCGGCCCACTCCCTTCGTACCGCGCGAGCAGGACGAGATCCTGACCGGCGAAGACGTCGAGCTGGCCGGTTGGGTACATGCGAGACAGCCGCACGTCGCCGTCGATGCGGACGCGCACATTGGTCAGTAGCGGCTGACGCAGCCGCGTCGCGAGCAGCTCGACGAAGCGCTCGACGCTTTCATCGGGTCTCAAGAAGCTCGCCGTGCCGCGGCCTTCGATCGCGAGCTGCTCGATGAGGCTGATGTTGACGTCGGCGCCGAGGCCGAAGGAGAACACCCTGGCATCGCCGCGCAGCCGCGCCGCGCGTGCCGCGATCGCGGCCGGATCCCGCTCCCCGACCGTCGCCGCCCCGTCGGTCATGAACACCACGAGCGGCATCCTTGAGCCCTGCTCCCTGCTCCCTGCTCCCTGCTCACGAAGCGCTTCCTCCAGCGCACCGGAGATGTTCGTAGAGCCTACCGCGTCCAGATCGTCGAGATACCGCACCCCCGCGCGAAGATTCGCTTGAGTCGCGAACACGAACTCGTCGCGGAAGCTCCTTACATCCGTCGAGAAGTCGATGACTTTGAAACGATCGCGATCGGTGAGAGTGCTCAGCAACTGACGTCCGGCCGCCTTCGCCTGCTCGAGCTTCCGGCCGCTCATCGAGCCGGAGACGTCAATCACAAAGGTCACGTCTCTGGGTAGCCGGGTCGCCGCCAGGTCGGTCGGCGGAGTCACCGTGATGAGCGCGTAGCCGGGCTCGTCGCGCGTCGCGTTCGTGAGGACGGCGACGGACGCGGCCAGCGAGCGACGCAGCGCGACCAGCACGGTGATGTCCGGCCCGCCGCCCTTGATCGCCACCCTGCGCACCACCTCGTCGCGCTCGATGTCCAACTCATGCGTCGGCGAATATGGCTCACCCAACTCGCCGCCCGCGCGGTACGTCAACGTAAAGTTCGTGCGCCCGTCGGTCTGCGCGCGATTCGCCTGCGGCATCACGTCATCCGGCATGCGGGCGTTCGCCGTGCGATTGCCTCGGAAGTAGTCGATTCGCACCGCGTCGCCTTCACGCTCGGCCACGCTCTCGTAGCGGACGACGATCCGTCGCTCTTCGCCGGCTTGAAACGGGAAAATGCGCGTGCGCAACATGCCGTGGCCCATCCACTCGACGAGCGCGGGATCCTTCTGGCGGCGCACGATGTCTTCATAGATGCGCCGGGCTTCAGTGGCGCTCATGGTCTCACCGGCGACCATCTGGCCGTCGATGGACAGCTTGAGGTCGCGGAACGCGGCGCCTTTCGGCAACGGGAACAGGTAATCGGCTTCACCGATCGTCCCGCCTTGGTTCACAAAGCGCTCTTCGACCTCGTACCGGAGGACACGGTCTCGCAATTCGACTTTGACATCGCTGCGCGTGCGGACGACCTGCGCGCGCACGGGCATGCACTCGATTTCCGGCCGTCTGTCGGGCAACGGTCGCGGGCAGCGGGGGATGATCAAGCCTTGGGCGCCGGCCAGGGTTGGCACGACCAGCGCGATCACTACTGGTAGGACTCGCATGTGTGGTTGGGTTGCGGACACATGGGAGACGTTCCCGGTAGGTCGGCTTGCACATCGGCCCAAGCGGTTATGGGGCTTGGACTTGGAGCCTCTGATTCGGGGCTAGGCCGCCGGAACTGGTGCCGGAACTGCTGCCGGAGGGAAAGTTGGAGCGCCGGGCGCGACGACCGCCGCGGCCGGCATCGCTTCGGCGGCGGTGGCTTCGGGATACTCGACGCGCGCGACGCGCCCCTCCAACGCGCGCATCATCTCGATGAACTTCCCGGCGATGTCCGGCTCGAACTCGGAACCCGCCTTCTCTTCGATGTACTTCATCACCTTCTCGGCTTCCCAGGCCGCCCGGTACGGACGGTTCGTCCGCAGCGCGTCGTAGACGTCGCACACGTGCACGAGCGTGCTCGCCTTGTGCACGTCGCGCTGGTAATGCCGCTTCGGGTACCCGCCGCCGTTGAGCATGATGTGGTGCTCGTACGCCACGGCCGCCGCCATGTCGAGCTCGCGATCGCTCGTGATGATGATCCGCGCGCCCTCCGTCGTGTGATTCTGCATCACGGCGCGCTCCTCATCGGTGAGCTTCCCGGGCTTGTTCAGGATGTCCATCGGGATCTTCACTTTGCCGAGGTCGTGCAGCAGCCCGGCAACCCCGAACGTCCGCACGTCGCGCGCATTCAGACCGAGATGTTCGGCCAGCGCCATCGTCAGCACCGACACGTTCAGGCAGTGCGTCGTCGTGTACTGGTCGAATTCCTTGAGCATGAGGAGCGGCAGCATCATCTCGCTCTCGCCATGCATCGCCACCGACAACGATCGCACGACCGCTTCCGCCTCGAGCAGCGGCAGCCCGCCGTTCTTCAGCACCTCTTCGTGCATGTACTTGATGGCGTCGATCTCTTCGCCGAGCTGATAGGTGATGGTCGCCGTCACGATCTCCTTCTCGAGAACTTTGCGGCCCTCTTCATCGTCCGCGCGAATGCCGATGGCGCCATAGCGGATCGACTGTCGCTTGGTCTGGCGCGCCATTGCGGTGTCGATCTGAAGATTGGGATTGGAGACCCGGCCGTAGACTTCGTCGAGGAATTCCACGAAGTCGTCGCGTGTCACATCGGGGTCGAATTCGAGCCGCTGGATCCCCATCGCGGCGAAGCGCTTGCTCCACTCCCAGTCGCGCAGGTCGCGCAGGCTGGTCTTCCCGTACACCACCTCGTCGCCGAGAAAGGAGAACTGCGGATACTTGTCCAATGAGAGCAACGAGAGCAGCTGGGCGTACGAGCGATCGATGACGCGCTCGCGTGCCGGATGCCCCGGCTTGTAGAGCGACATCGTCGAAAAGGTCTGCGCGAGCGCGGCAAGAAATCGTGAGGCGTCCATCAGTCGGCAATCGCTTTGAATCGTCCCGTGACCCGCTGCGCGCCCATCGCCTTCTTGAGATCGGGGTCACTGCTCTTGATCGCGACGTTCAGAATCTCTTGCACGTCGGGAACGTGATTCCAATACGCGGCGAGCGCGCTGAGCGCGGCGAGCATTTCCGGCGACTTGTCCTGCAATTGCCATTTCCGCAGAAAGCGCGATCGCTGCGCGACCTTGTTGACGAGCCAGTCCATCGTCTTCTTTCCGCTGGCTGCCTGTGCCGCTTGCACGTCGGTCGATTTCATCATCACGGACGTGCGGCCCTTGCCGGCCAGCATCGGACCCGCGCCGCTGTCCGCGGCCGCGAGCACGCGAATCGCGAGCGTCATCAGCGATGAATCGAGGTCGCCCTTCTCGATCCGCTGATGGACGATCGTCACCGCGCGTTGCGGACATCCGCCGTCCTGCGCCGCCTGCAACGCGTAGAACGTCGCCCGCTCGTCGTTGTCCGTGACGCCCGCGACGATCGCCTGCTCGCGCGTTTCCACGAACTTGAGCAGCAGACGCACCGCCTCGCGCCGCACCGCGGCGTCCGTGTGCAGGAGAAAACGCCCCGGGTCGAATCCTTCGGGGACATTCTTGAGCTTCCCGAGAACCAGGAACAAGTCGCGCCGCAGATCCGCCCGCGTTCCCTCGATGCGGCGCACGATGAACGGCCCCACGTCGTCGCCGAGGTCGGCGATGACGTCGAGCAGCCGCTCCCGCGCGCGCGAGTCCTTGGTCTTCTCGACGACGTCCAGGATGGGATCGATCGCCGACAGACGCTTGCGCCTCACGATGCGCTCGAGGACCCCGAAGTCGATGCGCGCCTCGCTGAGCGCCGCCCACAGGATGTCGCGGCTGTCGAGCGCGGCCCAGACCGACTCGGCGAACTCCGCGTCCGGTGCGGTGTCCAGCATGTTGAGGACCGCTTCCAGGTGCGCGGAGTTCAACACGGCGTCGAGCGCCACGTCGAACCTCGGACCGCCGGTGCTCAGCTCGAACCCCATCTGGAGAATGCGCTCGGGCTCGCAATCGATGTACTCGTTCGACATCTGCGCGCGCTTCATGCGCGACATCTCGTGCAGTACCTTGCCGTACGCCGTCGGATTCGGGTCGTCGAGGTTCCACTCCGAGATGAGCTTCGACATGTGGTCGCGCACCGATGCCTCGGCGTTTGCCTTTCGCATCGGATCGGTCTCGTTCTCGGCGTACTTCGAGAGCTTGGAGAACAGACGCATCATCGAGTGAGAGATCGTCTGTCGCCCGTCGGTCGCGGACGCCTGCACGAGATCGAGCACCGCCTCGACGGTCATTCCCTGTGAGGCGTTCAGCAGGAACTGACGGCGCTGCCCCGCGTCGCCGCCCATCTGGAGCAGCTTCTTGAGCGTCGCCGGACTGAGCTGCCTGACCATGTCCGAGATGCGCTTCTGCAGCTCGACCGCTTCCGGCGTGCCTCCCTGCTTTTTCAGCTCGTCCGCGATCTGCAGCAGGTAGCCGACGATGACCTGGTCGTACGCTTCCTCGGTCTGACGCTTGTCGATCGCGTCGGCGATGACGAGCGGATTCATCGTGTCCTCGTCGAGCACCGTGTCGCCATCCAGCATCATCGCCGCGCGCGCCATGCCCACCCAGAGCTGCGCGGCCTTCGAGGAGCCGGCCTTGCGATTGATCCGCTCGTCGCCCTCGGTGTCCCTGCCCTCGTACAACAGCTGGAGGCGGTCGTAGTTCAGCGGGTAGAGCCGGACGTTCACCCATTTCTCGGACAGCTCGTCCGCCCTGGTGCCGAGCGGCTTCGCGTTGCGACCCGCGTCCACGGCGATCGTGGAGAGTGCGTCGCCCAGCTCTTCTCGAGTGAGGCCCTGGCTGAACTTGATCGCACCGAGGTTGTGCTTGTGGAGCCGGCCCGAGAGCTCTTTGAGCAGCGGATGGTTGGGATCGGTGCCCACCCCTTCGATGATGAGCTGCCGGCGCGCGATGCCGATGGAAAGCGCCATACGATCGACGAGCAGCAGCGCCACCTGCTTCATGACAGCATCCACGGCGTCGACCACCAGGGGATGACTGGCGGGGTAGATCGCGTATTTCTGCATCGCGATCGAAAGCTCGACCAGGAAGTCCGACAGCTCGCGGGAGAGCGTGGCCTTGGTCTCAGGTACGCCTCCATCCTCGCCCCCGTCGGCGTCGACGGGCGCCTTCATGGCGAGGCTGTTCCTCGGCGTCAGACTGCCGGGGGGTCTGGAGGGGGGGGAAGGAGGACGCAACTGACTCAAACTAAGGGACGGAGGGGCTGATACTTAGACGATCATGATAGGTGATAGGTGATAGGTGATAGGTGGTTGGTGGTAGGGTGCTGGGTGCTGGGTGCCGGGTGCCGGGTGCCGGGTGCCGGGTGCCGGGTGCCGGGTGCCGGGTGCCGAAGCAAGGCCGTCTGTTTGCACCCAGCACCTAGCACCCAGCACCCAGCACCCAGCGATAGCTCGACGGGCGGGGTACAACTACTTTTCCGGCCATGACAAATCCCACTGCCGGCATGTCCCAGGGCGACATCGAAGATCGCCTCAAGAAGTTGCAGCGCGCCGTGTACTACCTGATCTGGCGACGCACCGGTTTCGGTGAACAGTGCATCCACTGCGGGCACTCGTACCCGGGGCACGAAGAAAAATGCAAGGCGGCGGAGATCGAGCAGCTCGTGCGCTGACGGACTAGATGACCTAGATCGAGTGAAACGCGCGGAGAAAGACTCCGCGCGTTTTTGTTCTCACCCACGGTAAAATGGCGCCGCGATGCGGCGCCGTTTTGCTAATCTGAGACCCCGATCACCAACGAGAAGACCCAACCTTACGGTCAAAGCATCAGTCGTACCATCCACGGATGTCGAGACACCGGGGGTGTGTTCTCCGCGTGGCACGGGCCTTGTCTTTGTTCTCGGCGCAAGCAGTTCGATGGTCCGTTGGAAGGCGACGTCAACAGCGCTCGGCCGGAACACGACTCTCGAACACTCGTGAGAGTGACGTACACGAACCGGCAGCACTGTCATGTCGCAACACTCGAAAAGCTCGATCAAGACGTGCACCATCGCGGGAAGCGCGGCCGGGATTCTCGGCGTAATGCTCCTGGGTTGCACGCACGCGACTCGGACTGGAATCGAGTCATCGACGACGCCGCCGAGCCTCGCCTCCGCCGGCTCGTTCGTCACGAGCATCCGTAATAGCGCTCGCTTCGTGTTCGAGACGCAGACCGTTTCGCTGGCGCTCGACCGGATCGACCAGCGCGATCTTCCGCTGGACCGGACCTATCGCCACAAGGGCACGGGACGCGGTGTCGTCGTGTACGTGTTCGATGGAGGCGTACTCGCGACGCATCCCGAGCTGGTGGGTCGGGTCCGGAAAGGCTTTGACGCGTTCGGCGACGCCGCCGGGGTCTGCAACTCGCACGGCACCGCCGTGGCGGGCGCCGTCGCGGGGAAGACGCTGGGCGTCGCGCCCGAAGCCGAGATCGTCGACGTGAAAATGGTCGAGTGCGGTAAGCTGCGCGGGACCATCAAGGCGATCGTGGATGGGACGAAATGGGTCATCGAGGATGCCCAGAAGCACGGCCGCCGGGCAGTCGCGAACTGGTCGTTCATCGCGGACACCGCGTCGCGGATTCCGGAGCTGGACAGCGCCGTCGCGCGCCTGCGGGCGGCGGGAATACCCGTCATCGTGTCGGCCGGCAACGTGGAGATCAACGCCTGCCGCGTGTCGCCGGGGAACGCCGACGGGGCGATCGTCGTCGGCGCGTCGTCCATCACGCGTATGCCGCGTACGGGCAAGCTCGTGGATCGCCGTTCGTTCAACACCGCGTACGGTCCCTGTGTGGACGTGTACGCTCCGGGCGACTCAGTCCTGCTCCCGAGCTTCGACGCCAACAAGACGCCGAGCGTGCAACTGTGGAATGGAACGTCCATGTCCACGGGGTACGTGAGCGGCGCGGTTGCGCTGTTCTTCGAAGCGAATCCGTTTGCCGTGCCTGAGGACGCCATGCGGCACCTGCGGTCCACGGCGACCGTGAACGCCGTGCACGACACTGGCAGCCCGTTTTCGTGGTTGCTGTATGTCGGGCCGGTGCGTGAGGAACTGAAGAGCGTCGCGGAAATCAGGGCGGCCATGGGGCGGCGCTAGCAAGGTCGGTCACGTTAGGCCGCTCGCGAGGGGCGTGAAGGCGCCAGGGGTCCTCCGGCTCGACCATGCGCAATACTGCCGAAGTACCCCGCTTGGCAGTATTGCGCATGGTCGCGAATAGGGACACTTGCTGGCCGAACACCGCGGTCTGCGAGAGCCGCGAGCGCCGAGCAATTGCCGTACATTTCCCGCTCCTCCCTCGCTCAGCAATGCACATCGACCAGCTCACGATCAACACCATCCGCACGCTGTCCATGGACGCCGTGCAGAAGGCCGAATCCGGACATCCGGGCACGCCGATGGCGCTCGCGCCGCTCGCCTACAAGCTCTACGTGCAGCACATGAAGCACGACCCGTCCGATCCCGCCTGGTTCGACCGCGATCGGTTCGTCCTCTCGGCCGGTCACGCGTCGATGTTGCTGTACAGCGCGCTGTACCTGACGGGCTACGACCTCTCTCTCGAGGATCTCAAGCAGTTCCGGCAGTGGGAGAGCAAGACGCCAGGCCACCCAGAGCTCGGCTACACGCCGGGGGTCGAGACGACGACGGGACCCCTCGGACAGGGAATGGCGAACGCGGTCGGGATGGCGATGGCCGAAGCGCATCTCGCGGCGGTGTTCAACCAGCCAGGCCACGAAATCGTCAACCACTACACCTACTTCATCGCGAGCGACGGCGATCTCATGGAGGGCATCTCGCACGAGGCCGCGTCGTTCGCGGGACACAATGGCTTCGGCAAGCTGATCGGATTCTACGATGACAACCGCATCACGATCGACGGCCCCACGAGCCTCTCGTATGGCGACGACGCGCAGAAGCGCTTCGAGGGCTACGGCTGGCAGGTGCTTCGTCTGGACGACGTGAACGATCTCGCGGCGATCGATCGCGTCATCGAGCAGGCGAAAGCGGACAAGGAACGTCCCACGCTCGTCATCACGCGCACGCACATCGGCTACGGCAGTCCAAAGAAGCAGGATACCGCCAGCGCGCACGGCGAAGCACTCGGCAAAGACGAAGTTGTCGCGACGAAAAAGAACCTCGGCTGGCCCTGGCCCGACGAGACCTTCAAGGTCCCGCCCGAAGTGCTCGAGCACACGCGTAAGACGGTCGACAAAGGGAAGAAGCTGAACGCCGAGTGGCGGACGCGCTTCGAGGCATTTCCCGAGAAGGCCGAGCTCGCGCGCCGGATCGACGGACGTCTACCCAATGGTTGGGACTCCAAGATCCCGTCATTCACGAAAGAGAACGGCGTCGTCGCGAGCCGAGCCGCGTCCAATGTCGTGCTCAACGCGCTCGTGGCCGTGCTGCCCGAGCTGATCGGAGGCTCGGCGGACCTCACGCCGTCGAATGGCACGGCGCTCAAGAACCAACCGGTGTTCGCGCGCAACTGTAAGCATGGACGCTATGTCCATTTTGGAATTCGCGAGCACGGCATGGCGTCGATAATGAACGGGCTCGCGCTGCACGGCGGCATCCGTCCGTTCGGGGGCACGTTCCTGATCTTCAGCGACTACATGCGTCCCGCCGTGCGGCTCGCGTCGATCATGAAGCAGCCGGTGATCTTCGTGTACACGCACGACTCCATCGGGCTCGGCGAAGACGGCCCCACGCACCAGCCCATCGAGCAACTCGGGACGCTGCGTGCGATTCCGCACTTCACGCTGATCCGGCCGGCCGATGCGAGCGAGACCGCCGAGGCGTGGCGCATCGCCATCGTGCATCAGGATGGACCGACGGCGTTGGTGTTCACGCGGCAGAAGCTCGGGTTCATCGACCGGGAGAAATACGCGCCGGCAGCCGGCGTCGTCCTCGGCGCGTACGTGTTGGCGGACAGCGCCAACCCGCAGGTCGTGCTGATGTCTTCGGGATCGGAGGTCGCGCTCGTTCTCGCCGCACACGAGAAGCTCACGGCACAGGGGATTCGATCGCGCGTCGTGAGCATGCCGAGCCATGAGCTGTTTGCGCGACAGAACGCGAAGTACCACGCCGAAGTACTCCCCGCCGGCGTGCCACGAGTCGCGGTCGAAGCCGGACACCCGATGTCCTGGTATCGCTGGGTCGGTGACGACGGCGTCGTGCTGGGGCTGGAACGCTATGGCGCGAGCTCGCCGTACGAGCGGATCTACGAGGAGCTTGGACTCACCGTCGATCGCGTCGTGGCCGCGGCGACAAAGCTCGTGTGAGGCGAATGGCGCTCCGAATCCTGGTCACCGACGACATCGATCCTGAAGGCGTGGCGCTGCTCACCGCGGTGCCCGAGTTCCAGGTGGACGTCGTGTCTACGCTGCCGCCCGCCGAACTGGTGAAGCGGATCGGAGACTACGACGCGATTGTGGGCCGCAGCGCGACGCGCATCTCCGAGGAGCTGCTCGAGCACGCCAAGCGCCTGAAGATCATCGGCCGCGCGGGCGTCGGCGTGGACAACGTGGCGGTTGCCAAGGCGACCGAGCTGGGGATCGCGGTGATCAACGCGCCCGCGGGGAACACGATCGCCGTCGTCGAGCTGTTTTTCGGAATGCTGATTGGGCTGCTGCGGCAGATCCCGCAAGCGGCGCACTCGATGAGCGAGGGGCGGTGGGACCGCTCCAAGCTCATGGGAAACGAGGTGAAAGGTCGCACGCTCGGCATCGTCGGCGTGGGGCGTATCGGCACGGAGGTCGCCAAGCGCGCCCACGCATTTGGAATGGAAGTCGCCGGCTTCGATCCGTACATCTCCGACGACCGATTCGCCGCGCTGCGCGTACGGCGATTCGCGGAGCTCGCCGAGTTGCTCCAGGCCGCCGACGTCGTCACCGTCCACACGCCTCTGAACGACGAGACGCGCGGCATGATCGGCGAACGCGAGCTGCGGCAGTTGAAGAAGGGGTCGATCGTCGTGAACATGGCGCGCGGGGGAATCGTGGACGACGCGGCGTTGCTCGAGAGACTGCGCTCCGGCCACATTCGCGGTGCCGTGCTCGACGTCTTTTCCAACGAGCCGCTTCCCGCCGACCATCCGCTGCGGAAAGCGCCGAACGTCTTGCTCACGCCGCACATGGGCGCGTCCACGTACGAAGCGCAGCGCAACGTCGCCGTGGACGTCAGCGA
>JBBDXZ010000130.1:0-1951 GCA_040902075.1 Gemmatimonadaceae bacterium
CGATCTGTACAAGACGGTCTCGGCGATGCCCGAGACCGCGTCGACCGCGGCGTTTACCAAGGTCATCGGCCGGGCCTCGCTGCCAAAAGCACCGGCAGTTGGCGCGTCGGCACCCGCCGGCTCGACCAAAGCACTCGGCGCCATTCCCGCGACGAAGGTGAATCCGGCCACACCGGCGAAACCCGCTCCCGCGGTCACAGCGCCGAGGAGCAGGGCGCCAATGCTCGCGGGCGTCGCCGGCGTTCTCGTCCTCGTCGGCGGGTTCGTCGCGTACAAGGCGCTGAATCAAAACGCGGCCGGCTCGCCACCGCCCACTCCGCTCGGCCAACAGACTGGCGCTCCGGTCCCGCCGACCGTCGATTTGCGAGGCTCATTCAAGGTCCTCGATGCGCTGACGGACTTCGAGAAAGGCGCGTCGATACAGTCGGCAAATCAGGCTCTCGCGAAGCTCGATTCGCTCGAACCGGTCGCCCAGGCGGATTCCGACAAGGTGCATGTCGAGTTTCTTCGCGCGAAGGCGCACTTTGTCATTGCCGGCGAATCGGCCGATTCAAGCACACAGATGCGTGAGACGAAGCTTGGCTGCAACATTCTTCAGGATAATGAAGGACGGGCATCACAGACACGCTTCAATGATGCCGTCAGGTTCTATTTGTACGGCGATACGAAGAAAGGCCTAGCGGCTACTTGCTGATACCGTGACTTCAACGAAACCCAGCACTACCGACTCGATGAATCAGCCCGACCACAGCGAGATTCTCGTACACGTGTTCGGGCGCACGGACGTCGGCCGTACGCGCGAGCACAACGAAGACGCGTTCGTGGTCGCGGACCTCACGACGAACGACGCGTCGTTGCAGCCGAGCGTCCGCCAACATCGGGTAGGGCACAAGGGAACGCTGTTCATGGTGGCGGACGGGATGGGTGGCGCCGCCGCTGGCGAGATCGCGAGCCAGATGGCCACCGAGATCGTGCTCAAGGAGCTGCGCGACAACTGGATCCCGCTGTCCCAGCCGTCCCCCGAGGCGTTCGCGCGCTGTCTGCGGCAAGCGGCGCAGAAAGCCAACCAGATGATCCACGGCTACGCGTCGTCGCACCAGGAATACCGCGGCATGGGCACCACGGCGACGATCGCGGGACTGCTCGCGGACACGCTGTATCTGGCCCAGGTCGGGGACAGTCGCGGTTATCTCGTGCGCGACGGGGTCGCGAAGCAGATCACGAAGGACCAGTCGCTGATGCAGAAGCTGATCGAGGCCGGCGAGCTGACCGAGGAAGAGGCGGCGATGAGCGAGCGCCGTAACATCATCCTCCAGGCACTCGGCCCCGAGCAGAACATCAAAGTCGATCTCACCTTCCAGCGACTCCGGCGCGGCGACATGCTCGTACTGTGCAGCGACGGGCTCTCCGGCCAGGTGAGCAAGGACGAAATCGCGCAGACTGTCAACGACGAGAAGGATCTCGTGCAGGCCTGTCGCCGGCTGATCGAATTGGCGAATGAGGCGGGTGGGCCGGACAACATCACCGTCATCATCGCGCGCTTCGACGGCGAAGGGCTGAATCCCGAACCGCTCGAGGGAGACGACGTCGCGCACCGCGTCTTCTCGCTCAACGACGGCACCCAGACTCCAGGACCGGTACCGAGCATTGCCGATGAGCCGACGCTAAAGATTCGTCCGTCGGGAGACCGAAGCACCATGCCGGTCGATTCGTCGCCCGGAATGTCCGCCCCCTCGTACGAGGCGGCCATGGCGCCGACCGATCCGATCATCGATGCCATCGACCCCGCGTCGGTCGGCGTCAAGCCGGAGCGTCGGTCTCGCGGAATGGCGATCGCGATCGCGCTGCTCGCGCTCCTCATCGTGCTCGCCGCGTGGTACGCCATTCAGACCGTAAAGAAAGTGCAGCCGGAGATCACTCCCACGTCGTCCCCCGCCGCCCCCGCGGCCGC
>JBBDXZ010000130.1:1961-14092 GCA_040902075.1 Gemmatimonadaceae bacterium
CCCCCTTCCCGCGCGACTGGGCATGCCAATCGAGATCCGAATCCTGAGCGGCGCGCGTGCCGGGCAGACCAAGCGGTTCGAGCAGGCTGTCATCGTGGTGGGCCGTCACGCGAGCACCGACCTGCGCTTCGACCCCCAGCTGGACCTCGACGTCTCCGGTCGTCACGCGGAAATCCGCGGCACTGAAGGGCGGTACGTCGTTCATGATTTCGGCAGCACGAACGGAACGTTCGTCAACGGCAAGAAGGTAGACGGCACCGTCGAGCTGAAGGACGGCGACAAGATCACCTTCGGCGCCAAGGGGCCCGAGGCACAGATCGCGGTTTTTCACGCGGGCGCCGAGCCCAAGCCACCGAAGACGGCCGAGCGGGGGGCGAAGCGAGGAGGCAACACCGAGCAGCGCATCGCGATCGCCGTGAACAAGGAGACGGCGGGCCTGAAACGGGCGATGATCGTGGCGCTCGTGCTGCTGGTCGTGGGAGCCGGTGGCGCGGTGTATTACGGCCGCTTGCAGGCCTCGCAGCGCACCGAAGAGTTCAAGCAATTGATCGCCGACAACGAACGGATGCGCGTGATGCTGCAGAGCAGCATGCGCGGATCGGGCGATACGTCGCTCGTGAACGAGAGCCAGCGCAAGATCGCGGCATTGCAGCAGCGGCTGGCCGCGGCGACGACTGACGCCGAGCGCGACATGATCAAGGCGGAGATTCAGGAGAACGAGCGTCAGTTGCGCCGCATGGTCGCGATGGACCTGCCCGCGATCCACAAGCGGAACTCAGGGGCGGTCGCGATCATGATCAGCGAGATCTCCGGCAAGTCGTCCGCGGGGTCAGGATTCGCGATAACGCCGCAAGGCCTGATGGTCACCAACCGGCACAACGTCAAGGACCTCGAGTCGGGAGCCGTGGCCACCCGGATCGCGGTCAAGTTCACCGACACGCGCGATTGGCTGCCGGCAAAAGTGGTAAAAGTCAGCGACGACCCGGACGAAGATCTCGCGCTCATTCAAGTGGAGCGCGACGGTCCCTTCCCCGTCGTCGCGGGCGTGAGCTCGAACGCCAACGACGCGTCCGAAGGGATGTCCGTCGTGACGATCGGCTACCCGCTGGGCTACGATACGCCGCAGGAAGGCGCGGGCAACGATTTCCTCGCGAAATCGACGCTCAACCCGGGCACCGTGAGCAAGAAGACGTCGACGGTCCTGCAGATCGACTCGTACGCCACACACGGGTCGAGCGGTAGCCCGGTGTTCAGCACGCGCGGCTTCGTGGTTGGGATCGTCTACGGCGGCCAGCGCGAAGCTGGCGGGAAGATCGTCTACGCCGTCCCGCCCGAGCGTATCGCCGCGTTCATTCCCGCGCAGCACAAGGCGATTGTGAAGGACTAGGTGCTAGGTGCTAGGTGCTAGGTGCTAGGTGCTAGGTGCTAGGTGCGCGTCAGGGCGTAGTAGATGACGTAGAGCCACGAGAAGATGCCGTGGATGATGGCCCACAGGATCGACTTGTGGACGCTCCACGAAATCGTGATCGCGAGCGCGCTGCCGAAGCCCACGCCTGATTTCACGACTTGCTTCGTCACGATATACGGCTGTCGAGCGACCGGCTCGCCTTCGTAGACCTGTCCGGTATGTGTCATGGGTGCTAGGTGATAGGTGACAGGTGATAGGTGCTAGGGGCGTGATCCCGACGGAGTGAGCTTGCCAAGAATGCGCGGGCCTTTCGATCCGGTTGCGCTCGGGACATTACCGGGGCGGCCGTCGATGAACAGCTTCGCGAGGAGCGCGAACGCCACCGCTTCTTTCGCTTCGCCATCGAAGAATACCTCGGCGAACGACCGCACCTTCATCGGTGCAAGTGAGGTGCGCAGCATCTCGACGAGGGCGGTGTTCTTGGCACCGCCGCCGGAAACGAGCATTTCGTCCACCGGCTCCGGCATGAATCGCCGGTAGGCATCAGCGATACTCCGCGCGGTGAGCGCGGTCGCCGTCGCAATCACGTCCTCGTCGCTGCACGACGCGCGCATGGCCCGGCATCGCGTGACGAGCTGCGCGACGTACTCCGGCGTAAAGAGCTCGCGTCCGGTGGACTTGGGCGGTGGCGCGGCGAAGTACGGATGCGCGAGCAGCTCGTCAAGGACCTCGTCGACCGGGTTCCCCGCCAGCGCGAGCTTGCCGTCACGATCGAAGCGCAGCTCCGGACGCAGCAGGCGAACGACCGCGTCAACCACGCCGACGCCGGGACCGGTGTCGAAGGCGCGAACGCCCTCGAGCGCGCCGCCGGGCGGCACGACCGTAACGTTGCCGATGCCGCCGATGTTCTGGAGCGCACGCCAGTGATTCGCCGCGAAAAGCAGCGCGTCGGCGATCGGCACCAACGGTGCCCCCTGGCCGCCGGCGGCCACGTCGCGCACGCGGAAGTCGCTCACGACGTCGATGCCGAGTCGTTCGGCGATGACCGCGGACTCGCCAATTTGCCACGTGGAGTGCGGCGCTTCGTGCCAGAGCGTCTGGCCGTGCGTGCCGATTGCGCGGACCTCGCCGCGCGGAACGCCCGCTTCCATCAGCACGGCCGCCGCCGCGTCGGCCAGCCATTCGCCGAGATCGAACGCGAGGCGGCAGTACTCCTGAGCAGACCCGCCCTGCATGGATTTCAGAAGACGTTCACGTTGGTCGGAGCTGTACTCCCGTACTTCAAAGGAGAGCAGTTCAAAGTGAACTGCGTTTGACGTTCGACGTTCGAGGTTGGACGCTGGAGGTTTAACATCGAGCGTGGAACGTCCAACCTCTGACGTCGAACGCTCTGTCTCGAACCTCACAAGACACGCCGAAATGCCGTCAAGCGACGTCCCGGACATCAAACCGATGTACGCGTCTCCACGACTCATGTGACGGGCGGCGGGTTGCGTCCGATCGCTCTGCGAATGACGCCACCGGATTTCTCCAGCGCGCGCTCCGCGTCTTCGCGCGACGCATCCATGAAGTGCATCACGATGGCGGTTTTCACGACGCCGTCCGCGCGCTTCAACAGCGCACGCGCTCCGTCACGATCGACGTCGCAAACTTCCATGATGATCCGCTCGCTGCGATCGCGCAGCTTCTCGTTCGTCGCGCGCAGGTCCACCATGAGATTGCCGAACGTCTTGCCCAACCGGATCATCGCGCCGGACGTGATCGTGTTCAACACGAGCTTCGTCGCCGTGCCGGCCTTCATGCGCGTCGATCCCGTGACGACTTCGGGGCCGGTGATCGGCTGAATCAGCACGTCCGTGACCGCGATCGCCTCGGGAGGCGGCGGCGAGCACGCGACCAGCCCCGTGCGCGCGCCGAGGGATCGCGCGTGCTCGAGCGCGCGGCGAACGTAAGGCGTCGTCCCCGACGCGGCGATTCCTATGACGAAGTCGCCACTCCGCACGCCGCATTCGTCGAGGTCTTTCACGGCGTTCTCGATGGTGTCCTCCGCGCCTTCCTGCGAGCGTGTGAGCGCCGCGTATCCGCCGGCGATGATCCCCTGCACCAGATCGGGCTTCGTCCCGTACGTCGGAGGCATCTCGGACGCGTCGAGCACGCCCAGGCGCCCGGAGGTCCCGGCGCCAACGTAAAAAAGGCGACCCCCGCGCCGGAATGTGGCTTCCGCCTCCTCGATCGCGCGAGCGATGGCCTCCCGCTGGCCGTGCACGGCTTCCGGAATGCGACGGTCCTCGGCCGCGATCAGGTCCACGATCTCCAGCGGCGAGGCGAGATCGATGTCCGCGGTGCGCGGGTTGCGCTGCTCCGTAACGCGCGGATCTCGCGGACGCGGACCGCGCGGACGCGGACCGCGCGGATTGTCCTGTTGATTTCGCGGATTCGATCCGCGGCGTTTGGGTTTTTTTCCGCCAGGGGCCACGTGGAAACTCTTGAGTGATTGCCGGGTTCAACTGTGAACGCTAGTTCCCATTGGCTTCAGGCGCTGGCGGCTAACTTATTCGGCGCCGTTCAGCCATTGCAAGTCGGAGGAGAATCGTGACTCGCACGTTCCTCGTCATTGTCGGGTTGTCGCTTGCCGGTGCCGAGCTTGCGGAGGCACAGATCATCGAGGCACCCAGAAGCCTGGGAGAACCGCTCGCCTGGACGTCGCTCTCCATAGGATGGTTGAGGCATCAGGCCTTGTCCGATCCGGAGTCAGGCGCGCAATGGGATTTTGGGGACGCGCCGCAATGGCGCGGCTCGCTCGAGATGCCGATCGGGAGAGGCGCCACGATCGGTGTGGCGGCCACGACCGCGCGCGTGCCGTTGATCTATAATGGAAGTCTGACCGGCATGAACAGCTGCACCAGATGCGACGCCGACGCGAACATCACACAATACATGGGGAACGTCCACATCGGCGGCGGCGGCGGGTTCCACCAGGTCATCGATTTGAGCGCCGGCATGACGGTCTTCTCCAATTTCCGGCGGACCGACGGTTCGCCACTCGGCCCCGGCCCGGCCGTGTCGGACTTCAGCTTCGCGGTCGGCTACGGGTTCGGGTACAGCTTCTCACCGCGAATGCAGATCATGCTGCTCCAGGATTACGGGCTCGTGATTCACAAGCGCCAATCGGGTCAGAGCACCAGGACGGCGCAGCAGTCCACGCTGCGCGTTGGCGGGAGATTCGGATTGGGAGATAGTAGACGGTAGTATTTGGGATGCGAAAACCGCTTCTTCTGGCTGTCCTTGCGTTTGGGTGCCGCGCGGCACCGGCGCCAGCCCCATCTTCGCCGACGCCGCTGGCTCCGACTCCACCCGCCGCTGTCGTCGCTTTCCCCGCACCGTGGCCACATCAGAGCGGCGCAACGGCCGCGGTTGGAACAAGCGGCGTGGTCACCTCCGACGCGGCGTTGGCCAGCCGAGTGGGCGTGGAGATCCTCAAGGCGGGTGGGAATGCGGCGGACGCCGCGGTGGCCGTCGGATTTGCGCTGGCCGTCGTATATCCGGAAGCGGGCAATCTGGGAGGCGGGGGTTTCACCGTCCTTCGCATGGCGGACGGCCGCGTCGCCGCAATCGATTATCGCGAGGTGGCGCCCCTGGGAGCCACCCGGGACATGTTCCTCGACGACAGCGGCCGGACGACACAACAGAGCGTGGTGGGTCCGCTCGCGTCAGGAGTACCCGGCAGCGTGGCGGGCCTGGTCTCGACGCATGAGCGCTTCGGTACGCTGCCATTCGCGCGCGTGATCGCGCCGGCCATCCGGCTGGCCGAACAAGGGTTCGTGGTGGACTCGCAGCTCGCGAGCTCGCTGACGCGCCATGCGAATTTGATCGGACAGTTCGCGGGCGCGTCGGTCTTCCTTCCGAACGGACAGCCGCTCGGCCCGGGGAGCACGCTTCGCCAGCCGTCACTCGCGCGAACGCTTCGCACGATCGCCGACAGCGGGGCAGCCGCGTTCTACACGGGCGGCCTCGCTCGCGTGGTGGCCGAAGATCTCCGCGCCGCCGGGAGCATCATCACCGGCGAGGACCTGGCGCGATACAAGGTGGAATCGCGAGAGCCGATCCGCTCGATGTACCGCGGCCATGCGCTGGTCACCGTGCCCCCACCCTCGTCGGGCGCGGCGATGGTCGAAGCGCTCAACATCCTGGAGGGGTTCGAGCCGCTCCCGCCTTTTGGGAGTGCGCGGTACGCGCACGCGCTGGCTTCTTCGCTGCAGCGCGCATTCATCGACCGCAACTCGCTGCTGGCCGACCCGGCGTTCGCGCGAGTTCCGACGAATCGCCTCACCGACAAGTCGTACGCGGCAAAGTTGCGGGCGAGCATCGGCCAGCGCGCGATGCCCACCGCGGCGGTGACCTCGGTCATGCGCGAAGGAGGCAGCCCGCAGACGACGCACTACGCCGTCGTGGACGCGGCCGGCAACGCGGTGTCGACGACGACGACGATCAACGATCTCTACGGCTCCGGGGTGTATCTCCCGAACGTCGGGATCTTCATGAACGACGAGATGGACGACTTCGCGGCGAATCCCGGACGCCCGAATGCCTTCGGCTTGATTCAGGGCGAGCAGAACGCGATTCAGCCAGGCAAGCGCATGCTCAGCTCGATGCTCCCGACCATCGTCCTCGATCGCGCGGGCCGGCCGCTGTTGCTCGTTGGAGCGCGAGGGGGCCCGCGCATCATCTCGAGTGTGATGCAGACGATCGTGAACGTGATCGATCATCGCATGACTCTCATGGACGCGATCAACGCGCCGCGTCTCCACCACCAGGCGTTGCCCGACACGCTTCGGTACGAGCAGGATGGGTTCAGCGCCGCCATACTCGATTCACTTGTCACGATGGGCTACGGGACCAAGCAGTACGGGAGCGGTCCTGCGCTGTCGCCGTCGGGGAACATCGGCTCCGTGAACGGGATCCTGCGAACGCCCGCGGGCTGGGTGGGATATGCGGACCCACGGACGGGCGGCCGGGCTGTCGGGTACTAGTCCGGAGAAAGCTCTTCCGGAGAAAGCTCTTCGAGGAAGTCGGGAAAACCTTTTGGCCGCGGATTCCTCAAAAATGCAAAAGCGGGTGAGAGTTGAGCTCTCACCCGCCCCGGCGATCTTCGTAGAAACTGATTAGGTCGAGATCGTCAGCGCGTTACCGAGGTTCACGACAAAGTTGCTGCCCGCGTTGATGCAGCCTTCATAGTTCGCGGTTGCCGCAGCGGCGCCCGCTCCGGCCGCGGCACCCGCCGCTGCCCCAATCACCGTGGACTTCGTGTTCTTGCCGAGGACCTGACCGGCGATCGCGCCGATCGCGGCACCACCGACGACCTTCTGAACGTCCTTGCTCTTCGGCTGATTGCGAACGCGTTGCACGTCGAGGCCCGCCACGCTGCTTCCGGCGAGTGAGTAGCTCTTGCCGCTGAAGGACACGTTCACGACCTCGAACTCCATCTCGATCGGGTCGTTCACGTTCTCGCTGCGGTTGAGCTTTGTGACTCTCAGCGTCACCGTCGCGCCGGCGGGAATCGTCGCGCCGTTCGTGCCGCTGACCGGTGTGTTGACAGTCGCGGTGTACGTGTTCCCGACTTGATGCGTGTTCGTGCAAAGTTTGCTGTCCGCGCGAACGTTCAGCGCCGTTCCGGCCGCGATCGTTCCCGAACGGCTCGCCGTGCCCGTCCCCGCCGTCTTGGTGTTGCCGCTGGCGGTTTTCGTGGACGACGTCTTCGTGCTGGTCGGTCGTTTCGTCGCCGGTGTGGTCTTCGCGGCACCCGCGGGCGTCGCCGGAACGTCCGTCAGCGACGGTTGCGCCGCCGTGTCGGTGCCCGCAAGCGCGAGGTCGCGATTGAGGGACGAATCAGCCGCGAGCGCGCTGTCTGCATTGCTGCTGTCACCACCGCACGCGGCGAGTAGCGTCGCGGCGAGGATCGGCATCAAAAGCCGGCCCGTATATTTGGACATGCGTGTTCCCCCGAGCAGAAAGTGTAAACTTTGGTTTAGTAGTGACTTAGGCCTGTCGCGACCTACGGCTACTGCTATCGTACCCCGCGCAAGTGCGCAAGACAAGTGCCGTTGATGCGCCCGCTTCGACGTCTGCTTCCCTATTATCGGCCCTACCGCCGCCATGTTTTGTTGGGGCTGTTGGTGATCATTGTATCCGCCGCCCTGGGAAGTGTTCCCCCGTGGCTCGTGCGGTCGGCAATCGATGGTATAAAGGGAGACGCGCCACTTTCTCGAATTGCACAACTGGCCGCCGCCATTGTCGCGCTGGCTCTCGTGGCGGGCGCCGGACACTACTGGATGCGCGAGCTGCTGAACGGCTTGAGCCGGCGCATCGAATACGATTTGCGCAACGACCTGTTCCGGCACCTGACCACGCTCGACGCTTCGTATTACGGGCGCAACCGCACCGGCGATCTGATGGCGCGGCTCACGAACGACTTGAGCGCCGTCCGGCAAGCTGCCGGTCCGGCGGTCATGTATCTCGCCAACACCATCTTCGGTGGCCTATTCGCGCTCTGGTTCATGCTGCGAATCAGCCCCCGCCTCACCGGTCTGGCGCTGCTGCCGATGATGTTCCTGCCCTTCGCCGCGATGATCATCGGACGCGAGATCCACCGCCGGTTCGAGGCGGTGCAGGAGTTCTTCGGTCGCATGACGACCACGGCGCAGGAGAACCTCTCCGGCGCGCGCATCGTGCGCGCCTACCGGCAGGAAGAGGCCGAGATCGGCAGGTTTCGCGGAATGGGAGAGGAGTATCTCGCGAAGAACATGTACCTCATGCGGCTCGACGCGTCGCTCCATCCTGCCTTCATGCTCCTTGCCGGGTTGGGTGGCGTGGTGGTGCTCGGTTTGGGCGGGTCGCTCGCGATCCGCGGGACCATCACGGTGGGCGAGCTGGTGGCGTTCAGCCTGTACCTCGGGATGCTCACGTGGCCGCTGATCGCCCTGGGATGGGTGGTGAATCTCTTCCAACGCGGCGCCGCGTCGATGCAGCGGCTCCTCGGCATTCTCGATGGCCAGAACTCCGTCGTCGAGTCCACGCAGCCGACCCGTCTTCCCCCGCGAAGCAACGGCAGTGGACGCTCCATCGAGTTTCGCAACGTCTCGTTCCACTATCCCCAAAGCGGTGATTCGTCCCCGGTGACCGGGAACACGGAGCCGCGTTGGGTTTTGCGTAACGTGAGCTTCGAATTGCCGACGGGTGCGACGCTGGGCGTCGTGGGCGCGACCGGCAGCGGCAAGAGCGCGCTGCTCGATCTCGTGGCCCGCATATATGATCCGCAGGAGGGACATATCCTCGTCGACGGCGTGCCGACGACTGACTTGTCGCTGGAGGAGTTGCGGGCGGAGATCGGCTATGTACCACAGGAGAGCTTTCTCTTCAGCGACTCGTTGGCGCAGAACCTGGCGTACGGCGCGCCCAACAGGGCCTCCGGCATCTGGGGCGCGGAAGTGGCCCAACTCGCCGGGACGATCGAGGCGTTCCCCGGCGGCTACGAGACGATGTTGGGCGAGCGCGGGATCAACCTTTCGGGCGGGCAGAAGCAGAGGGCTGCGTTGGCGCGAGCGCTGGCCAGGAAGCCAGCCCTGGTGCTGTTGGACGACGCGCTTTCGGCGGTGGACACCCACACCGAGGCGGAGATCCTGAAGACGTTGCGGACGGCATTGGCGGGCCGCACGGCGATGATCTCGTCGCATCGCGTGTCGGCCATTCGCGACGCGACGATGATCATTGTTTTGGACCAGGGACGGGTTGTCGAGCAGGGCAGGCACGAAGCGTTGTTCGCCGCGGGAGGCCGGTACTGGTCGCTATTGCGGCGGCAGCAGTTGGAGGAGTCATTGGAGGAGCCCGTGTTGGCGCCGCCGGGAATCAGCGGTACTATTTGACCATATGAGTTTGGTGACTACCACCCATCCGTCCGGACCGAATTCGAGTCTCGAGTCCCGCTTTGCCTCGCTCGAGGCGTTGTACAAGCAAGCGGTAGCGGAGATCTCGGACATGCGCGGGCGCGATGCGCTCAAGACGCAGTTCCTCGCGAACATCTCGCACGATTTGCGGACACCGCTCACGGCGGTGATCACCCACGCCGAGATTCTGCGAGACGGGATGCTGGGGCCGCTGAACGAGCGTCAGATCGAGAGCATTCGCGGCATCATCGCCGGCGGGCGGCAGCTGCTCGAGCAGGTGGGCGAGATCCTGACGTATGCGCGGGGGGCGGCAAATCAGCTGACGCTGACGCCATCGACCTTTTCGCTCGCGGACGTGGTCGCTCAGGTCACGCGCCTGAACGAGTCGCTGCTGGCGAAAAAGCGGTTGAGCCTGGACGTGCGCGTCCCGCCCGACGTCCCACCGATCTTCGCCGATCGCGAGAAAGTCGCGCACATCCTGGGCAACTTGTTGGGCAACGCGACCGACTTCACGCCTCCAGGCGGGCGCGTCTGGATCAACGCGAAGAGCGGTCGAGGCGAGGTCGTGGTGGAGGTGGGCGATACCGGGATCGGGATCGCCGCCGAACACCACGATTTCATCTTCGAGGAGTTCGCGCAGGTCGACGCCACGGCATCCCGGCTGCACCATGGCACGGGGCTTGGATTAACAATCGCCCTGAAGCTGGTGGAGCTGCATCGTGGACACATCTGGGTCGAAAGCGAACTGGGCGGCGGAAGCCGATTCTATTTTACCATCCCGTATCCCGAAGACGCGCAGTAAAAGCTCGAAGCATCACGTGCTCATCGTGGAAGACAATGAGCTCGTGACCGGAGCGCTGCGCATCCTGTTCGAGGAAACGGGGCGGCGGGTCACCGTGGCGCACTCGGTGGCGGACGCGATCGCGAAGGGCTCGAAGGATCCGCCCGACCTCCTGTTGCTCGATCTGACGCTTCCGGACGGCGACGGGCTCGAAGTCGCAAAGTCGCTGGCGAAGCGTGGCGTGGAGCCGAAGGCGACGGTCGCACTCACTGGCAGCGACGATCCCGAGTCACTCCGACGCTGTTCGGACGCGGGCGTCACGGCGGTGATGGTGAAACCCGTGCCGACGAAGGAGCTCTTGAAGCGCGCGAAGGAGTGGTTGGCGTAGCGAGCCGGGCTGACCGCATGCGGACCCTCGTTGCGCCAGTCGTCCGGTCGTATACTCTGACACCGCCTCCCCCTCGAGGTACGGAGTCATGTCCGAGTCTAACCCGTTCGCCGACATCAATCGCAGCCGCCTGTTCTTCGGAATCTGTCTGGCTCTGATCCCGACCGGCGCGTCGTTCGCCCTGGTGAGCAACATCCTCATTCAGCTGAAGCAGCAGTTCATCCTGACGAACTACCAGGTCGGCTTGATTGGTGGCGCGGCGCTCTGGGGAATGGCGATCTCTCTCCTCGTCATGGGGCCGTTGCTCGAGGTCTTCGGCCTGAAGAACGGCGCGAGACTCGCTTTCATCGGGCACGTCGCCGGTCTGGCGCTGATGCTGCTCGCCGCGACGCGGACCGGTGATCCATCGGCCTTCTGGCTGCTCATGGCCGGCGCGGCCACGCTCGCGGCGGGGAACGGCATGATCGAAGTCACCGGGAATCCCCTCGTCGCGGCGCTGTATCCGAACGAGAAGACCAAGCGGCTGAACTGGTTCCACGCATTCTTTCCGATCGGCCTGGTCGGCGGCGGACTGACGGGATTCGTCCTTGCCACCTGGGGCGGACGCTTCGCCGCATGGCCGTACCAGATCGGAGTCATCTATCTGCCGATTCTCGTCTACGGTCTGATGGTACTGCCGCAGCGCTTTCCGAAAACCGAGAACGCGGAGATGGGGATTCCCGTCGGCGAGATGTTCCGGTATACGCTCACCAACCCGCTCTTCCTGCTGATGCTGGCGATGATGGCGCTCACGACGTCGCTGGAGTTGGGACCGATGCGTTGGATTCCCGCGGTGCTGCAATCGGGCGGACTGCACGGCATTCTCGTGCTGGTCTGGATCAGCGGATGGATGGTCGTGCTGCGCGCGCTCGCCGGACACTTCGTCAAGCGGCTGCAGCCAACGGGAATGCTGCTCGTCGCGGCCGTTCTTACCGGGGCGGGCCTGTTCCTGCTCAGCTTCGCGACGGGCACGTGGAGCGCCTTCGCCGCGGCGACGGTGTTCGCCTGGGGCGTCGCGTTCTTCTTCCCGACCATGGTCGGCGTCGTCAGCGAGAAGATGCCAAGGACGGGATCGCTCGGCATCGTGCTGACCGCCGGCGTGGGGCTCGGCATGGCGGGCGCGGTCGGCGTTCCGCTGATGGGAAAGCTGGCCGACAGATATCTCGCCCAGTCATTGCCCGCATCGACGGCCGCCGTGCTTCAGAGCGCCGAGCAGAAGCTTCCGGGCTACATCACTCGCGGCCGGGCGACCACCGACCTCGCCTCACTGGGCTATCGGGTGCGCGAGGTCGAGGACGCGCTCGCGGCGACGCGCACCGCGCTTGCCGCGCCGTCGGTCAACACCGATGCGACGGCGAACGCATTGCGCGCCATCGTCGGAACGGCGATCCCAAATGAGCCGCTCGTGGGCGAGGCCGCGGCGATTCTCGGGCCGGCGGAAGCGAGGGGAGGTCAGCTGTCGTTCCGCTACGTCGCGCCGGCGGCACTGCTGCTCATCATCGTATTCGGCGTGATGTACGCCCGCGATCGCCGGCGAGGCGGCTACCGCGCGGTGAAGCTCGAGGCCGCGGCAGT
>JBBDXZ010000131.1:0-11599 GCA_040902075.1 Gemmatimonadaceae bacterium
CCCCCCCCGCTTCAGGAGCTGCGTTCGACAGCAGCAACGCCTCGTTAAGCGGCATCGCGCGGGTCATTCCAGTTCGCGAGAACACTGCCCGCTCGCACACCTAAGTCTACAACAAGTCTCGCTGCTTTCTCGTCGCCGGGAATCTGAGCGCGCTGAAATACCCATAGTGCTGTAATCGCCGCACGGCAAGCGAGAGCAAGGCCAAAACGAGCCTCCCTGCGCCGCCGCGAGGAAACCGTCGGCGTGAAGCGAACGACGGTTCCCCGAGGCGATGGGCTGAGGTATCGAGAGCGCTCCGACACCGGATTGATGTGTTTCGCGACGCACAGGTGTTCGTAGTGACGATACTCGCGGCCGATCAAGCGCACACGTTGCGCACCTTGATTGCCAATCTCGAGGTATTTGAAGCACCCCTCAACCGCTGTCCGGGCTCCACAGAACGGGCTGCGCGGGTCAGAGTGTTGCCACCAAGCAACTGCGCGGCTTGGGTCGGCCGCTAAGTACCCCATTGTGTGAGCGGCCTCGAAGGCGGACGCCGTGATGGCCCATCCCTGCATTGTGTAGCCGCGCGCCATGAGGCCGTCGGCGACTCGCAGATCTTGAAGAACGCGAGCAAGCAGAGCGATGTGGGCAGAGCAGAGATCGAGACTGCTGGACGTGGACGTCATCTCCTTGGTGATCTCGTACGCGGCATCGTCGAGGTCATGCGCCAGACGCCGGTACTCGACAATGCTCGGAGCCATCCTGTGCTGTACCCAGAGTTCTGCTGACTCCCAGTCGTCAATGCCAGAGGCAAGTGAAAGGCGAAGGCGATGAATCCATGCGCGAGCGTTCGCGAGTAGCCGGCGCATCATGGACTGGGGCGCTCGTCAAGCACGCGCTATCCCCTAGTCGCTAAAGCCATGATCAGAGTGCCTACCAATTGGAGCGTCGTGCCCAGGATGATGACCGGTTGTGCCCAGCGCGACCGGCGTTTCCAGCGCTCGAATCGTTCGGCGTCGGTGGTTGTGACCCATTTATCAACGCCCACCGACACGGTGCCGGGGAGCTTGGGTTCTGGTGCGCCCTGGGTAACCGCGATCGCGCCGGCGATTGCCAGAACGTAGCCAACCGCGGCAGCCACAAGTCCGAGGATGGTCATGTTCGGTTAGTGTCCGCTTAACTAGTATTGGACCCTTCTTCCCCAGCACCCCTAACCCCATCCATTCAGACCTGACCCTACCGACTGCAGCCTATTCCGGCAACCGTGCACTCCCGAGCAGCTTGTCGACAGGACTGCGAAGACCCAACCCGCCGCGATTTAAGACGTGCGTGTATACCATCGTCGTCGTCACGTCCCGGTGACCCAGGAGCTCCTGCACCGTCCGGATGTCGTAACCCGCGTCCAGCAAATGTGTCGCGAACGAGTGCCGCAGCGTGTGACAGCTCGCGCGCTTCCCGATCCCGCCGGCCGCACGCTCGCCTATGTCTACCTCGGCGACGGCCGGATGGTGAACGAGGAAATGGCCCGGCAGGGGTTCGTCCTGGCGTTGGTCTATCCTCCGAACGTGAAGCACGTCGAGCGCATTCGAGCCGCGGTCGAGGACGCGAGGAAGGCCGAGCGCGGACTATGGTCGACCAGCGCATTCGAGTGTGCGCCCGTCGATCGCAGACGCGGGCGCTGCTGAAGCGGCGGAGAGGCCCAACGGCTACCCCGACTCGTCGCTCCGGCAAGGGATATCATGGCGTTCTCAATCGCGTTCACGATGATGAACGTCGAAGGAGGTCCTACCCTACAATCACGTGCACGATTCTGGATGCTCTGGTCGACCGGCAAGTGACGCCTGGCTACAACTTTGTCCTTAGTGCGCGCGTGCTTGGCGAAAACGATGCTCCCAGATTCGTTAGGACGTCGTAGCACAATCGATATGCACGAATGGAGCTAGCGCCACGCGCCGAGAAGCGGGTGCGGCGGACGAAAGCCGGCGGCCAGCAACCGTCTGACGATGTGCCTCGGCCGTTCGCCCCGGTCTGCGCGCGTCTTGAGACGACGCGGTCCGTGGGACAACTTGGGAGGCCTCTCAAACCGCGAATGATCATGCAACGCCTCGCCTGCGCAGCAGCGCTAGTCGCCCTCCCTGCCCTCTCGATCGCCCAGTCCAAGCCCGCGGCAAAGCCGGCGGACTTCGCGAACTGGGAGACGCTCGCCGGCGGGACGCTCGCCCCGCACGGACAGTGGCTCGCGTACGGTGTGAATCGCGTGAACGAAGAGAACGAGCTGCGGCTCACATCGACGTCGGCCTCGGCCCGGGACACGACGATCGCGATTCCGTACGCGACCGGGCCAACGTTCTCGACCGACTCGCGCTGGCTGGCGTACACGGTCGGCGTCTCGCCCGCGGAGCGCGACCGGTTGACCAAGGACAAGAAGCCGGTGCGCAACTCGGCCGGGCTGCGCAACCTCGCGACGGGCAGCGCGGAGACCACGAAGGACGTCACCGCGTTCGCCTTCAGCCGCGACGGCAAACACTTCGCGATGCGGCGCTACCCGGCCGAGGGCAAGCGCGCGGCGGACGTGATCGTTCAGGACCTGGCTGCCGGCACCAAGCTCACCTTCGGCAACGTGAGCAGCTTCGCCTGGGCCGAGGGCGCGCCGCTGCTCGCGATGACGGTGGAGTCGGAGACGGGCGCGAGCAACGGCGTCCAACTGTACGACGCGCGCACGGGAGCGCTGAGGTCGCTGGACGCGTCGCCTTCCTTATATAGGCAGCTGGCCTGGCGCGAGAAGTCCACGGACCTGGCCGTGCTACGGACACGGATAGACAAAGGCTTCCGCGACACGGCGCACGTCGTCCTGGCGTGGACAGGCCTCGGTACCGCCACGACCTCGGCGCAGCGGCGGACGTTGGACACCGCGACGAAGGGCGCACCGAGCGGGATGCGCGTCGCCGAGCACCGGCGGCCGGAGTGGGCCAAGGATGGCTCGGTGATTCTCCTCGGATTGCGGCCGAGAGAAGTTGCTAAGCCAGCCGATACGAGCCGGGTACAGACAATCGTGGCGCAACAAAGCGCTATCACGGATGACACGAAGCACACGAATAACACAGATACAGCTCTAAAGTCGGATGTGCAGATCTGGCACGCGAAGGATGTGCGTCTCATGCAGCAGCAGAAGGTGCAGGAGCAGCAGGACATGCAGCGCACGCTGCTCGCGGCGTGGCACGTCGCCGAGGAACGGGTGGTGCAGATCGGCACGAGTCTCGACGAGACGGTGACGGTACTCGAGGGAAGCAGACACGCGACAGAGACCGACACCAAATCGTACAAGTTTGGCGCGATGTTCGGTCGCCCCTACCGCGACCTGTACGTCGTGGACGTGAAGACGGGCGAGCGGCGCAAGACGCTGGAGAAGGTGCGGTTCACTCCCGGACGCAGCGCGACGGGGCGCAAGCTGCTCGCGTTCGACGGCAAGGATTACTGGAGCTACGACGTCGTCACTGGTGCGCGCGTGAATATCAGCGGGAAAACGGCGGCGCGGTTCGTCAACAAGGACTACGACACGCCTACCGACATGATGCCGGCGTATGGTGTCGCGGGTTGGACGAAGGACGATTCGGGGGTGCTCGCGTACGCCGAGTTCGACGTCTGGCTGCTCGCCGCGGACGGCTCCGGCGGTCGCAGGCTCACCGACGGCGCGCGCGACAGCGTGGTCTATCGCTACGCCGCGGTCACGAGCGACGCGACGCCGGGGATCGACGTCTCCAAGCCCATCTACTTCTCCGCCTTCGGCAAGCGCACGAAACAGAGCGGCTTCGCTCGGCTCCGCCCAGGCCGAGGGGTCGAGCGGCTCGTCCTCGAGGACGCGCGCGTCGGAGCGCTTCGCCGTGCCGACAGCACGGACGTCTTCGTAAACACGAAGGAGCGCTTCGACGACTCACCCGATCTCTTTATAACCGGCGCCGATCTATCGGCGCCGACACAGCGCTCGAAGACGAATCCGCAGCAGGCGCAGTTCGCGTGGGGACGCTCGGAGCTGATCAGCTTCAAGAGCGCCACGGGGCGCGACCTGCAGGGCGTGCTGCTGTATCCCGCGAATCACGACCCGTCGAAGAAGTACCCGATGATCGTGTATACCTACGAGTTGTTGTCGCAGCAGCTGCACACCTACGTGGCGCCGTCGGACCGGTCTTATTATAACCGGACGGCCTGGACGGCCGCCGGGTACTTCGTGCTGCTGCCGGACATTGTCTTCCGCGCGCGCGAGCCGGGGATGTCCGCGCTGGACGCGGTGGTGCCGGCCGTACGCTCCGTCGTCGCGCGCGGACTCGTTGATTCCGCGCGGGTCGGTCACATCGGACACTCGTGGGGCGGCTACGAAGCGGCGTTTCTGCCGACGCGCACGCGGATTTTCGCGGCGTCCGTTGCAGGGGCCGCGATCACCAACATGCTGAGCTTCATGGGCGAGCTGCACTGGGGCCCGGGCACCGCGGAGCTGTCGCACTGGGAGACGGGACAGGCGCGCATGGAGGTGCCTTTCTGGGAGGACATGGAGGCGTACCTCCGCAACTCACCCGTCGCGAAAGTGCATGAGCTGCGTACGCCGGTGCTCCTGATGACGGGCGACAACGACGGCACGGTCTATTGGCACCAGGCGGTGGAGTACTACAACTACGCGCGCCGAGCGGGGCGCGAGGACGTGGTGATGCTGGTGTATCCGGCGGAGGATCACGGGTTGAGGAAGAAGGAGAACCAGATCGATTACCACCGGCGGATCAACGAGTGGTTCGGGCATTATCTCAAAGGCGAGCCGGCACCGAGATGGATCACGGAGGGACTGAGCTGGGCGGATCGCAAAATTCTCTTGGATTCAACCGCGACGCGCCGGCCCTGACACTGCTTTCGGGCGTTGTCGGGGAGGATGAGTGCCCTTCGCCGACCACGGCCAGCCTGTTCGCGCTTCCCATCGAGCGAAATTGATGCTTGGGTGCTCGGCGGGCTAACATTCGACTGACGGACCGCGAACGAGGTTCGTCGATGCCCATTTCACCACACGTGTTGCGAAAGCTCCAGGAAGCGCTTGGAGCCGAGGCGGCTGACGAGCTCGGGAGCCAGATAGAAGGCATGGAGGCGAACCGCGGGGACATCCGTGAGCTGCGTCATGAGATGCAGCTCGGTTTCGCGCGCTTCGACGCCAGACTCGAACAGCGCGCGGCAGAGATTCGCGGCGAAATCGACAAGCGATGTGCGGAGATCCGCGCCGAGATGGACAAGCGGTTTGCGGAACTGCGCGTCGAGATGAACAAGAGGTTTGCGGAGCTGCGCGTCGAGATGAATGAGCGTTTCGCCAAGCTGGAGGCGAAGGTCGACGGGCTGGAGGCGAAGCTCGACGGGCTGGTCACGAAGGAGGTGCTCGAGCGGAAGCTCCACGAGCAAACAGGGCTCTTCTTCGCGGCATGGGGCATTCTGCTGGCGTCGAGCATCGCGCTCCGGTTTCGCTAGCAGCAGCTACGCCAGATGGCGAGGTACGGCGAGGCTCACCCCGGCCGCCACTTTGACGCCCATCTATGGGCTGCGCGCACGGTTGCTCGGCGGCACGACTGGACTCGGCGTACGCGCCGGGTATAGACTCGGCGCATGGACGATTCGGACGAAGACATTCCGCGATTGCCGAGACCCTATGATGCGCTCACGGTGGCGGTCGACCTCCAAAATGTGGTCACGCGTGGCGAGCGGCTCCTGGTTCCCGATGTTCGCATTCATACCGGCGTGATGTCTACCTGCCTTCCGGCGGACCTGCTCGATTCGCTGCATATCACCAGGGAGCAGGTAGTCCAAGTGGAGCGACCTGACGGCCAGATCTTGGAAAGGGCGATCGGCGCGGCGATCCTCACGATCGTCGGGCGGTCAACGGTCGATAACATCATCTTCGGCGAGCCAGGTGACGCAATCGTAATCGGTTGGCGAGCACTGACAGGTTTGAATCTCGAGGTCGATAACGAAAGCGGTCACCTCGTCGATCGCGGACCGATTCCGGCGGCGAGTGTGTACTGACACCTCTACCGTGTTCAGGCAGTAGCCGTTTTTTGGTCGCGCTACTCCGAGCCGGCCAGGATCCAGGGGTCGTCCAACATCCAGTCCTTCTCAGGCGCGAAGAGGAACACCATTCCCCCTTCCGCGAGCTTGGGCAGCAGGCGCCGGGCGCGTGTTTGCTCCATCGCGGGGCAGCCCTCGCTGCGGCCCGCCTTCGTGCCGGTGACGTACGGAGCGCCGTGCGCCACGACGCCGCGGACGCGCGCGTTGTCGTTGTAGTCGCCGGACACTCCCTTCAGGCGCAGCCCGAGGGAACGGTACCGGCCGCCGGCCGCCCTGCCGTTGAACGCGTACGTCTCCTGGGCCAGGTACAGGCCGAGCGACGTCGCGGCGCTCCCCGGCCGGTTGGAGAACCGCGTCGGGATTCCATAGCGGGAGTCGGACGAGCCGCGTCCGTGGGCCACGGTGAACGGACCCTCGACCACCTTCAGCGACTCCATGTCGAAGACATAGCCGCGCGGCCTGGTGCTCGGCAGGCCATAGTCCACGAAATACAGATACGGCTTCGTCACGTCGTCCGGATGCACGGCCCGGTAGGCGAAGTAGCCGCGGAACGCGGTCTCGAGCGCTTTCGCATGACTCAGCGGGCGCGCAATGGAGGCAAATGCGTCCAGGGCGGCGCTGGTCTTCGTCAGGACCGAGCGGTCCGCCGGATTGGAACGGGCTCCGACCAGGAGTAGGACGGTCGCGCCGATCAGCGTGTGTTGGAGGAGTGGTCGCGGACGCATGCTCCTCTTGGACGCGCGCGCTATCGTCGGGTAACTCGCTCAGGTCGCCTGGCAATCAGTAGCGCCGCCCCGCCCTGCCTCCGCCGGCCCGAGGGCTTCCTCCATGCACTCCACTTGCTGATACGCGCGAACGCACTGACATTGGCATGTGACGCAGCGAACGGTAGAGCGCCTCCCCGGCTCGTATACCAGACCTCCTGGCTCGACACCGAGGCCGACGGAGCGCGGCTCGCTGGTTCTCGCGCGAGCCGTATGGATCGCCGCGATCTTTCTCGCCCTGGTGGGCGCGGCGTCCGGCATCGCGCGCGCGGTCTTCGTGGACGATCTGGTCACGCGTGTCGAACCGATGCGGACGCGAATTCTCGCCGCCGCCGACCGCCCCGATCCGTTCGCGTCGCGCCGAGCGGCCGAGCTCGAGGTCGTCGATGGACGATTCGCGAACAATCGCATGACGACGCTAGTCCACGTCGTGGGGGGATCGCTGTTCCTTCTGCTTGCGCCCTTCCAGTTCTCGAGGCGCATTCGCGGCACCTACCTCGCGTTTCACCGGTGGTCCGGACGGTTTCTCGTCGCGACCGGGATTCTCATGGCGATCGCCGGATTGTATTTCGGCCTGTTCATGCCGTACGGAGGGCTCGGCGAAGCGTTGGCGATCAGCGGCGCGGGTGGTCTCTTCCTGTTCGCGATCGTGCGAGCGTTCCTCGCCATCCGGCAAAAGGATATCGCGCGACACCGGGTGTGGATGACGCGCGCGTTCGGCGTTGGCATCGGCATCACGGTCGTGCGCTTCGCGGCCGGTCTGTTCGATTTCTGGCTGACGCCTCAGGGATTCACGCCCGCGACGATCTTCGTGTTCTCGCTCTGGACGGGATTCGGGCTGAGCGTGACCGTCACGGAGCTATGGTTTGCGCATACGCGCCGAAACGAACAGTCGTTCGCCGGCTAGCTCCACACGGTTGGAGGCGCTCATTCTTAAGGCTAATTGGACGGTTGAGATGCTCGACTATCAGATCAAGCGCGAGCTCTACCTGTCCCACGGGATTCCGGAGTATTGGATCGCGAACGCGGACGCGCGCATCGTGTCGCGGTGGCGCGGACTCGATGATCCCGGAGAGGTCTTCAGCAAACGCATCGAATGGCACCGGCCGGCATGCCCACCGCGCTTGTCATCAACCTGCCCGAGCTGTTCGAGTACGCGCTGGCGTAGCCGCTCCGTGCAGGCACAAAAACTGAATTACCTTTCACGACAATGAGAACAACGCGCAAACTCCCCCGAAAGACGAAGACCGTTGAGCTCGGAATTCACGGCGAGCACGTCTCCCCCGGTGACCACATCGCGTTGCTCTGGGAGACGCCGGAAGAGTTCACCGGAGCGGTCGGCTTTCTCGAGGTGGCCATTCGCGGACCGGAGCACGCGGTGATCTTCGGCCACCCGGAGGCGAACGACCGGGTGTGCGAGATCCTAACCGCCCGCGGTCACGACGTTCTGGCTCTCCAGCGCCAGGGTAAGCTCACGATCCTGATGGGCGTCCCCAAAGGGGATCACATGCTCGACTCGATCGCCTCGGCGTTTCAGGCAGCGATCGACTCCGGCGCGAAGCTGATCCGTCTGCTCGGCAACATCGGTTGGGGACACGAAAACTGGCCGGTCGAACAGGAGATCCTCGCATTCGAGGCGAAGGTGACCGCCGCCGCGCGGGCATTTCCGTGCGTCGTGCTCTGTTTGTACGACGTGCAAGCGTTGTCTGGCCGCATCATCGTCCACGGCGCGTACAAGACGCATCCGCTCACGATCTGCGGCAACGTGCTCCGGGAAAATCCCTACCACGTTCCGCTGGAGCGGTTTCTCGACGGGATGAATGCAGGTGCTCCGGTTTGACGTCTGAGCTCCGAGGCTTTTGCTCGGCTCCGCGATCGGACCGGGCTTCCGGGGCCGAGCACGTGGAGCGGCGGCACGTATCCGCCCGGGCAGGACGACTTCCCCGTGGGTGGCGTGAGCTATTACGAGGCGGCCGCGTACGCACGCTTCACCGGCAAGCGGCTGCCGACATCCACGCACTGGCTGCGCGCCGCGCTGCGGCATAACCGCGACATCAGTTGGCTGGTGGTGCCCGCGAGCAATCTGAACGCCGCCCAACCGCGCCGCGCCGGGCTGGGGATGCTGAACGCGTACGCGATGTACGACGTGGCCGGCAACGTGCGCGAATGGTGCGTGAACCTGGTGGACGCGGGCCGGCTGACGCGCGGCGCCGGCTGGGAGGACAGCGATTTCCACGTGAGCCATCTGATTCCGAAGCCAGACTTCGACCGCTCGCCGAGTAACGGATTCCGCCTCGTATCCCTGTCGGATCACGACACGACGATCGCGCACGTCGCTGGCCGGGTGGTGCGCGCCGTGCCGCGCGACTTCAGCAAGGTGTCGACGCTCTCGGACTCGGAATTCAGGATCTATCGCCGGCTGTTCGATTACGACAACCGCCCACTCGAGGCGCGTCGCGACACCACCGGTGTGGGCGAACACTACCGGTGGGAGAAGGTCAGCTTCGCCGCCCCGTACGGGGGCGAGCGCATGGCGGCGTACCTGCTGCTGCCCAAGGACGCGAAGCCGCCGTACGAAGCGGTGATCTGGTGGCCCGGCTCCAACGCGATGACGCTTCGGTCCTTCGATCCCGTTCAGGCCGGGGTCGAGACTCTGACCGGCTTTCTGCCTCGAAGTGGACGGGCGGTGGTGCTGCCGGTGTTCAAGGGGAGCTTCGAGCGCGACGACAGCATGTTCAGCACAGTCGTGAGCGTTCCCGACGGTACGACGTACTACCGCGACCTTGCGGTGCAAAGGGTGAAGGACTTCAGGCGCACCGTGGACTATCTCGCGACGCGCGACGACATCGCCGCCGACAAGCTCGGTCTCCTCGGGCACAGCTGGGGCGGCGAGATCGGTCCTGTGGCGTTGGCGGTGGAGCCGCGCATCAAGGCAGCGGTGATGCTGGTGGGAGGCTACTGGCCCGTGAACACGCCGGCGCGGGAAGTGGAGACGCACAACTACGTGCCGCGCGTCCGCACGCCGATCCTGTTGCTGAATGGGCGCCATGACATCGTCTTTCCGTATGAGACGTCGCAGCTGCCATTCTTCCGCCAGCTCGGCACCGCGGCCGCGGACAAGAAGCACGTGGTCTACAACACGAGCCATACGGTGCCGCAGAACGAGTTCGTCCGCGAAACGCTGGCGTGGTTCGATCGGTACCTGAGCGGGAGATCGCCGGCCCGATAGCCTTCCATCGTCCCCTCTTGCCCGTCGACCTCGTACACCACCGAGCAGCTCAATAGCCGGCATCGGGCCATATCGCCACCTTCGACAAAGATTTTCGGGCGCTTCCTGGCGTGACGATCATCCCGGCCTGATCGGCCGACCGTTTCCTTGATCAGATTGCGCGAGGATGCGCCGCGTGGCAATGTTGCCGTATGAGCGTCGCGAACGAACCGGATGCCCTGCTCCCCCAAGTCGTTGAGGCTACCGCCGGCGAATACGAGATCCTCGGCGAGCTGGGCCGAGGAGGGATGGCGGCGGTCTATCTGGCGCGCGACGTCTCGCTGAATCGGAGGGTCGCGATCAAGACGATGCTGCCCGAGCTCACCGCGCGCCACGACATGGTGCAGCGGTTCAAGCGCGAGGCGCAGATGGCGGCGGGACTCAGCCACCCGCACATCGTTCAGATCCACAGTGTCCGACAGACGAACCGCCTCGTCTACTTCGTCATGAAGTTCATCGAGGGACGCGGCCTCGAGTCGATCATCGACAGCCAAGGCGCGCTCGACCTCGACATGACGCGGCTCATCCTGCAGCAGGCGGCGAGCGCTCTCTCCTTCGCGCACCACCGCGGCGTCGTCCATCGCGACGTCAAGCCGGCCAACATCATGATCGACGAGAACGGCTGGGCGGTCATGACGGACTTCGGCATCGCCAAAGTGGACGACGGAACCAATCTCACGGCGACGGGCACGTCCGTCGGCACGCCGCACTACATGGCGCCGGAACAGTTTCACAATCAGCCGCTGACGGCCGCGGCAGATCAATACGCCCTGGGAATCGTAGCCTATGAAATGCTGACCGGGAAAAAGCCCTTCGACGGCACGACGCTGGCCGAGATCATCACGAAGCACCTGTTCAACCCACCGCCCGACATCAAGGTGGATCGTCCGGATCTGCCATCGACCCTGTCGGACGCGATCGCGCGAATGCTGGCGAAAGAGCCGGCCGGCCGGTTTCCCGATCTGGATTCGGCGATCGCGGCGTTTGGTTCACCGCACCCCGCCGACTTGGACGCGGCGCGGGGCCGGCTCATGTCGATCGCGCGCAAGGTGACCGAGCGGAAGCCGCGTCTCAGCGTCCCGATGAGTCCCATCCCGACCGCGAACCCGAGGCCGAGCGCGGTGACGACTGTACTGCCTCGGGAAGGGGGAATCGGGAATCGGGAAGGGGCGGCGGAGCGGGGCGCTCTTCCGGCTATCGTGGTGGAACCAACGCCGCACCAACGTCGGAGCGCGATTCCCTGGGTCGGCGTCGGCGTCGCCGCCCTCCTGCTGTTGTCCGTGCCGGGCTATTTCGGCGTGCGCAAGGTGATGGCCGACCGCGCGTCGCCCGAACGCAACGCGTCGCTGCGGCGCGGGGTGCAGATGTGGCAGCAGGGCAAGGGCGAAATCGCGGAGCTCGACTTCGCGAAAGCGGCTCGGGAACTTCCGAAGAGCGCCCTGCCCCACATCTATCTATCCCGCCTCGCTCGAGAGCGAGGCGATGTGAACGTCGC
>JBBDXZ010000131.1:11609-13885 GCA_040902075.1 Gemmatimonadaceae bacterium
CCGAGGCCGCGCAAGCGGCCCGGCTCGAGCCCAACAACGCGCTCGCGTTGCGCGAAGTGGGCTCGGTGCTGCTCGCCCGCGGCGACTTCGCCGGGGCACGCCGGTTTTTCGTGCGCGCGCTACGAGCCAACCCGCAGGATCAGGCGGCGATGGGTTGGCTCGCGTGTTCCCTTCAGAGGCTAGGAGAGACAGAGCAGGCCGCGCGCTGGTCGGCTCGCGCCGGCGATGGGGGCTGGTCTTCCTGTTTGCGGTGACGCGCAGGTTGGGTGCTGCGCTTTATGGCCGACAGCCGATGGTCAGGATCGAATCCATCCCGTTGAAGGGCGGACCCGTGCTCGTCAGCGCGGTGAGGCGTGCCGAGGTGTCGCCGCACAGGATCCCTGTCGCGGACGTCCTGAACTCGAACACGACGTCGATGTCCCCGTCGCTGTCCACGTCCTGGAACGACGTCGACAGCGCCGGCGCTTCCGTCCCGGTCCGTCCGAAGCGCACCGTCGCCGGGATAAGCGTGGTCGCGTCACGGCTGGGCGTAGTCAGCGCAGCGACCTTGAACTTGGCGTTCGAGCCGGGGTGGATGCGGTTGGGAAAGTGCCCCGGCTTGATGTCGATGGTGTCGTTTACGGGGACGACCGGACCCACGCATACGAGCTCGGTCTTGGCGACGCGCACGATGGTGGTGCCCAGCGTCGGATCGCCGTTCTGCGGATGCACGATGTAGAACGTATCGCGCACGAGCGCGACGCCGCCGAGTCCGAATGGGCCGGGACGGTACGGCGTGTAGCATTTGCGCAGTAGGTTGCCCTGCAGATCCATCTCGTAGATCAGGCTATCACTATCAAACGGCGTCAGCGCCCAGAGGGTGGCAATCGAAGGAACGACCGCGCTCGAGTCGGCCACCAGTGCTTCGGGGCGAACGGGCGACGCGAACTTGCGAATCACCGGGTTGGCGACAGCGCTGCCGTCCACGATGGGGTACCAAATCACGAGGATAGAGTCCCTGTCGATGTTGCCCACGTACAGACTGTCGCGCCAGCGCGCGATGCCGCCGCCACGCCACGGAATCGGAATCGAATCGACGACGGCGCCGCTGAACTGGTCTCTGACGGAAACGAAGGAATCCATGTCGGCCAGCACGAGGGCGCTGGGCCACATCCAGGTGACGTCGCGCGGATTGAAGCCGCCGGGCACCGTACCCACGATGGCGTTCGTCGTTGGGTCGATCTTGTACGTGTCCCTGAAGCCGTCGATCGTCGAGACGTAAAGGAGGTTTGCGTCCCAGGCGATGCCGCTCGGGAACGTGATGGGATAGTTGTTTGACACGATCGACGCGCTCGCGTCGACGCGCACCAACCCGGGAGACGACGGCGGCACCGTGCCGTCGTCGCAGGCCACGAGCACGAAGACGGACGCCAGTACTAGCCGGATGCGGGTGTTCAACGGGCCTCCAGGTAATGGGGTGCTTACACGAGAGTACGGGGACAGCGTCGGCCAGGCGTTATCTGGAGCGTTACCCGTTGCGTCCGGGCGCGCGGCTTCGCAGAGTTCCAGATGAGCGCCACGCAGCTGTACTCGCTCGGCACAGTGGATCTGCGATCGGAGGCAAGCGATCTCGCCGCCGTGGTCGCGCAGCCGAAGCGCTTCGGGCTCCTGGCCTATCTCGCCGCGGCCCGACCGTACGGCTTTCACCGGCGGGATGGATTGCTTGCGCTTTTCTGGCCGAAGCTGGGCGCGATGCAGGCGCGGCGGGCGCTTCGGCAGGCGCTGCACTTTCTCAGGCAGGCGCTCGGCGAGGACGCGATCGTGAACCGCGGCGAAGGGCTGGCCCTGTCCGATTCAGTCTGGTGTGACGTACGCGCCTTCGATCGAGCAGTGACCGCGGAGGAGCTCGACGACGCGCTGGCCCTCTATCGCGGCGATTTCCTGGATGGCTTCCACATCTCGGAGGTATCGTCGCGCTTCGAGCACTGGCTGGACGGCGAGCGTGCTTTTCTGCGCGAGCGCGCGGTCATGGCCGCGTGGCGGCTGGCCGAGCGGCTGGACGCGCGCGGCGACGCGCAGGGCGCGACGTACTGGGCGCGGCGCGCAACGGACGTGCACGCGACGAACGAGTATTCGATCCGAAAGCTCATCGAGCTGCTGGGGCGCCAGGGCGATCGCCGGGGCGCCATGCGCGCGTACGAGAGCTTTGCGCGGCGGCTGCAGCGGGAGTACCAGGCCGAGCCGGCGCGGGAAACGACGGCCCTGATCGAGTCCGTCCGTTCTCGACCCGCGGAAAC
>JBBDXZ010000132.1:0-13881 GCA_040902075.1 Gemmatimonadaceae bacterium
CCGGCTCTTCTTCTATTATTCGCAGCTCGACTGGCACCATCCGGATTACTGGCCGCGCGGCGAGACGGGCAAAGCGACTGGACGTCCCGACAGCGGCGAATGGTCGCGCTACCTGGACTTCATGGACCGGCAGCTGACGGAGCTGCTGACCAACTACGGTCCGCTGGGCGGCATCTGGTTCGACGGCATGTGGGACAAGCCCACCGCGGATTGGCGACTGCACCAGACGTACTCGTTGATTCATCGGCTCCAACCGGCGGCGCTCATCGTCCCCAACCATCACAAGGCGCCGCTGCCCGGCGAGGACGTGCAGACGTTCGAGCAGGACTTGCCCGGCGCGAACACGGCCGGCTTCAACACCAAAGAGATCGGCGCGCTGCCGCTCGAGACCTCACTGACCATGAACCAGTCGTGGGGCTTCAACATCACCGACCGCCGGTTCAAGTCGCTCCGGGAGCTGGTGGGGTACCTCGTGCGCGCGGCGGGGAGCGACGCGAACCTGCTGCTCAACGTCGGCCCGCGTCCCGACGGCACGATTCAACCCGAGGCAATGGAACGGCTCCGCGCGCTCGGCGAATGGCTGCGAACGTATGGCGCGTCGATCTACGGCACGCGCGCCGGTCCGATTACGCCGCGCCAATGGGGCGCGACGACGCGGCGCGGCGACACGGTGTTCGTGCATGTGCTCGACTGGACGGATCGCATGCTGTCGATCCCGAACGTCGGCGGGCGCGTGGTCCGCGCGACGATGCTGAAGGACGGAGTGGCGGTACCTGTCGCGCAGTCGCCGGCCGGCTTGGCGCTGACGCTGCCGCAGGCGACGGCGGAGGAACCCGATCGCGTAATCGCCCTCGTCCTCCAGACCAGGCAAGACGCGCCCTGAGGTACCGCAGAGGCTAATCGGCTCGCAACACTGCCGCGGTATCCATCGTCGTCACGCACCTTGGTGCGTGCAGACTTGTACCAACGACGCCGAGCCGAGCACATTATGGTCATGCCAGCCGCTGACGCCACCTGGACGGTCGACATGCTCGACGCGCTGCCGGAGGACGGGCAGCGCTACGAGATCATCGACGGCGTGCTGCACGTGACGCCCGCGCCGTCAGACGTCCACCCGCTGATCGGGCGTTCACGCTGATAGGCAAGCGAATCGCCTTTTAGCGGCGATTTGGCTATACCGGAAGTCAAACGATGCTGTCGCGCGTCTAGCGGCCACGCAAACTGTGAGCGAGGAGTCGCTAACCACGCCACGGAGTGGTATATTACCCAGTAGTACTGCTGGAATTCATACACACGGCAGAGTTCGACCGATCGGCTGACGAGATCGGGTTCGGCAATGGGTCTCTGCGTGAGCTGCAACGACGACTATGCCAAGACCCTAAGAGCGGACGCGTGATACGGGGCACTGGTGGCGTTCGGAAGCTGCGTCTGCAAGCTCGTGGAAAGGGAAAGAGCGGGTAAAAGCCACTTTGCGAGGTTGGCCAGAATTCTCGAAATGGAGACCGATGCGCAAGAAACGAACGGACTCAATTGAGCAGCGCCTTCTTCAATCAATGGGAGAAGCAGTTGCCATTGCTCGAGGGAAGAAAAAGCCGTCTCGTAGCTATGCGCTGCCCCTGACTGCGCGAACCGCCACCGTTGTTCCGACACCGACATTCACGAAAGACGATATCGCCAGCATCAGACGACAGCTGCATTTGTCACAGCAGGTCTTTGCAGATGCTCTGAACGTGAGCTTGGGCACCGTCCGGAGTTGGGAACAGGGCGCGAGAGTACCCGAGGGCCCGAGCGTTCGACTTCTAGAGTTGGCACAGAAACATCCCGCGGCGGTGCTCGGCGCCGTATTGCTGCGCCCAACTGGACGGAGCGCTTATCCGGAGGCGGATGCGCCCGATGCCAAACGCCGGGTGAGCGAAGGCTCTGATATGCGGCCTCCGGATTATGCCCATTACAGGAAATCCCTTGCAATGAGCGCACGCGCCATTAAGAGATCGCTGGAACGGCGCCGAAAAAAGTAGTAGACCGCGTTTGTGATGTCAGTGGGGGCGCAATTCTGCCGGATCGCGCTTGGCCAGTCGCAGGAGGATGAGGGCCGGGCCCTCCGGACGACGTCGCCGAGTGGATCATCCGAAAAGGACAGACTCATGCCGGAGCCGCTCAGGCGTCGGCGGGGCGACTTGTGAGCCTTTTTCGTTGATCGCGCGCTGTTCAGGTGACAGGGCACGTCGAGCTCGGCCTCACCTCGGTGCGTGCAGACTTGTACCAACGACGCCGAGCCGAGCACATTATGGTCATGCCAGCCGCTGACGCCACCTGGACGGTCGACATGCTCGACGCGCTGCCGGAGGACGGGCAGCGCTACGAGATCATCGACGGCGTGCTGCACGTGACGCCCGCGCCGTCAGACGTCCACCAGCTCGTCTCGGCGGAGTTCTGGTATCGGCTGCGCGTCTATCTGCGACCCGATCGCATCGCACGCGCCATGATGTCGCCGGCCGATGTTCGCCGCGGCGACCGGAAACGCAATCGCGTGCAGCCGGACGTCTTTGCTGTCCGACTCACCGAGGGCGGGCGCCCGCCGTACCCGTACGAGCTGTCCGATCTCCTGCTGGCCATCGAGGTCTCGTCGCCGAGCAATCCGATCCTCGACTACCAGATCAAGCGCGAGCTCTACCTGTCGACCGGTGTCCCGGAGTACTGGATCGTGAACGCGGACGCGCGCGTCGTCTCGCGATGGCGTTCCCTCGAAGATCCCGGCGAGGAATTCAGCCGCTCGATCTCGTGGCATCCCGCCGGCATGCCTGCGCCGCTGTCGATCGACCTTCCCCGGCTCTTCGAGGACGCGCTCGGCTAGCCGGGTGACCGGACGCAGTGGGAGTGCGTACCCGACGCCGCTGCAGTCGCCAATCATCGGGTTGCGCCGGGTTCTGGATTGGCGCCGTCATCGTCATCGCCGGCCTGGCGAGGTTGACTCGCTAGCGTCTGGTGATTTGCTCTCGCAACTCGCGCCCCCAGTTATGCACCACGAGGGACTCTGGCGTTTGCAGTATTGTAGCCATTTGGCTAAGTTACCGCTCATGCCAGCCACTGGCCGGACAAAGGCGCCCATTGCGAGCGCGGCACGGGAACCGCTGGCCTATGCGCTGGGCACGCGAGCCAAGGTCGCCTGTCTCCGCGTCCTCGCGACCACCTCCGCCAGTCTCACGCAGCGTGACGTCGCGCGGCGCGCGGGCACCCAGCATCGCAGCAGCCAGCTTGCGCTCGACGAGCTCGTCGCTCTCGGCGTCGTCCATCGCACTCAGGGCGGCCGCGACTTTCTCGTCCGCCTCAATGACAGCTACTACTTGAGTGACACACTCCGTCAGATCTTCAGAGCCGAAGCACAGGGTTTCCTTACACTGCGCACTGGGCTAGCCGCCGTCGTCTCCCAGATACAGCGGTCAGCGCGGCCTCTCAGTGTCGTCCTCTTCGGAAGCGTCGCGCGCGGGGACGACAAGCCCGGCAGCGACCTGGACATCTTGGTGATCTCCGCCGATGCTGCCGGTATCGAAACCACGCTGGCGCGTCTCGACACGGCGCGTGACCAGCTCGAATCGCGCTTCGGCTATGCGCTGCGGCCCATTGCGTATACGGTGTCGGATGCGCGACGTCGCTGGCGCCGCCACGAGCCGCCGCTCCCTGAAATCGTTCGCGATCACATTGCGATCGTCGGCGCTCCCCTCAGGGAGCTGCTGGGTGGCTAGAACCGATCGCGCCAAGCGCGTCGATCCGGCCCAATCCGACAATTACGCGGAAGTGGGGCGCCGGTTGATTCTGGCGGGACGCGCGATGCTGGAGCGCGCCGACACCCGCCACGCCTCGGCGCTCGCCATACTGGCGGTCCACGCCGTGATCGCGTACGTGGACGCGCTCTGCGTTCATCTCGGAGGCCGAAAGTCGGCGAGCGCCGATCATCACGCCGCGGTGCGACTTCTCCGGAGCTTCATGGGATCGCAACTCCCTTCTGCGACCGAACGCTCGCTGCTTCGCGTTCTGAGCGAGAAAGACCGTTTCGAGTACCAGGGCTACGTCGCCACGATGACCGAAGCCCAGCAGCTTTTTGCCAGGAGCGAGACCCTTGCCACGTGGGCCGAAGGCGTGCTGACCAGCGTTCGGCGCTCTCACTGACAAACGCCGGCCAGTCACGCTGTTCATGCGGGCTCATCGCGCAGGACCTAGAGCGCAACCTTGCGATCGTGGCGCACGTCGTGCGCGAGGTAGACGGTGGCCATGCCGCCAACTCCCAACTCCCTACTCCCTATCTTATGGTATAGCGGCCGCTGAGGGCGGAGTGGAGCTGGGTGTAGGGCATTAAAAGGGAGGGAGGGACCGCGACCTAATTGGCGTCCGGGACCGAGGAACGGCAAAGGGCTTCACACTCGCGATGGCATCATTTCGCTCTGGACGTCATCTTTGATTGCAGCGAGTCAGCGTCCGAGAACGCCCGCCAGCATCGCGATGGCGGCCACCGCGCCGACCCAGAAGACGAACGACCACCTGATCAGATCGGCCCTGGATTGAGCGATCTCCACGCGCGTCTCGCCGATGCGCTCGGTGAGGTGCGTCTTGACGTCGTCGATGCGGTCGAGGAGCCCCGTCTGGACCCCGTCGATGCGATCGACAAGCTCGGTCTTCACCCCCGCGATCTCTTTGGTGAGCCGCAGTTCCAGGCCACGCACGTCGTCACCAACCTGTTTGACGGCGTTTGCCAGCTCCGCACGCGACTTGTCCGCGGCCTCGCGTTCGGCGCGCAGTTCCTCGACCAAACTCACCATGTCCTCCGCCGCTTCGGCTCCGAGAGCGTCGTGCAGCCGTTGGGACAACCGCGCCCGTACCGCCATTTGCGTCTCCGTTAGGAACGACCCGAACATCCGCGGCCGCTTCCTGAACGCGACATCAATCGTCGATGGAGCGTACCCAACGCGCTCCGAACGATACGCTCGGCCCCCGCGCCGAGTCCAGCCGCGCCATCATGAATCATTCCGCGCGATCCTGCGTAGTGAATGGTGAGCCGTCGTTTGCACCGTCGTTGGAGGGGGGCCATATGAGATTGCTCTGGACGCTGGTGAAGGTCGTAATTGTGCTCGCGCTCGCGATTCCCCTCGGGATCATCGTGTTAGGCACGGCGCTCGGCCTCTTTGGCGCGCTCCTCGGTCTGGCGATCATGGCGCTCCGGATCGCCATCATTGGACTGATCGGATACGGAGTGTTCCGGCTGGGCATGAGGCTTTTCCGTGACCCGGCACGGAGCGCGCGTCGGCAACGGCACGAGATCAAGCAACTGGCTCCGATAGACCCGTACTACAACGCAGCCATGCGGGAGCTGGATCGAGAGCTGGGCGAATCGGCGCGCTAGCGATCCGGCGGCGCCCTTCCTAGCTTCACGTCCGCGATCTCCATGCGGCGCATCAGACGCGCGTACTCCGGGTGCGTGCGGAGCGGGTCCATGAACGGCATGAAAATCACGTTCTCGGCCAGGTTCGGATCCAGCTCGTCGAAGGAGCGGTGCAGCCACCGCAGCGCTTCGTCGCGATCGTCGAGGCACGTATAAAGCATGCCGAACGTCGACGGCGGGATGTACTCCGATCGCATGCGCCGCAGGAGCTCCCGGTTGACTTGCAGCGCGCGCTCGCGCGCTCCGGATCGTGCCAGTGCACAGCCGCGCATGGCCTCCGCCATCCACAGGCCAGGCGCGAGGTCCAGCGTGCGCTCCGCCGCCACGAGCGCGGCCCGCGCGTCGTCCCGTGAGAGATGCAGCGCCGACGACCACAGGTGCCCGACCGCAAAGGCAGGATCGAGCGTGATGAGATCACGCAGGAGGGAATCAGCGCGCCGGTAGCCGCGCGTGGCGATCAAACTGCGCCCGTACACGGTGACGAGGATGCGCGACAAGGGATCGAGCCGCAGCGCCTCGACCATCATGCGCTGGCTCTCGTCGAAGCGTGCGCGAGAGAACAGATATTCGGCGAACCACTGCCGCGCCGGTACGTAGTTCGTGTTGATCGCCAGCGCGCGCTTGAAGTATGCCTCGCCCTGCTCGTACTCGCGGGCATAATTCGAGATCCCGTACGCGAGCGCCGTGTACGCCTCCACCCGGGTGCTGTCCAGCGCCAGCGCGCGCGACGCGGCCGAGCGCGTCCGACTCCACGCGCTGTCCGGCGCCATCGCGCCGAAGAAAGGCATCACCACATACACCTCCGCGAGCCCGCCCCAGCCCGCGGCGAACGTGGGGTCCATCGCGACCACGCGCCGGAAGTATCGTTCAGCCTGCAGAAGCGACGCCCGCGTGCGGGCGTTCCATGCATAACGTCCTTTCAGGTAGTTGTCGTACGCCTCCAGCTGCAAGGAATCGGCGGCGGCGCCGGATTTCGCGCCCGCATCGCTGGCGGTCGACCCGATTCGCGATCCGAGCTCCTGTGCCACGGCACGCGCGATGTCGTCTTGCACGGCGAACACGTCGCTCATCGCGCGGTTGTAGTCGGCGCTCCAGAGCTGGTAGCCGTTGCGCGCATCCAGCAGCCGCGCAGTGACGCGCAGGCGCTGGCCGGCGCGGCGGACGCTCCCCTCGACGACGTAGGATACGCCAAGTTGCCGCGCGACATCGCGGACGTCTGTGTTGCGGTCCTTGAACGCGAATGCCGACGTCCGCGCCGACACACGAACGCCCTCGATGCGCGACACTGCGTTGATCAGCTCCTCGGTCATGCCGTCGGCGAAGTACTCGTCCGCCGAATCGCCGCTGATGTTGCGCAGGGGCAGCACGGCCACCGCGCGCGCTCGAGCCTCCGACTCGGCCGAGGAGCGCAGCCATGGGGGCGCCGCTATCACCGCGGCCGCGGCGAGGACAACCAGCGTCCCGACAGGCGCGAGCCAGCGGCGGCGACGGGCGTGTATGCGTGGCAGAGGCAGCGGACGCGTCGTACCGATCGAGAGATCTCCTGTCGCTTGCACGATGACCTGGGCGTCCCTTGGACGGCCTGAGGGTTCTTTGGCCAGCATCGCCATCACCAGGTCGCGCAGCAGCTCGGGCACGTCTGGTCGGTGCTGTTCCAGCGGATCCGGCGCCGTGGTAATGTGCGCAGCCATGAGCGACTGTGGGCTGCGGTCCACGAAGGGCCGTCGGCCGGCGAGCGTCTCGTACGCGACGACGCCGAGCGAGTAGAGATCGGCGCGATGGTCGATGTCGTCGGCGCCGGTGACCTGCTCCGGCGCCATGTAAGCCGGCGTACCGAGTGCGATGCCGATCCCGGTGAGCGTCGTGGTTCGGGACGCCGCGGAGATCGCCTTGGCGACGCCGAAATCCGCGACCTGCGCTTCGCCGTCCACGAGAAAGATGTTGTCCGGCTTGATGTCACGATGCACAATGCCAGCGCGGTGGGCATGCGCGAGAGCGGCGGCGACGTCGCGCAGAACGCGCGCCGCGCCGTCGATACTCATGCGTCCATCGCGTGCGAGCAAAGCGCGGAGCGTATCGCCGCGCACGAACGGCATGGTATAGAAGAGGATGTCGCCCGTCTCGCCGGCGGTGAGCAGGGGCACGATGTGCGGGTGGTGCAGCTGGGCGCCGACCTGTATCTCGCGTCGAAAGCGCTCGGCGCTCACCGCCGAGGCAAGCTCCGGCGCGAGCACCTTGATGACGACCTCGCGTCCCAGCTCGCGCTCGACCGCGTGGAATACGCGGCTCATGCCGCCGCCGCCGATCTCGCGATCGACGTCGTATCGGTCGCTCAGCGCGCGCTGGAGCTGCTGGAGGAGGGCGTCCATGACGTACGCCAAGATGTCCGCCGCCCGCGAAACTGGCCAGGCGGTTGCACCGAACGATGGCCGCCGCGCTCGCCGCCTCCTGTGCGCGCGCGCCGAACGTGGCCGTTGAGCAACGACGCGCCCGACCCCAAGTTCGTTCACCTCAACGATGGGGACGCTCTTCTCGCTACAGCCCGCGCCGTGAATCGAATGTTCAGGCGGTTACGTCCTCCGCGAACACGCGCGCAAAGAACGATGGCAGCTCCAGCGACAGCGGGCTGCGTGCACCTGTAGGCTGCCACGAGAGACTCTCCGTGAGAATCTCGGGACGCTCGTCGGCGGAACGCCAGCGCTCGATCAGTCGAGCGTCGAGATCCACGATCCAGTATTCGGGAACGTGGCGCTGGTAGCCGGGACGCTTGCGAACGCGATCGTCCCGGGCATTCGACGGTGACAGTACCTCGATCGCCAGCAAGAGCTCGCGGACCGGGAAACCTTCTTTGACCACTCGCCGCCACTCCTCGAGCGGGGTGACGAAGACGTCCGGCTGGCGCAGATCATCCGGCTCGAGCTCCACATCGCTCGGCGACGCGACCGGCTGGCCAACCCGCTCCCGATCGAGATAAACCGAGATCGCGATGAGCAGCAGCCGCACCGCCTCCTGATGTGGCGGCGAGGGAGACGGTGTCACGAGTAGCTCGCCGTCGACGAGCTCGTATCGCGGCGTGGCGAGCGGCGTGTTCGCAATGAGCTGACGCACTTCGCGCGCGCTCCAGCGGCGCGTTCTCTCTGCGGGCATGGCCATAATGTGCTCGGCTCGGCGGAACTGGGGCAAGGCGACACAGCGGAGTATGCGGCCGTACCGGCGCTTCCCCGACATCCTTTCCCTGCAGAGCGAGGCCGAGGATTGCGCTCCGAAGCCGCGCGGCGGGAGATGACGCAATCATCGCACGGACATCGTTCCCTTTGCGATGCTGGTGTTTTACGATCGGCAAGGCGTTCCAGCCGCAGACTGCGACGCCAAACCGCACTGTCGGCAACTGAACTTCGATAGAGATCAGTAGTCTCTCTACGCGGTGCTCAACGGCGCAACCGCTCTGCCATCCGCTCCAAGATCGATGACGAGGCCCGGCGGCACTCGGCGGGTGCGGACGCTCCGCGCCGGACCCCGCCCAGCCAGATGCAGATAGGCAGCCATGGGTCGCCCGTTCCGAAACGTCACTTCGAGATGTGAGCTACTCACGGTTCGACGGGATACGCGGTCACGACGACGATGCGTCGAACGTCGTGGTCGGGCTCGAGAATGATCTGCCATGGACGTCGCCTCCAGCGAGTTTCGCGCAAGCCAGCGCCCAGGGACAATATCCGGGTGGAGCCGCGTGACGTTAATCAGCATAGGGCGCAAGTCGACGTCTGTGAAGTCGCGTTCGAGCATTCGATCCCATTTCGCGCTTCCCGTGGCGGGGTGAAAAGCTTTGGGACTACTATTCGGATGTATCAGAACGATCATGCGCCGTCGCACTTCCATGCCACATATGCGGGGAATGAAGCAGTGATAGAAATCGGAACAAGTGTCGTCCTGAACGGCCGATTGCCTGCGCGCGTGCTGGGTCTCGTTGTCGAGTGGGCGACAGAACACGAAAAAGACTTGCGGAGCAACTGGCAGCTTGCCCGCGAGCAGAAGCCGCTGGTGAGTATCCGGCCATTGGAATAGGAGGATCGGTGGTCCGCATCAGAACGGTCGAAGCGCTTGATGGATTGCGGGTGCGTCTGGGATTTACGGACGGCACGGTCGGGGAAGTGGACCTCACCGAATACATGTGGGGCCCAATCTTTGAACCCGTTGTGCGCGAACGGCGGTTCTTCGAGGCGGTCAGTGTCGATCCTGACGCGGGAACGATTGTATGGCCGAACGGGGCGGACATGGACCCCGATGTTTTGTACGAGCTTGCTCATCGCGCCGGCGCCCGAAGGACGTAGACGTAACTGCAGATTCCTCGTTCGCTGCGCTCTCTCGGAATGACACACTAGCGGCGCTCGAAGGAGCGCGCGTCCACGATCGTCGGCGACGCGCCCTTGTACTGATCCATCTCCATTCCCACGCTCGCGTTGATGTACGTGGGGTCTGAGACCACGTAGCGAATGCCGCGATGCATCCTGACGTCGCCGGTGACGACCGTGTTGAACCGGACCGCCGCTGCGACGTGATCGGAGTAGATCAAGCCGACGACACTTACCGCCGGCACGAGCTTACGGACCAGATACGAGAACAAAATCGCCCGGTCCTCGCAATCGGAGAACGGATAGAAGAGAGTTTCCTCCGGGAACATCCACTTCTCGCGGGCGAACTGGTCGCCGTCGGTCTTGTAGTCGAACGCCGTCTGGACGAACCGCAGGATCATATCGACCTGCTCCAGCTCGGGACGTCCGGCGATGATCGGCTGGAGTCCGCCGACAACCGCGTCCATCGCTGACGATGGGACCTCGGCGTCCAGGTAGCCGTTCAGCCGGGTCTGCGGATAGTTCGTCAGGAACTGAACGAGATTCCGGTTTACGCCGGCGTTGATCTCGAACTTCTGCCCCTTGTAGGCGAACCGCAGCGTGCGCGGCTCGAGGTCTTCGGGCAGCAACGGAAGCGCGTTCATGAAAAACGAGAGCGACTTCCTGGCGCTCGGGTGGTCCTTCTCGTACGTGCGAATCGCGCCTACCCGGGGCGGAACGCCGTTCGCGAGATCGAGCACGTAGAACTTGCCGTTGTCGATCGTGAAGTACGACACGCCGTACAACAGCTCGTCGGTCTTCAGCAACACATGAATGTTCGAGCCGCTGTAACCGACGCGCGTCGCATAGCCCGACTTCACGAGGAAATGCCAGGCGATGAGACGCGCGTGTGTCGTGTCGCCGCCGGCGAGGCTGAGCCCCGTCCGAAATGCCAGTTGCGCGAAGGCCCAATCGCCCAGTTGCATCAGCTCGCGTTGCTTTTGCAAAGCGGCCAGCACGTCCTTGTACGGCGAAGCATTGATCTGCTCCCAAAACGCGCTGATCGCCTCTCCCGTGATCGTTGCCGGCAGCGGTTGCAGGCCAAGGCTCACCTTTGGAACGGCGACGATGCCTCCGAAGAACATCGTGTGGAGCACGTTGCCCGATGCTGCCAGCTCGACGGAGGCGGGCGGTGGAGCGGCCGGACGCCGCGCCGATGGCAGCACGGACACGCTCGGCGCTGGTCCCCCCGGCAGCGGCGTTGGTGCCGGAGCCGGCGCTGGCGCTGCCTCACCTGATGGCTCCGGAGGTGTCGGGCGCGCGATCGGAGTGGCCCGCGGTTTCGGACGCACCAACGGCTTGTCCGCCACGCTCAGCGCGAACTCCTTCCAGTCCTGCTTCAGAAAGTCGGAGAAGTCCGCGTCTTCCTTGGTGAGGAACGAGCGCATCCGCTCCGATTCCTTTTTCTTGAACGCCTCAAAATCGTTCTGCGCCTGAGCGGTTGTGGGCAGGACGACGATCGCGAGTGTCAGCAGCCAGGACGAATGGCGCACGGGTGCTTCCTCAGAGTATGGGTCGCTGCCGCGCTATGGGCAGTTGAGCTGTGCAGATGTCCGCGCCAGCGCGGCTTCGAGGCTCGAGCCCTTTGCGAGGCCGAGCGCGGTCGAAAGAGTCTGGCAGGCGTTGCCAAGATCTTCCTGAAGCGTGTGCGCTTGCGCGCGGACGTACAGCAACCGGATCGAGTCGCTCCGCTCGCCGACGCGCGGGAGGATCGCGTTGACTTTGCTGACCGCGCTGGCGAGCGACGCCGACGGTGCATCAGGCGCGACCAGCGCGCGAACGGCCGACAACTCACGCGTTACCTCAGCCGCCGACAGCGTGGGCGGCTGTGCGGGCGCCTGTGCCGCGGGTGCCGCGGGTGCCGCGGGTGCCGCGACGGGAGGGGCAATGGGAGCGGGAGTGGAGGTGGGGGTGGGGGTGGAGGTGGGGGTGGTGTCACGTGACGGAGGGCGAGCGGTATCACCCGGCTTCGGACGCTCGTTCGCCGCGGCTTTCTGGTCGGCCTTGGAGAACAGCGCTGGATTCGGCACAGACGGCGCGCCGGTCAGCGGCACGGAGCCCGTGTCAGCCTGCAGCCGCACGGTGGAGTCCCTTCCCGACGCCCCGCTGGGCGTCACAGTTGCCGGCTGCGGCCGAGACAATTGCAGTGTGTCGGAGCCCGGCGGGCTCCCGCGTCCTTTCCCGGACCACACGACAGCGGCGCCTCCGGCCATCACCAGGACGGTCGCGGCCGCGGCGAGCGGCCACATGCGGCGACTGCCTCTCTGCCGACCTTCGTTGCTCGGCTCGGATCGACGCTCGCGCGTCGGCGGCACGACGTCGCCGATCTGGAAGTCCGCCACTGTGGCGGCCAGTGCCCCACTGAGCTTGCCGATCGCTTTGTCGAAAGCACGCGAGAACTCGACCACGCTGGGATATCGCAGCGCCGGATCGGACGAGAGCGCGCGCGCGATGACGTCCTGCAGTTGTTGAGGCCAGGTGATGTCCGTCCGCAGCGCCCGCAGCGGCATCGGGTTGGTCGTGAGACGCGACGTCAGCGACTCGATGCTCGTGGTGGTGGCGAATGGCAACTTGCCGGTCAGCATCTTCACGGCGACGAGCGCCAATGCATACTGATCGGTGCGTCCGTCCACCTCGTCGCCGGTGAGCTGCTCGGGGCTCATGTAGTCCGGCGTCCCGACGATCGCGCCCGTCATCGTCACTTTCTCGGAGCCTTTTGCCTTCGCGATGCCGAAGTCCACGACTTTCACGCGCAGGTCGCCATCGCGCGTGACGAGCATGATGTTGTCCGGCTTGAGGTCGCGGTGCACGATCTGCATGACGTGCGCGGCATGAAGAGCGGACGCGGTCTGACGGATGATGGAGGCCATCAGATCGCGCGGCATCGCGCTGTCGCGCTCGATGCGCTTGTGCAGCGACTCGCCTTCCACGAATTCCATAGCCAGGTAGATACTTCCACCGGCCGCCTCACCGAAGTCGTAAACCGTGACGACGTTGGGGTGGTCGATGCGACTCGCGTTCTCCGCTTCTCTATAGAAGCGCTTGAGGGCGCCCGAGTTTTCCGCCAGCTCGGGATTCAGGAACTTCAGCGCACACTTGCGTTTCATGTGCACGTGTTCGGCGAGGTATACCTGGCCCATTCCACCTTCGCCGATCTGCGAGATGACCCGATAGCGGTCGGCTATGATCTGGCCAGTCATACGCCCCGCCGACTGATCCAGCACCGTGCCGTCGTTCTGACAGAAGATGACCTCGGGTCCGTACGTCGTGCCGCACTTGGGGCAGGTCCGGGGAGCTGGGGTCATGGTCCGGAAGCGCTCACGGCTCGCGCGTGCACGAGGACGAACAGCCGGCGCGAATCGCGCCAGCGCTCGCGTATCTGTACGTCCCGCAGCTCAGTCATGGTCGTGGCGATCAGGGCACCGTCGCTCGTGCCGCCCGTTCGCGATTCCGTCGCGCTCCGAAGCTGCGTGACGGTGGCGAACGCCAGGCTCCTGCGCGCCTGTCGCTCGGCTTCCTTCCAGGCTTCGTGCTCGTCGAAATGCGCGGACGCAGTGCCGACGGCATAGGCACCGTCGCTCGCCGTCGGCGTCTCGGTGATCCATTTCGGCGCCCTGGAGGGTATCGCCGACTGCCGGCTCTGAAGCAACGGCGTTTGGCTCGAAGCAACCAGCACCAGGACCATACGACGCATGAAGACGGTATCCACCGCCACCACGCTGTCGATCAGCGCGGCGAGGGTGTCCTCCGCGTACTGTTCACCGCGATACGCCACGTTGCCGTCCGGCAGGATCTCTTGCAGGTACTCGGCGCGAACGCGCACGGCGCTGGCCACACGCAATGCCGCCTTTCCAAAATCCAGCGCCTCCTGAATGGAGGCCGCGGTATCGAGGTAGATCGGCGCATATCCAACCGCCAATCGGACGCCGGCAACGACCGGTGTCCGAATGAACCAATCGGGGTATTTCTCAGCAGCGCCTCCCCCGCCTCCCCCGCCTCCCCCGCCTCCCCCGCCTCCCCCGCCGACCACCGGCCTCGCCGCCGTCAACAGCAGCGGCG
>JBBDXZ010000133.1:0-13818 GCA_040902075.1 Gemmatimonadaceae bacterium
TTGAGCGTGAGATGCAACCGCGACTCGTCCACCCAGCTCAGCGTCGGCGCGGCCGCTCGCAAGGGAGCCGTCGCGTCCAAAATCGCGCGGCGGACGTTGGACTCGAGGTTAATGGCCAGGAAGAGACGCACGCCCCCGATCAGTTGCACCGGTGTCGAGCACGTTCAGGGATCCGGAGCGGAACCCCCGGGGATCCAGCTCGACTCTTTCGAATCCAGCCAAGCGAACCGCATTTGCCAGCGACTCGAAAGCCGCTCCGTCGCGCCATTGCGAGAGGATGCCGGCATCGATCTCGACCCGGGCGAGGTCACCATGGTGGCGCACTCGCAGGTTACCGGTGATGCCCAGGTCGCGAAGCCCGGCTTCGGCGAGCTCGACCTGTCGAAGCCGTTCGGGCGTGACTGCCGTCCCATAAGGAAGGCGCGAGGCCAGGCAGGGCGACGACGGACGGTCCCACCAGGGCCATTCCCGCTCCCGCGTGCATTCCCGAATCTCTTCCTTGGTAAAGCCGACTTCAGCCAACGGGGATCGCACCCCCTGCTCGAGGGCAGCGCGCCCCCCGGGGCGATAGTCGTTGAGGTCATCGGCATTCGTGCCGTCGACCAACGTCTCGAAGCCTCGTGCGCGGGCGATTGGCTGGAGCGTCAGCCAGAGCACGCTCTTACAGAAGTAGCAGCGGTTGGTGGGGTTGGACGCGTATCGGGGATCGGACAGCTCGCCCGTTTCGATCTCGAGGATCGGAATGCCGATCGCGCGTGCCACGACTGCCGCGTGATCCTCTTCCCGCCCCGCGAGCGAGTCGCTCCGGCCGATGAGCGCGAGACAGTGATCCCGGCCGAGCGTCTCGAGCGTTACCGCCGCCAAGTACGCCGAATCGACGCCGCCGCTGAAGCCGATGGCGACCCGCCTCTGCTCGGTCAGCCAAGCGATCAGCGCCTGTTCTTTCGCCGCCACGGTCATGTCGGAACGTAGCAATACCTGCAGCGGATGGCAGTCGCGGAGCGTATTCTTACTTGGCCTCCTCCCGGAGTTGTCTACTCATGCAATCCCGTCTCACCCGGTCCCCGGCGCTCGCATTCGCGCTGATGACGGGAATCGCGACGACCGCCACGGCCCAGCTCGGAGTCAGTGAACGCGCCGTCCCCGGTACGTATGCCATCACCAATGCCCGCATCGTCCCAGTCTCCGGTCCCACCGTGGGCCGCGGCACCATCGTCATCCGCGACGGATTGATCGTGGCCGTTGGCGCCACGGTCGCCGCGCCAGCCGACGCGAGAATCGTCGACGGTTCCGGATTGACCGTGTATCCCGGGCTCATCGACGCCCTCTCGAGTCTCGGAATCCCCGCTCCGCGTCAGCAGGGCGGTGCCGGCGGTGGCGGCGGTGGCGGAGGGCCCTTCGGCCAGACCGGCGCGCAGGAGCCGCCGATCACCGCGCCCAACTCGCTGCATCCGGCCGGACTCCAGCCGGAGCTGCGCGTCATCGACGTGCTGCGCATCGAAGGCGACGCGCTCGATGGCCCGCGCGGCGCGGGAATCACGGCGACGCTGTCGGCACCCCGCGTCGGCATCTTCCAGGGACAATCGGCCCTGATCAACCTCGCCGGTTCGAATGCGCGAGACATGCTCGTGCGCTCGCCGGTCGCGCTGCACATTGGCTTCACGCCGGTGCGCGGCCGGGGCTTCCCCGGCTCGCTGCTGGGCGTGTTCGCCGCGCAACGCCAGATGCTGCTGGACGCGCAGCGGTACCGGGACATGCAGGCGGCCTACGCGCGCAATCCGCGCGGCATGCGTCGCCCCGATAACGATCCGTCGCTCGCGGCATTGATCCCGGTGCTGTCGAAGGAGATCCCGGTCATCATGCTCGCGAACTCGCAGCGCGAGATCGAACGCGCGCTGGATATGGCGAGCGAGTTCGGTCTGCGTGCCTACATCGCCGGCGGCGAAGAGGCGTGGAAAGTTGCCGACCGGCTGAAACGCGAGAACGTGCCGGTCATCGCGACGCTGAACTTCCCGCGCCGCGCGGCCACCACCGCCCCCGACGCGGATCCGGAACCGATCCGCGTGCTGCAGTCGCGCGTGGACATTCCGCGCAATGCCGGCAAGCTCGCCGGCTCCGGTGTGCGCGTTGCGTTCACCTCTGGCGGCGTCGGGATGGCGGATTTCCTGTCCAACGTTCGTAAAGCAGTCACCGAGGGCATGCCGCGAGACCAGGCCCTGCGCGCGCTGACGTTGACGCCGGCCGAGCTGTATGGCGTTGCCGACCGGCTTGGGACGATCGAAGCCGGCAAGATCGCGAACCTCACGGTGGTCCGCGGCGATCTGTTCGACGCCGCCGGGCGCGTGGCGCAGGTCTTCATCGACGGCCGCCCCTTCACCGTGCGAGCCCCCGCGGCCGAAGCCGCGGGCACGAACGCGGCCTCGGGCACCTGGACCATCACCGCCACGTTCAGCGAGGGCGAACGCACCCTGACGCTGAACCTGCAGCAGGAAGGCGAACGGCTGCGCGGCTCCATTCAGGGGGCGCTCGGTTCTTCCGACATCGCCAACGCGTCTCTTGGCGCGGGCGGTGAGCTTCGCTTCACGGTCCCGGTCACACTCGGACCGACGTCCGAAGAGGCCACGTTCAGCGGCACGCTCACCGGCAACGTCATGCGCGGCGCCGTGACGATCGTCGGACATCCCAATGGAACGTTCGTCGGCACTCGCCCTGGGCCAAGTGGACCGGGACGAACCGGGGGACAGCGACCACCCACGGAATAACCGCCGGATGAACACGGAGAACTACTGGCCGCGGATGAGCGCGGAGAATTGCGGAAAGGACGCAGATACTGCAATGAATTTGGTTGCTGGCGCGATGGACTTTCGAGCCACGAGCCAAAGTCACGGAAGTATCCGCGTTGTTTCCGCGGTTTCCGCGCAAATCCGCGGCCAGTAGTTGATCCGCTCCAATCCGTCTCGAAGATCCGCTTCTCGAATAGAGGAACTCGATAAATGAAAATGGCTCGGCTAACCACATTGCTGTTGGCGTGCGCGACGCAAGCGGTGGCGCAGCAGGCGGTCACGTCGTCCAGTGGATCGACGCTGATCAAGAACGCGACCGTCCTGACCGTAACGAAAGGCACGCTCCAGAACACCGATGTCTTGATGCAGAACGGCAAGATCGCGCAGATCGGGCAGAACCTCGCCGCGCCCGCGGGCGCGCGCGTGGTGGACGCGACCGGCAAGTACATCCTGCCGGGGATCATCGATCCGCACTCGCACATGATGGCCGACGCGATCAATGAAGGCTCGCTGTCCGTCACCTCGATGGTCCGGATAAAGGACGTGATCAACCCGACGGCGATCAACGTGTACCGCGCGCTCGCCGGCGGTGTGACCACGATCAACATCCTGCACGGGTCTGCCAACACCATCGGCGGCCAGAACGCCACCGTGAAGCTCAAGTACGGCCGGACGGCGCAGGACATGATGTTTCCCGGCGCGCCGCCGGGCATCAAGTTCGCCCTTGGCGAGAACGTGACGCGCAAGAACTCGCAGCAGCAGCAGGGGGGCCCGCCACGCCGTTATCCGGCGACGCGGATGGGCCAGGAGGAAGTGCTGCGCGACGCCTTCACGCGCGCGCAGGACTACAAGCGCGACTGGGACGACTACCGCGCCAGAGTGGCGAAGGGCGAGCGCACACTCGTTCCGCCCCGCCGCGATCTGGAGCTCGAGCCGCTGGTGGAGGTGCTCGAGGGGAAGCGGCTCGTCCACGCGCACGGATACCGCGCGGACGAACACTTGATGCTGTTGAATGTCGCCAACGAGTTCGGCTTCAAGATCGCCACCCTGCAGCACGTGCTCGAGGGCTACAAGATCGCGACTGAAATCGCGAAGGCCGGCGCCGGTGCGTCGTCGTTCGCCGACAGCTGGTCGTACAAGATCGAAGCGTACGACGCCATTCCGTACAACAACGCAATCATGCTGCGGCACGGCGTGCTTCAGACGATCAACTCCGACTCCGACGAGCGTGTCCGCCGGCTCAACATCGACGCCGCGAAGCTCATGCGCTACGGCGGACTGACGGAAGAGGAGGCCCTGAAGACCGTCACGTACAACGGCGCCGTGCAGCTCGGCGTCGGGAGTCGCGTGGGATCGATCGAAGTCGGCAAGGATGCGGACCTGGCGATCTGGAACGCGCATCCGCTCAGCGTGTTCGCCAACGTCCAGACGACCTTCATCGACGGCGAAGTTTTCTTCGACCGCCAGCAGGATATCGCAAAGCGCGCGCAGAGGGAGCAGCAGCGCGCGGAGCTGGAGCGGGCGGAGGAGAATCGTCCCGCGCGCGCCGATCAACGGAGGGTAATCCTACCATGACAAGTCATATGCCAATGCGCTTCGGAAGCGCCGTTACGGTCGCCGCGGTGATGCTGGTGTCGACCGCCACACAACTCTCCGCCCAACTCGGGTCGCACAATCCGATGCCCGGTCCGCGGGGCACCTACGCGATCACCAACGCGAAGATCGTCCCCGTCGTGGGCGCTGAAATCCCTCGCGGCACGGTGGTCATCAGCGACGGCAAGATCGCCGCGGTCGGCGCCAACGTCGCCATCCCCTCGGGCGCGCGCACGATCGACGCGTCCGGACTCACGGTGTACCCTGGCATGATGGACGCCGGCACGTCGATGGGGCTCTCGGAGATCGGTCAGGGCGCGGCTTCGACCGTGGATGTCGCGGAAGTCGGCAGCTTCAATCCGAACGCGCAGGCCATTTACGGCTTGAATCCGCACAGCGCGCACGTCGGTGTCACGCGCGTCGTTGGTATCACGCACGTCGCGTCGCTGCCGAGCGGCGGGATCATTTCCGGCCAGGCGGCGATCGTGAATCTCGCCGGCTGGACGCCGCCAGAGATGCAGGTCATCCCGCGCGCGGCGCTCGTGATCAACCTGCCCCGCTCCGGTTTCGCTGGCCGCGGCTTCGGCGGATTCGGCGGGCAGCAGCAGGAAAACACGCAGGATGCGCAACGCATGCGCGAGCGCCAGCTGGATTCACTGCGACAGATTCTTCGCGACGCCGAGGCCTACGGCAAAGCGATCGACGCGGCGGATCGCGATCGCACCCTGCCGCGCGTGCATCGCGACGTCGTGCTGGCCTCGCTCCTGCCCGCGGTCCGTGGACAGATGCCGGTGATCTTCACGGCGGACCGCCCGAACGACATTCGCACGGCGGTGAACTTCGCCAAGGAAATGAAGCTCAAGCCGATCATCCTTGGCGGGGGCGATGCCTGGAAAGTCGCGCAATTCCTTCGCGAGAACGACGTGCCGGTGATCGTCAGTAGCGTGCTCTCGATGCCGCGGAGCGAGGACGACCCGTACGACGTGAACTACTCGAGCCCCGGGAAGCTCCATCAGGCGGGGGTGCGGTTTGCGATCTCGGAAGGCGGTGGCGCCGAAACCCGTAATTTGCCCTACAACGCTGGCATGGCGGCGGCGTTCGGCCTGCCGAAGGACGAAGCGCTCAAGTCGGTGACCTTGTATCCCGCTCAGATCATGGGCGTGGCCGACAAATTCGGCTCCATCGAGGTCGGCAAGGTCGCCAACCTCGTCGTGACCACCGGCGATCTGCTCGAGGCCAAGACCGACACGAAGTATCTGTTCATCGACGGCCGGCCCGTTCCGTTGGGAACCAAGCACACCGATCTCAACGACCTCTTCAAAGACAGGCCGTAAACCGAGGTATACCTTCTGCACGGAGCCGAGGTCATGCGAACCCCGCGGACCTCGGCTCTTTCTTATGCGCTATCGCTGATCGCCGGGCGCTGGTGCTGGAGGCGATCCAAACACGGTCGCGGCGGATATCGTGCGGTACACGAACATTGCCAGGACACAGAATGGGCGCTCCCCGCTCGCCACCAGCTCACGGCTGATGGAAGCCGCGCGTCTGCATGCCGAGCAGATGGCGACATATCAGCGTCTGGATCACACCATCCCGGGTGCGCGATATCCAACCATGCAATCGCGGCTTCAGGCGGTCGGATATGAATACGCGAATGCTGCCGAGAACGTCGCGTGGAATCAGTCGAACGCGCAGAGCGCCGTGACGACCTGGATGAACTCGAGTGGCCACCGCGCGAACATCCTCGATCCGAATCTCACCGAGATGGGGGCGGCCATGGCGCGCAGCTCGCGCGGCGAGCCGTATTGGATCCAGGTGTTCGGGCGTCCTCGGTAAGGAACGCGATCCCGGCAGCCCAAATACGAACCAAGAGTCGGCCCTCTTGACGTATCAAGTTTGGTTGATATAGTTCGATCCATGGCCACCGTGACCAGCCCTGACCTCTCTCGAGCCGTAGAGCTCTTTCATGCACTCTCGGACGAGACCAGGCTCGAGATCGTCCAGCGCCTGCGTTCAGGCGAGCGGTGCGTGTGCGACCTCACCGACCTTCTCGAGGCGGCGCAGTCGCGGCTGTCCTTCCATTTGAAGGTCCTGAAGGATGCCGGGCTCGTCGTGGACCGGCGCGACGGGCGTTGGGTTCACTATTCGTTGAACCGCGAGGCCTTTGGCGAAGTGCAGGAGCTGCTCGGCGACATGAAGCCCTCGGCCCGGCGGCTCGTTGTGAAGGACGATGGGTGCTGTTGAGTCGCGATGCTCTTTTTTTTCTCTGATACATCAACTTTTTTTGATCGAGTATCCCTATGACTAAAACGACACAGGTCCCCACCACGCTGGACGAGATTCGCGCGACGGTTCAGGCCCGCTACGGCGAGGCGGCCAAGCGCGCGGCAGCGGGAGTACCGAGCATCTGCTGCGGCCCCGCCGAAGGCTCCAGCGGCTGCTGCGGAACCACGACGGAGTCGTGGGATCCCATCACCTCCGACCTCTATGAAGCCGGACAGACTGCCGGCATCCCGGAGCAGGCGCTGCTCGCCTCACTTGGCTGCGGGAATCCCACCGCGCTCGCGGAACTGCACGAGGGCGAGACCGTGCTCGACCTCGGCTCGGGCGGCGGCATCGACGTCTTGCTGTCGGCCAAGCGCGTGGGTCCGACGGGAAAGGCCTACGGCCTGGACATGACCGACGAGATGCTGGCGCTCGCGCTGGAGAACAAAGCCAAGGCTGGCGCGACGAACGTGGAGTTCCTCAAGGGACACATCGAGGCGATTCCTCTCCCCTCGAGCACAGTGGACGTGATCATCTCGAACTGTGTGATCAATCTCTCGGGCGACAAGCGCAGCGTGCTCGCGGAGGCATTCCGCGTGCTGAAGCCGGGCGGGCGGTTCGCGGTGAGCGACATCGTGACTCGCGGCGAGCTGCCCGCCGAGGTCAGGAAAAGCATGGAGCTCTGGACCGGGTGCGTCGCGGGAGCTCTGGATGAGCAGGAGTTCCTGGCGATGTTGAAGGAAGTGGGTTTCGAGAATCCCAGCATCGAGCCGACGCGAGTCTATACCGCTGAAGACGGCGCGGCGCTGCTGGATGGAACGGGACTCCATTCGGAGATCGCGAAAGACATGGACGGCAAATTCATGAGCGGGTTCGTGCGCGCGACAAAACCCGGCGCGAGAGCCAAAGCGATACCGGTCGCCGAGAAAAGCTGCTGCGGTCCGGAGTGCTGCTCGTGATCGCCACGGCCAACATTCGCGCCGCGACCGCGCATGACCTGCCGCTCGTCGAAAAGCTGCTGACCGAGAGCGATCTCCCGCTCGCGGGGGTACGCGAGGCGTTGAAGGACTTCGTCGTCGCGGACGCCGACGGTGACATTGTCGGCGTCGCGGGGCTCGAGGTCTGTTGTGACGATGCCCTTCTCCGCTCAGTGGCCGTCTTGCCGGAGTGGCGCAGTCGTGGCGTCGGCCGCGCGCTGGTGACGCGCGCGATTGCGGAAGCCGAGTCGCGCGGCATCCGGGCGCTCTATCTGCTCACGACCACGGCGGAGCATTATTTCCCGAGCTTCGGTTTCAAGAAGATCTCGCGCGCGGAGGTGCCCGACGCCGTGCGCGAGACGGATGAGTTCACGAAAGCCTGTCCCGCCTCGGCGACGGTCATGACTCGAACCTTGAATACCACCGCTTCGGTTTGAAACGGTGCGGGCTGCAATGCTTCGCTGACGCGCGTCCGGCGCGCGGGGCTATCGTGACCGATGCTTGCCGCGGTCCGGTCCGCCGCCGTGCTCGGCGTGGAGGCCTTTGACGTAACGGTCGAAGTAGACTGCACGCGGGGGCTCCCGCTGTGGACGATCGTCGGAATGGCCGCGAGCTCGGTGAAGGAAAGTCGCGAGCGTGTCGCGGCGGCACTCGCGAACGCCGGCATCGATCTGCCACCTCGAAGAATCACGGTCAACCTTGCTCCGGCAGACGTGGCGAAGGTCGGTACCGCGTTCGACCTCCCGATCGCCGTCGCGGTGCTCGTTGCATTCGGTGTCGTGGACGAAGTCGCCGTTCGCGGCACCGTATTTCTCGGCGAGCTGGGACTCGACGGCAGCGTGCGGCCGGTACGCGGCGTGCTTTCCGTCGCGCGGCGGCTCAGGCGCAACGGCGAGCGTCATACGCTCGTGCTCCCGCAAGCGAATCTCGCGGAAGCGTCGCTCGTGCGCGATCTCGCGATGTGCGCCCCGGCGTCCATTGCGGAGCTCGTGAGCTGGTTGCAAGGGGGCGCGTTGCCACTTTCGGATCGAGTCAACGGCCATACGCCCGAAGACCTCGCATCCGATTTCGCGGACGTCGTCGGGCAGGAAAGCGCCAAACGCGCCCTCGAGATCGCGGCCGCCGGAGGGCACAACGTCCTGCTCATCGGCCCGCCCGGCGCCGGCAAGACGATGCTCGCGCGTCGACTTCCCTCGATCCTGCCCGCGCTCACGGAGGAGGAAGCGCTCGAGGTAACGGCGATCCACTCCGTCGCCGGCATGCTGAACGGATCCGGCGCGATCGCGATCGGGCGTCCATTCCGCGCGCCGCATCATTCGGTGTCGACCGCGGGGCTCGTCGGCGGCGGAAGCTCTCCGCGGCCTGGCGAGGTGAGTCTGGCGCATCACGGCGTGCTGTTCCTCGACGAACTGCTCGAGTTCCCACGTCACACGCTCGAGGCGCTCCGGCAACCGCTGGAGGACGGGCGCGTCATTATCGCGCGCGCGTCGTCAGTCGTGACCTATCCCGCGCGATTCACGCTCATCGCGGCGATGAACCCATGCAAGTGTTCCTATCTCGGCCATCCCACCAAGCCCTGCATCTGTTCCGATGAGGAGGTTCGGCGATATCGGGCGCGACTTTCTGGGCCGATGCTCGACCGCATCGACCTGCATTTGACGCTTGCACCGGTCCCGCTAAGGCTACTCGGCTCGAGCAACGTTGCAGAATTCTCGGCGGCAGTACGACAACGAGTTGAAGCCGCTCGTCACGCGCAGCACTTGCGATACGCCCACGACGGCAGCATGAGCTGTAATGCGCAGGCGAGTGGAAGAGCGCTGTTGCACTTCGTCGATCGCGAGGGCCGTGACTTACTCGACTCGGCAGCCGAATCGCTCGCGCTGTCGGCGCGCGCCTACAATCGCGTTATCAAGGTGGCACGGACCATTGCGGATCTCGCGCACGAGCAGCGCATCTCGCCACCACACATCGCTGAGGCCCTGCGATACCGGCCGTCAATCTCTTCCACTAAGTAGGCGATTTTGCGCCGATCGCAATCGGTATCGGAACGATCATAACCGCCGTTACCCCTTCGCAGACCGTACGCAAAGACGTGTTCGTCAGTGTGGGAAATGTCGTAAAAAAGCAACATTGATGTGGATTCCCCCCTCGCGCCACTTTAGCCCGATTCTGCGTCGTCTCTAATCCTACCCGAGCCGATTGACGCGCCGAGTCATGCCGATGACGCCGCGATGACGCCCTCCTCCGATTCATTCAGTCGTTAAGCCGGCCCTTTCTTCCACCTGACGGCCGCACATTTTGGAACCTTAACGCTCGAAAACATGTTCCGCTCATTTCTTTGTGTCCAACACGTCAGCAACCGCGTTTGGCGTACCCTGGCCATGCCGCTGCTTCTCGCTGGTTGCGGCGCAGGCGATAGCGCTGTGGACTTGCAAGGTGCTTCGTTCCGCACAGCGGAAGCGATTCTCTCGTCTGCACGTTCGATTGGCGCCGAGCACCGGGTGTCAGTCGCCCAGTTTCGGGCTCGGAACCCGAAACGGGATGTCGGCAGGTTTCACAATGAAATGATGCGACAGTTCGTCCTGGAAATAGCCAAGCCCCGACCACATCGCAGGTGCGCAAGCTTTCGAGGCGCGTGGACGAACACGAAGAAAGTTTTCGGCCGCGATACGTTGAAGTTGATCGATGCAAGAGTCGAGTCGTACTTCGACTCCGCGCTTGCCACGATGTGCCGTGGGGAGAAGGCAGGCGTTCGTCCGGCTTCTACAAGCGCGCCACACGTCGCTCCGCCCGCCACGACCGCGCTTTCGGGCGACCCGCAGCCGTATCTCGATGCGATTCAGGCCAGTGTCAATTCGAGCTCGAGCGGATCTGAAATTGTTTCGACCATCAACGCCATCGTTCTCGACGCCGAGTCTTCGCTCTCCGGTACTGAACTGGATGCGGTGTATTCTGCCACGAGCATCGCTGTCGACTCCTATGACTATTGGGTTACGCTGGCCAACTTAGAGGCCGCAGCGATGGTCGTGTGGCGAGAGTATGATCAGATGTGCGTGAAAATTTCAGAGCCCAACTCCGAGGAGTGCTTTGAGGAATTTGAGACCTCCGGACCAGCCGGCGTTGGAGATGCGCGCACTCCCCTACGCTTCGCATCTGGTGAGACGGTTCCCGGTTGCGGGGACTACATCAGTTGGAGGCGCGTAGTGGGCGCGGACATCGCTGGCGGCATCATCGGGTTCTTCATTGGAGGCGTTGGAGCCATACCGGGTGCAGGTTTGGCCTCCGCCGGGGCATTGTATTCGATGGCGCTTGCCATGGCTATCTGTAATACAATCAATCGTATTCTGTATCCGTATTAGTCTTGTGCGAATCCGCTCTGAATTGATCCCCATTTCTACCGACGGACGGCACCGCAACCGATGATGTGGTCAACAAAGTCTCGACGCAGCGTATGATCATTGCCTCGATTGCCAGCATCATTCTGGCCGTACTCGTCGGCGTTGTCGTGGCGATTTCGACTCGACGTCGCACCGGACTCTGGGGCATCAATGCGACGAGTGTAGTGTGTCCCCGCTGTGGTCAGTTGCAGCCACATCTTCGCATGCCGGCATCCCTCCGCCAGGCGTTGTGGGGCGGATGGTCCTGCAACAGCTGCGGTGGTGAGATGGACAAGTGGGGACAGCCTCGAATGAAACGCCGACGCACGTGAGCCTTGGTCTCGGGTTGGCCACGGGCCTGAGCGCCGTCGTTGCGACGACGGCTGGGATGCTTACCGCGCGCGAATGGTCGAAGAATCGAGAGTCGGCGTCCCGTGCTCGAGAACTGACTAGGCGTTCATCCCCAGGATTCGAGGCACTGCCGCACGCGATCGCGGGACGATGCGCGGCCGGTCTATTTCAAGCCTTTTGACGGTAGCTTCGTCAACGCCAGCCAGTAGCGCGAGCCGCTTTCTGGACCATCCACGCGTCTTTCTCTCTCGCTCGATCAGTTGTCCTTCCGATTGGCATTGTGGAAAGGGACTGTGCCCGAGGAATTCGAGCAATGCCGGATAAAATCGCATTGCTATCGTGGTGCGCCCCGCTTCCCAGTTTCGGACGCTGTCGGTGTCGACGGCCAATCTGACAGCAGCCTCCTTTTGTGTAAGCCCAAGATCGAGACGCCGCACCTTGAGATGGTCACCTAACCTCTTGACTGATTTGGGGTAGCCTGGCTTTGGACGCAGCGCACTGTCGCGCGCTATCGCTCGCGACTATCCGGACCGCTCCTCGACCGCATCGACTTACACCTTACCCTTTCACCCGTACCCCTCCGGCAGCTCGGGGCTGTCGGGCCAGCCGAGCCCTCGGCGCTCGTTCGCAAGCGTGTGGAGGCCGCGCGCGCGCGACAGCGGGCGCGGTATGCGTCGAGTGGCAGCGTCTCATACAACGCGCAAGCGAGCGGACGTACGTTGGTCGCCGACCTCACGCCTGAAGGGCGGGAGCTACTCGACACGGCCGCCGAAGCGATGGCGCTGTCCGCACGGGCGTACAATCGCGTACTCAAGGTTGCCCGCACAATTGCCGATCTCGCGTCTGAAGGCCGCATCACCGCCGCCGCCATCGCCATCGCCGCCAGCGCCGCCAGAGCCGGTTCCCGTACATCGATAGGCTGCTTGCATCTCGTGCCATCAGTGCCTACACTCGATGCATGCAATATACGATCCGCAACATTCCGGCGTTTCTCGATCGGGTGCTGCGACGGAGAGCAAGGGAGCGGGACGCCAGCTTGAATGAGATCGCGCTCGAAGCGTTGGCTCGCGGGATGGGCCTGTCCGATGAGCGCGTCCGTCACCGGAATCTCAGCGATCTCGCCGGTTCCTGGGCCGAGGATCCCGAGTTCGACGACGCGATACGCGAACAGGACACCGTCGACGAGCGACTCTGGCCGTGAGAATCGCGCTGGACACGAATCGGTATGTCGATTTCGTTCGCGGCGACCGCGCAGCCGTCGAGGTTCTCGAGAGCGCGGAAGCGATTCACCTCCCGCTCATGGTGCTCGGCGAATTGCGGGCCGGGTTCGCCGTCGGGCGCCAGGGCGCGCGGAACGAGGGCGCGCTACGCCGATTCCTGCTGCGGTCCGGCGTGTTTGTGCTGATCCCCGATGACCAGACCACGCATCATTACGCGTCGATCTACCGTCAGCTCCGCCAACTGGGGACGCCGATTCCCACCAACGACATCTGGATCGCCGCCAGCGTCCTCCAGCATGATCTCGTCTTGTACGCCAGAGACAAACATTTCGATCAGCTGCCCCAGATCCCTCGCGTCTAGGCCAAACACAGACACCTGGCAGGTCCGGGGCGTCAGCGCGACGCTGGCTCGGACACCTTCACCGACATACCGCGGAGAGCAGGCAGCGCTGCCACTAGCTGATCGCGAGTCAGCTCGATCTTTCCGTGGCGCTCGATCAGCATGTCGAGGTCCACCGGATAGAGATTGTTTCGCGCCGGGTCGGCGAGTCCGGCGATGTTTTTCGGTTCGATCGCAGCACGCACCCAGTCCGCATATGCCCGCCGCTCGTCCGCTGACCCGGTACGACCAACGCATCCGGTGATGCCCTGAATCCGCCGAAATGCTTCGCGCGGTACCGACTCGCAGTCTCGTTCGCCGACCGCGAGAAAGCCGGTCCAGGCGGCTGAGTCGTCGGGCCAAAGGCGCTGGTGAACTTCGGCGAAGGAAACGATCGCGAAATAGATCATCGCGTGCGCCGCGAAAAGATCGAAGTGCGACATCGCCTCGTACGCGCCGGCGACGAGCACGTCGATCTGATCCGCCTCCCGACCGAGCATGTCCGCGTAGCGCGCCAGATCCTCGCGTGCCGGACTGCGAGTCCCGCGCGCCGGCGACTCGAACATCAGCCCGATCCGTTCGATGGCACGCAGGCTCCAGGCGATCCCGGTAGAAAAGAGGGGATCAACGAACGCGTAGGCATGCGGCAGCAGGAGCCAGCGATCGCCGGCGGCCTGAGTGAGGCGATGCTGAATACTGCGCTGGAAGCGCATGGGGATGAGAGCCCTGGCGTCCTGAAAGATCCCGGCGATCGTCGGATACCGTCGCAGCAATACGCGCCACAGCTCCGGTGCGTCGCCCCGATCGGAAGCGGACAATGCTGCAAGGCCCCGTGGCGACAGCAGGAACCCGGCGCTCACGACGTCGTGATCG
>JBBDXZ010000134.1:0-13754 GCA_040902075.1 Gemmatimonadaceae bacterium
CGGAGAACTGCCGCACCTGCGGTGCGGAGAACTGCCGCACCTGCGGTGCGGAGAAGGGCCGCGGCTTCGCCGCGGAGAACAGCCGGCGCTGCTCGCCGGATGGCTACGAATCCGCGCCGAAGGCGTGGCATTTCTCCGCGCCGAAGGCGTGGCATTTCTCCGTGCCGAAGGCGTGGCATTTCTCCGTGCCGAAGGCACGGCACTTCTCCGTGCCGAAGGCGTGGCGTTTCTCCGTGCCGAAGGCACGGCACTTCTCCGCGGCGCAGCCGCGGCAGTTCTAGGCAGCTTCAGCGTAAGCCAGACTTACGGCTCGACGTGCCGCGCGCTTCAACGCGCGATGAACGGCCCGAGCGTACCGCATAAAGTTGGCGCCGGCCCAGGGATAGGCGGCGAAGAATTCGTAGGGGAGAAGATCACTTTTCAGGCTGTTACAGCGATTGCACGCGAGAACGACATTGCCGGGATGATGCACGCCGCCGTGCGCAAGCGGGTACACGTGGTCGAGAGTGGCCGTCTCGAAATTGAGCGCGGTGGCGCAGTAAACGCAGCGTCGGCCACAGTCTCGCATGGTCGCACGCTTGATGGCGCGCTTGTATCGGGCTCCGCGGAAGTTGCTGACGCCCGGGCGGCGAGGGCGGCGGAGGCGGGCGGTGGGAAGCATGACGCGGTGACGCTGTCTTCGAACGGACATTTCACCTCGCGAGAAAATTCGACGCCCCGCGACGGGAGGAATTCCCAGCGCGGGGCGGCAGACCATTTCGTGGTTTTTTTCCCGGCGACCAACGGGACGCGCCACTGTCGGGCGCGTCGGCATCCTAGGCTAAAAGATCGTCGCTGTCGAACCAGCGTGGGGTGCCTCCGAGGGGGGAGAAGGTCGCCTTCGCGGTACTAATGTGATGTCGAGCTCGTTCGCGCAAGAGTCAAGTTACTGTCGCGACCCGGTCGGTCTGTCGTCTGCCCGGACTCCGATCATCGAGATTCACCCGCCGAAGCACGGCCATGGGATCCCGAAGCGCCGTCATGATCCGGACCGCCGTCGCGTCGAGGAGCGTCCGGTCGGGCATCTCGGAACCGGCGAATGGAAGCGGGATGTCGAAGCCATCGTCCGCGCGACGCGGAATGATGTGCACGTGATAGTGCGGCTCATCCTGTCCCGCCGCCTTGCCACTATTTACCACGATGTTCATCCCTTCGGCGTTCGCGACGCTCTTCACCGCGGGCACGAGCTTGGCCGCCACGCGAAAGAGATGCATGGCGAGCTCCTGCGGTACGTCCTCGAACCGTTCGTAATGCCGGCGTGGAACGACCAGGACGTGTCCAGCATTCACGGGCTGAACGTCCATGAACGCGATGGCTTCCCCATCCTCATAGCAGATGGACACTTCTCCGGCACCGTAAATCAAGTCGCAAAATGTGCAATGGCGATCAGCTAGGCTCATAGTGGTGTTGCACTCGCATGGGGAGTGCCAGACGGAATTAGCCGGCGCCCCGAGGGGCGGAGAACTGCCACGCTTCGCGTGGCACTAAACATTATCTTTTGTGCCCATGGCCACCTCGACCAGAACCGAGCGCAAGGCGCCGAGTGAGCTCTCCAAAGAGCAGCTCCTGGGCGTTTATCGCACCATGTTCCTGTCGCGCCGACTGGACGACAAGGAGATCCAGCTCAAGCGCCAGAACAAGATCTTCTTCCAGATATCTGGCGCCGGTCACGAAGCGGTGTTGACGGCGGCCGGGATGGTCCTCAAACCCGGCTACGACTGGTTCTACCTCTACTATCGGGACCGGGCCCTCTGCCTTCAGCTCGGCGAGACGGCGGCGGAGATGCTCTACTCCGCGGTTGGCGCAGCGAAGGATCCCAACTCCGGCGGCCGGCAGATGCCCAGCCATTGGGGGCACAAAGGCCTGAACATCGTGTCGGTCTCGTCGCCGACCGGCACCCAGTTCCTCCAGGCCGTCGGTTCAGCGGAAGCCGTCATGAAGGCGAAAGCGCTCGGCGTCGCCGACGGATTCGAGAAGGACGAGGTGGTGTTGGTCACGACTGGCGAAGGTACCACGAGCGAAGGCGAGTTCTGGGAGTCGCTGAACACCGCGACGAACCTCAAGCTGCCGGTCGTCTATCTGGTGGAGGACAACGGGTACGCCATCTCGGTGCCGGTGGAAGTGGGCACCGCGGGCGGGTCGATCTCGAAGCTCGTCAGTGGCTTCCCCGATCTCTACATCCAGGAAGTGGACGGAACTGATTTTCAGGCGTCGCTCGAAGTGATGCGCAAGGCGGTGGATCACGCTCGAAAGAGAAAGGGTCCCGCATTCGTGCACGCCAAGGTCATTCGTCCGTACTCGCACTCGCTGTCGGACGACGAGGTGTTCTACCGTCCGCCGGAGGAGCGGGACGCCGATGCGCGTCGCGATCCCATCTCCACATTCCCGCGCTGGCTCGTGGACGAAGGACACGCAACGAAAGCGGAGATCGAGCGCATTCAGCGGGAAGTCGACGAGGAAGTGCAGGCGGCCACCGACGACGCGCTCGCGCAGGAGCAGCCCGGTCCGGAAACCGTCTACCATCACGTCTACTCGCCGGAGGTCGATCCGACGAGCGAGCAGTTCGACACCGAGGACGATCCGCAGTTCTCGGGGAACGAGACGACGATGGTGGACCTGCTCAACGCCGCCATGAAGGACGAGATGCGGCGCAACCCGAAGGTGCTGGTCTTTGGCGAGGACGTGGCCGACGTCTCACGATCGCAGCATTTGGGCAAGGTGAAGGGAAAAGGCGGCGTCTTCAAAGTCACGTGGGGGCTGCAGAAGGAGTTCGGTGACGATCGGGTGTACAACACTCCGCTCGCCGAAGCGAACATCGTCGGCCGCGCCATAGGATTGGCGCTGCGCGGCTTCAAACCCGTCATCGAGATTCAGTTCTTCGACTACATCTGGCCCGCGTACATGCAGCTTCGCGACGAGCTGAGCACAATGCGCTGGCGTTCTAATGGGGTGTACAGTGCCCCTTTGGTAGTACGGACTACCTACGGCGGCTACATTCGCGGCGCGATCTACCACTCGCAGACCGGCGCGGCGCTCTTCACGCACTGCCCCGGCCTGCGTGTCATCTGCCCCGCCACGGCGCTCGACGCCAATGGCCTGCTGCGCACCGCGATCCGCTGCGACGATCCGGTGATCTTTCTCGAGCACAAGCATCTCTACCGGCAGACCTACAACAAGGCCGCGTATCCCGGTCCGAACTTCATGATCCCGTTCGGCAAGGCGCGGACGGTGCGCCGAGGGACGGACGTGACCATTGTCACGTACGGCGCGACGGTGCAGCGCGCGTTCGTGGCAGCCAATCAGTTGGCGGAGAGTGGCGGCCCCTCCGCGGAGGTCATCGATCTGCGGTCGCTCTCTCCATGGGACCAGAGCGCGGCTTTTGAATCGGTGAAGAAGACCTCGCGCGTCATCGTGCTGTACGAGGACTCGCTCTCGTGGGGGTACGGCGCGGAGATCGCCGCCCGGATCGCCGACGATTGCTTCGCGTGGCTCGACGCGCCCGTAAAGCGGGTGGCGTCCGCGGACACATATGTGGGGTATGCCCCTCGGCTCGAAGACGCGATTCTGCCGCAGGTGGACGATGTGAAGCGGGCTGTGGAGGAAATCGTTCGCTTCTAGCCCGTAAAAAAACCCAAGAATTGTGATCCAGGTTGTTGAATCTGCCGGTGCATCCGGGGATGTTTGTGGGTGCACAATCCGACCTTTCGGCGCCTCGGGTCGATCCTCGCGGGCGGCCTCGTTTTTTTAGTAGCCGTTACCTGCGCAGATAGCTCCCCGACCGGCCCCCGGGCCAAAGGGTTGCGCGCGCTCGTCGGTCTTGCGCCGTCGTTCAGCGATGCCGCCGCCGACATCTATCGCAACCTGGTTGCGTTCCAGCTCGAGGTGAACAACCTCCACGTCGTCCTGAGATACGCGAACGGTGAAATCGCCGTCGACACGACGGTGGCCGTGGCCGCGGGTCAGGATTCCGTGGTGTTGCAGCTCTCGGTTCCGCTGACTGGCGCCCAGGAAGTGCTCACAGCGAGTATCGAGCTTCGCGATGGCGATCAGGTGCTGTTCTCGGGCACGCAGAACATCACGGTAACGGCAGGAGTTTCGAACGCTGCTCCGCCACCGATCCAGATCGTCTACACCGGTCCGGGCGCGTCGGCGGTCTCAATGGAGATCTCGCCAAAGAACGCGACGATCTCCACGACGGAGAGCGTGACGTTTCAAGCGACGGCCAGGGATGCCAACAACCAGCCCGTCCCGAACCTGCTCGTGCGCTGGACATCCAGCGATCAGACCATCGCGGTGATGTCGGATGCGGGTGTGCTCACGGGAACGGGCGTACGCGGAACGGTCCAGGTGCGGGGCGAGCTACCGACCGGGGTCAGTGACGAAACGAGTGTCACGTTCGTTCCTCCGCCGACGTCCTTGGCGATCATCAGCGGCGGCGGCCAGACCGCTAAAGTCGGAACCGTCCTGCCCCAGCCGATGGTCGTGGAGGTTCGGGCGGCCGATGGCCTGCCCGTGCCTGGCACAACCGTGGTCTTCGCCGTGACGGCCGGCGGCGGCAGTGTGTCGCCCCCCAGTATCGTGACGGACGCCAACGGGCGCGCGAGCGCGACATTCACGCTCGGCACCGTCGCGGGCCCGTATTCAGCGCGTGCGTCGGTCGGCGTCCTGACCGGGGACGTGCCCGCAACCGCGACGCCTGACAACGCCGCGAAACTCGCCATGACGCAGCAGCCGTCGGCGAGCGCCTCGTCGGGTACCCCGTTCGAGACACAGCCGAAAGTGCAGCTGCAGGACGCGTTCGGAAATACCGTTCCCGCTCAGAATATCGCGGTGACCGCACTGCTCACAGCGGCCAATGGGCGCATCCTCGGCGGAACGACGACGGCGAACACGAACGCCGCCGGCGTCGTCGAGTTCACGAACCTCAACGTCTCCGGGCCCCCGGGCGTTGTGTCGCTGACCTTCGCACAGGACACGCTTGCGAGCGCCGTGTCCAGTAACATCGAGGTGACTCTGGGCGCTCCAACGTCGCTGACGTTGGACGGCGCCGGCACGATCACCGTCACCGCCGGCGCGGCCATCGCGAATCCTCCGTCGCTCGTGGTCACCGACGCCGGCGGCAATGGGATCGCGGACGTCGAGTTGCGCATCGTCGTCACCAGCGGCGGGGCAACGCTGAAGGACACCACAGTGAAGACCGACGCCACCGGCCGATTCTCACTCGGCAACGCGCCGGCGCAGACCGTCGCGGGGCAGTACACGATGACCGCTTCGAACGCAACGCTGTCCGGGAGTCCGGTCGCGATCATGCTTACGGTCAATCCCGCGGCCGCGGCGCGCGTGATCGTGACGCAGCGGCCATCGTCGCCGGTCGAGAACGGTACTCCCTTCTCGACGCAACCCGTCGCGAGAATCTCCGACGCGTTCGGGAACACCATCACAGCGAGCAGCGCCACCGTCGGCGCCACCGTAACTGACGGCGTGACGCTCACGGGCACGACGAATGTAACGGCGGCGTCGGGCATCGCGACGTTCACGAGCCTGGGCGTGTCAGGCGCTTCGGGTCTGGCGCAGCTGACGTTCGCGTCCGCTGGCCTCGCAAGCGACACCGCTTCGGTGACCGTGAGCCCTGGAGTGCCAGCTCTCCTGGGCCCGATCGATCCGGCCGCCCTCACTCTTACGGACAGCGCGGGCGCGAGCATAAGCGCGGCAAATCTGCCGAGCGTGATCGTGAAGGACGCGTCGCACAACCCGGTCCCTGGGGTGCAGGTCAAGTTTCGCCGGCACGGAGGTATGGGATCGTCGATCGACGCTCAGCCGGACACCGTCGTGTTCGTAACGACCGATGCCGCTGGAAAGGCCGCGCTAACGGGCCGGCGTCTTCAGACGCTCCCGGGATTCGACACGACGCTCGTCACCGCGCCCGGATTGAGCGACACGGTGAGATTCGCGGCGACTGTGACGCACGCGAGCGCAAGCAGTCTGGCGTTCATCCAACAACCCTCTCCGGCAATTGCGCGGCACATCATTGTGCCGGCGATTACCGTCGAGATCCTCGACCAGTTCTCCAATCGCGTCACCACGGGAGCCGGCGCGACGGCCGCGGCGACGCTGGTGTTCAGATCCGACATCGTCGTGCCCCCCGTAGGGGCGATTCTCGGACCGACAACCGCCGAGACCACACAGAACGCCGCTGCGGGGCTGGCGACATTCAGCGTCAGCGTCAGCAAGGCGGGGACATACGTCCTCGGCGCCACGAGCGGTGCGTTGAGCGTGCCGAGCAATTCATTCGCGATTCAGCCGGCGCCCGCCGCACAGATCGTTGTCGTGAGCGGCAACGAGCAGGGTTCGTTGAAAGGCGCGCAGCTCGCGGCGCCCTTGAAGGTGAAGCTGCTCGACACGAATGGCGATTTCATGGGCAGCGAGCCGATCGAGTTCGAGGTATTGAGCGGCGGCGGCAATGTGAGCGGCCACTCATCCGATCCCTTCGTCACTGCCACGAGCGACCTGGATGGTATCGCGCAGACAACGTGGGACGTGGGGGTCTCGGGCGTGCAGAAGGTGCGCGTCACGCATGCCGACCTCACGCCGGTGGAGTTCCGCGCGTACATCGCCGAGAAGCTGTTGATGGCAGAAATGCCGAATCTGGATCCGCCGAGCGGCGTTGGCTTCACGAAGAAGCCGAAGGTCCAGCTTGCGGACGCGGATAGCAATCCAGTGAGGCTGGCCGGCGTCCTGATTCATCCCGAGTGGACGCTGGCCGACATGAATATCAGCTTCGGGAGCGGCGATACACTGGCGGTAACCGATGCGAACGGCCTCGCGACCTTCGAGAACATTTTGCTCGAGGGCGACGCCGGAATTCCTTTCCGGCTCGTTTTCAAACGCTGGCTGAGCAGCACCGCGGACCCCGGCATCGACAGCGCGCTGACTGACGAGATTACGCTCTCGCCGGGTCTCGCGTCATCGATTTTCACCTCACAGGAGTACAATCGTCTCAACCCGTCGAGCGTCGGGTCCTTCACCGTATCTGTCTCCGACGGCTATAACAAGCTTCCCGGACACAACGTGAAATTCGTGAGCGATACGTCGATGTGCGGGATCGCGACGGACGTCATCACGACCGGTGGGGCAGGACAAGCTGAAGTCACGGTGGGCCTGCCGCCGCTCTTCACATCCTGCGTCGTCAGCGCGACACTCGTGTCCCCGCCAGCCGGGCACGACCCCAGCGCGACCATTCGCATCGCGGTCGCGCCGGTCGGCATCGACACGTCAACGTACCGTGTCTGGACCGGTGCGCGCGACAGCGAGTGGACGAACGCCGACAATTGGTTCCAAGGCCAGGTGCCCCGGCAGAGGGACCGCGTCTTCATCCCGCGCATGCGCGCGCCCAATGCGACGCCCAAGATCGCGAAGGATACTTCCACGGGTCCGCTCATGATGGAGCCGGGATCGTTCCTCGACCTCGCCAGGAACGAGCTCTACGTGGGTGACACCGTCTACGCGGACGGCGAGATCATTGGCGATGGCATCGTCGCGCTCGGCCGGCCGTCCACGAGAATCCGCGGCAACATCCGGGCGCTCGTCGAAGCGGGCGAGCTAGGCTGTCCCAGCGGCTTCGAATACTTCGTCGACGGTACCCTGAACGTCAACGAGATCATCATCAACTGTGCGCTCACGGTCAACTCGGACGTGACGATGAACGTGGCTCGTGATCTCAGAACGCAGGCCAACGCGGACCATGTGGGCGGTGAGCTCAATCAATCCAACGGCACTATAAATGTCGGTGGGAAAGCTGTCTTCGACGGCCGCAGCGCCACGCTCGGCGGTGGCCTCCTGAACATCCTGGGCGATTTCAGCTTCACCGGAGACGGCGACACCCGAACGTTCAACGGCTCGGGAGAACACATCCTCCGGATGAGCGGCGAAGCACCAGCGGAAGGTTTATCGCTCACCATGAACGGACTAGGCAGCTTTGCCACGGTCCAGGTCATGACCAGGGGGTCGGGACTTCTGCATTTCGCTTCGGCGAGCCTGGCGGGTCCGACCTTCAAAAATTTGCAAATCGCTGGCGGTGCGACTGTTCAAGTACCCACGAACTGGAGTCTGGTTCTCGATGCTGGCGGCGAGATGCGCCTCGAGGAGGGTGGGATTCTTCGACTGATCATGGGCGAGGTGCTTCCAGATTGGACGTGTACGCCAATCGAAATTCCGATTGCGTGGGGAGATAATCGCGGTCCGATGGTCTGCATTCCCACGGTGAGATAGTCCCCTCGCTCGAGAGAAAAAAGAGAGGGCCGGGCGATTGGCCCAGCCCTCTCGCTTGGAACTCCGATCCCACTACTACGGCGTCGCTTTCGGCGCCGGGTTCTTGGCGAAATCACCCGCGCGGACGATGATCATCCTCTTCGGATCGATGTACTTCCGAAGCGCCGCGTTGATCTGATCGGGCGTCAGCGCCCCGACCTTCCCTTCGAGATCCTCGTCGTACGTCATGGTGCGTCCGGCAAACCGCCGGGTCACGAGGATGCCCACGAGCTCGTTGTCGTTCGCGCGGCCCTGACTGCGAGCCTGGAGATACCCACCGCGGAACTGCTCGATCTCCGCGGCAGTAAAGCCGTCCTTGAGCGCGCGGTCGATCTCTTCACGGAACGCGGTTTGGAGCCGCTCGACGTTCTGCGGCGCCAAGATCGCATTCGCCGTCCACGTGCCGTACCGATCCAACTGTTGGACGTTCAGCCCCGCGCCGGCGCCATAGCTGATCCCTTCTTTCTGCCTCAGACGCGCCGTGATGCGCGAGCTCATGCCGGAACCGCCCAACATGAAGTTCGCGAAGATGGCCGCCGGGTAATCCGGGTCATCATCCTTCAACTCGACGTTCTGCGCCGCGGAGAACACGGCGTTCGCCTTGTCGGGCGTCTCGATCGACTCGAACGACGAATCGCTGCGCACGTACGTGCGCACCAGCCGCGCGAACGGCTGAGGATTCTTCCAATCGCCGAACAGCCGGGTCGCGGCCGCTGTGACTTCGGCCGCGTCGAAATCGCCCACGACGGCCATGTCGGCGTATGTGGCGCCGTAGAAGCCCAGATGGAACGCCTTCAACGCTTCCGGCGTGACGGCATTGATGTCAGCTATCAACTCGTCGGCGTTCGAGGTGTACAGCGGATGCCCCTTGGGCTTCGGCATCAGCTTTTTCTGCAGCGCGCGGCTGGCGACGAACTGCGGCTGCGATTTCTGTTGCTCGAGGAAGGCCAGATTCTCCTTCTTCAAGGCTTCCAGCTCGACGGGGTCGAAGCGCGGCGACCGCAACTGCTGTGCGACCAGGTCGAGCACCGCCATCAGGTTCGGACGAGTCGTCTCGATCGACGCGATGGCGCTGTTGTCACCCCCGAAGATGCCGACCTGAGCCTTCAGCTTCGCGAGCGAGTCCTGCACCTGCTGGCGCGTGAGCGCCGTCGTGCCGCGCGAAAGCATCTGGTTGCTGAATGCCGGGACCTGGCCCTTGCCGGTCAGCGATGCCTCCGTGCCGTGCCGCAGAAGGATCTGCGCATTCACGCGATTGCCGCGCGTGAGCTTCGGCACCATGGTGAGATGCATCCCGTTCGGCAGCGTCGCGCGCTTGGTGCGCGCATCGATGTTCTTCGGCGTTGCGTCGAACGCTTCACCGGCCTGCACGACTTCGCCGCCCTTGTAGCCGGCGAGCATCGCCGCGACGTTCGGAGCCGCGGGGATCTCGGCGCGATCCGGAGTCTTGGTCGGAATGAACAGCGCCGTCGTGCGGTTGGACGACTTGAGGTAGGCGGCCGCGACGCGCTGCACGTCGTCGGGGGTCACCTTCGCGATGCGATCGCGATGCAGGAACAACATGCGCCAGTCGCCCATGGCGGCCCATTCGGACAGCGACCGACCGATCGCCTCCGAGTTGTTCAGACTGAGCTGGATATTCGTAGTCAGCGTCGTCTTCGCGCGATTGACTTCTTCCGCCGTAAAACTTCCAGTCCGCGCCGTTTCGATCGCGTTGTCGATGGCCGTGCGGACGCTGTCGAGCGATTGCTCTTGCCGCACGATGGCCAGCATCAGCATCACCGCTGGATCGCGCTGGGGCGGATACGGCTGTGCGACGACGACGCCCGCGAGCTTCGTGTCGATGACGGCCTTGTAGAGGCGTCCCGACGGATTGTTGCCGAGGATGTCCCCCAGCACTTCGACAGCGGCAAAGTCTGGATGCGTCCCGGCCGGTGTGTGAAACACCGAAAGCAGGACCTGGGAGTCGCCGACGCGCCGCACCGTGATGAGTTGCTCGCCGTCCTGCGTTGGCTCGACCGTGTAGTTGGCGTACAGAAGGTTCCCGGCTGCGAGCGTGCGCTTCGGGCGCGGGATCCGACCGTACTTGTTCTCGATCAGGGCGAGCGTCTTGGCCGGGTCGAACTTGCCAGCGACCACGAGGACGGCGTTATCGGGCTGGTAATACTTGCGATAGAACGCCTGCAACCGATCGATCGGGACGTTCTCGATGTCACTGCGCGTCCCGATGGTTGAGCGCCCGTACCCGTGCCACCGGAACGCCGCTCGCATGGCGCGCTCTACCAGCACGCTGGTGGGATTATTCTCGCCAGACTCCAGCTCGTTGCGCACCACTGAAAACTCAGACTCGAGATCCTTCTTGGCGATGAAGCTGTTCACCATGCGATCGGCCTCGAGGTCGAGTGCCCACGCGAGGTTTACATCGGTGGCCGGCACCGTCTCGAAGTAGTTCGTCCGCTCGAACCAAGTGCTCCCGTTTCGCCGGGCACCATACTTCGTGAACTCGGCGGCCATGTCGGGATGGCCCTTCGAGCCCTTGAAGACCAAGTGCTCGAGCAGGTGGGCCATGCCCGTCTCACCGACGCCCTCGTGGCGGGAGCCAACGAGGTACGTGATGTTGACCGTCACCGTCGGCTTCGACTGGTCGGGGAAAAGCAGCACCCGCAAGCCATTCGGGAGCGAGTACTCAGTGATGCCTTCGACCGAAGTGATTTGCGTGGCTTTTGCCGCCGCGGGCGCAGCCGGTGTGCGCCGCGGTTGAACCTGAGCGTCCAACTGAGTGGACGCGAAAAGCACCGCGGTGGGTATTCCGGCGCGGCCGAGCCAGCGCAGGCGTCTAGCGAAACTCATCGTTCCTCCGGTAAGAAACCTCGAGCCGCGAGGCACTGGCCGCACGGCAAAAAACTCGCGTGGTGAGGGGGGCGGTAAGAATACCGCGCTGCACCGCGTCATGCCAGCAAAAAAGAGCCGAAACCGTTGATCTATCGGGCCTTGCAGCTCCCCCCGGCAATGGCCAGCTCAGGCGGAGTACGGAACTCGCAAGTGCTCATTGCGCCAGTTTTCTTGTTGTAATCCATCTCCGCCTGACGCAGCTCGGCCAATTTTCGGTACAGTCCGGCGCTGTCCGTCGTCCGAGTGCAATAGACCATGTAATCCCGGGGTCCGCCACAAGCCCGCTCGCCCACCGGGGCGGCTCGGCACTGGTCTGCTGACGTGCAGCCGTCGGTCTTGGCGAGGGCCCTGGCCTCACGTTCCAGGCGAGCGATCCGTTCCTGGTCGTTCTCGGTGACCGAGACCGGCGGCGGCGGGTCGTTCTGCGGGCACTGCGCGCCGGATAAAAGAAGGACAGCGATAACCGGCGCGAAGCGCCGCCGAGAACGGACCCGCGCCAATGGCGCGGCCGAGTACTGCCTTCTACCGCTCATATACGACCCGGCCTCCGACAATGGTGAGCATGATGCGCGCGTCCCGAATGGTCTCGGGAGCGATGCGCGTGAGATCGCGATCGATCAGGACCATATCGGCCAGCATGCCGCGGGCCACCATTCCCTTCTCCGCGTCCATGTATTCGGCGTACGCGGATCCGGTGGTGTACGCGCGCAACGCGTCTTCCACCGTGATTTTCTGCTCAGGCACCCAGCCGGCAGGGCGCGCTTCGTCTAACGTGCGGCGGGTTACGGCAGCGTAGATCCCCTCGAGCGGCGTTGGCGGAGCGACGAACCAGTCGCTGCCAAATGCGAGCCGCGCTTTCGCGTCGATCAGGGAGCGAAACGCATAGGTGCCCTTTGCGCGCTCGGGGCCGATGAACTTGTCGGCCCAGCGTCCGTCGTCGATCGCATGATAGGGTTGCATGCTGGCGATGACCCCTAATCGCGCGAAACGCGGGATCTCGGGAGGAGCGAGATGCTGCGCGTGCTCGATGCGAAAGCGCCGGTCGCGCGGGCCGTTCTCCTTCTGCACGCGTTCATAGATGTCGAGCAGCTCGCGATTGGCGCGGTCGCCGATTGCGTGGATGATGACATGCAGCCCGGCTGCGTCGGCCCCTTTGGCCCACGCGTACAGCGAATCGGGTGGCGTGACGAACAGGCCCCGGTCGTTCGGCGTGTCGGAGAATGGCGCGAGCATCAGCGCGGTGTGCGAGCCGAGCGATCCGTCGACGAAGCCTTTGAGGGCGCCAATGCGCAGCCAGTTGTCGCCGGGCCCTCGAGTCGCGAGGTGGTCGCGCAGTGGCTCCCAGGTGGCCAGTGGTACGGCGGCGTAGATACGGGTGCGGAGTCGGCCAGCCTTGTGAGCGCGATCGAACACGGTCAGGTGATTCCAGGTACCCATGTTGTGCACGGACGTTACGCCGCGCTCGGCCACGTACGTCATGGCAGCATCCAGCGCGGCGTCCTCCTGCGCCGGCAGCGGATCGGGAACAACGCGTCGCACGAGCGACGCCGCATTGTCCTTGAGGATGCCGGTCGGGTCCCGCTGGTCGTCGCGGACGATCTCGCCGCCCGCCACCTCGGGGGTTTCGCGTGTAACGCCTGCCGCTCTGAGCGCCGCCGAGTTCGCGAGACTCATGTGCCCATCCAGCCGCTGAAGCAGGACCGGGGTGTTCGGAGTAACGGAGTCGATCCAGTTTTTCCGCGGCAGCTCTCCGCCCCAGTTCTGGTGATCCCAGTTGCCCTCGAGCATCCACGCGCCCGGTGGGAGCGTCGCGGCGTGCGCCTTGATGCGCCGCACGAACTCCTCGCGAGTCTTCGCGTCTCGAAGCTGCACGCTTGTCAGCCCGAAGCCACCGTCGAGGAAGTGCACGTGCGCATCGTTGAAGCCCGGAACCAGCATTGCGCCTTGGGCGTCGATGATGCGCGTTTGAGGTCGCGCCAGTTTTCTGATTTCCGCGCTCGAGCCGACTGCCGTGATTCGCTCACCGGTGACCGCAACGGCATCAGCCCACGGCCGCTCTTCGTCTCCGGTCCAGACACGCGCGTTCACGACCGCAAGCGTGGGCGTCCAGTAAAACGTCGTCGAGCTCGATGAACTCATCGTGCAACTGAGGGAGACGAGGGAGGCAAAAAGAGTGAGGAGATTCGTGAGGAATGGGCGCATGCGGAAAGGTGGTTAGTTTTGACGCGCATGGCGACCAATATCTGGTTCTGGGTCGGGTTCATCGCCTTTGTGCTGACGATGCTCGCGTTGGACCTGGGCGTCTTCCACCGGAAGGCGCACGCGGTGCATCCGCGAGAGGCGGGAATCTGGGTCGCCGTGTGGATGTCGCTCGCCCTGGTGTTCGCGGCCGGCCTCTGGGTGCTCGAGAGCCGGGACACCGCGCTCACCTTCCTGACCGGCTACGTCATCGAAGAGTCGCTGAGCGTGGACAACCTGTTCGTCATGGTTGTCATCTTCAACTACTTCCGGGTGCC
>JBBDXZ010000135.1:0-13747 GCA_040902075.1 Gemmatimonadaceae bacterium
TTCCCCTTCCCGCCGTTGTAGTTGCCCTATTCCCCATTCCCCATTCCCTCTTCCCGAATCCCTATGGTGTGCGCAACTCCCTTATCCAGATGTTGCGAAACCGCACCGGATCGCCGTGGTCCTGAAGCACGATGGGCAGGCGATTGGGATGCGCCTCGTACGGCGCGCGACGTTGGTGCGAGGTTGGGCCCAGCAACGTCACGTTATCCTGTACGAGCACGTTGTTGAGGAAGACGGTCATGCGCGCGGGCGCCGTGACCTGTCCGTTCGATCCAAACCGGGGCGCGCGAAAAACGATGTCGTACGTCTGCCACTCGCCGGGCGGACGGGTGGCGTTCACGAGAGGCGGGTACTGGCCGTAAACCGCGCCCGCCTGCCCGTCCGCGTACGTGGTGCTGTTGTATGAATCGAGCACTTGCACTTCATAGGTGCTCATGAGAAAAACGCCGCTGTTGCCGCGGCTCTGGCCCTCGCCGGTCGGCGGCGACGGTGTTGCCCATTCCACGTGAAGATGTGCGTCGCCGAATCCCTGAGTGGTCATGATGGAGCCTGTGCCGCGGACCACTTCCATGTAGCCATTCTCGACCTTCCAGCCAGCTGGCCGACTCACCGTATCCGCGGTGCGCCAATTACTCAGCGACTTCCCGTCGAACAGCACCATCGCATCTGAGGGCGCAGGCACCGGTGGGCCACTGGGGCCGGGATCCACGACCGGGGGCCGGGGCCGAGTCAACGAGTGGATCGGGAATCCGCCCGAAGCCACCGCTGGGAGCTCGACGGCTCCCGCCGCCACGACCTTGGGTTTCTCGCCCGGTGTCTGCACCACTCTGTTACGCAATATGCCGACGCCCTCGAGCTCTACCTCCACGACGTCCCCGGCCTTGATCTGTCGCGTGGTGCCCGGCGTCCCTGAGTAAATCACATCGCCGGGCATGAGCGTGACGTACCGGCTCACGTAGCTCACGATCTCGGCGACGTCGAAGATCAGGTCCTTCGTGCGCTGCGACTGGACGACTTGCCCATTCAATCGCGTTTGCAGCAGGAGATCGTCGTAATTGAGCCCGGCAGCGATCGAAGGTCCCATCGGACCAAAAGTGTCCGTCGCCTTGGCACGGAACCACTGCAGGTCCGCGCGTTGCCAATCCCGCTCGCTCACGTCGTTGCCGGCCGTGACGCCGAAGACGTACGATTTGGCGTCATCGCGCGAAACGTTCTTGGCCTTCTTGCCGATCACGATCACCATCTCGCCTTCGTAGTGCGCGTTCGTGGCATCAGGGGGAAGCACGATGTCCGTGTTCGTCGGGATGATGGAGGTCTGGTATTTGGTGAAGAGGCCCGGATACTGGGCGGCGGGACGCTCCCCGAGATGGGATTTGTAGTTCAGCCCGACCGCGATGACTTTCCCAGGATCGACAGGGGCGAGCAGCCGCACGTCGGCCAGCTTCAGCATCCGGCCTGTCGGGCGAGGGTTGGCGAAGAGATCGCCGCGAAGCTCGCGGATCGCGTCGCCCTCCAGAATGCCGAAGGACGTCCCGCTTCCGCTCGAGAAGCGGACATATTTCGTGACCGACTGCGTCATCCCGGGCGTGGAGGTGACGAGGAGCAGGAGGCTCGCGGCGAGAAGCTGGTTTGGGCGCATGACGAGATCATGTCGCGCGGGACCATCGCTCGCAAGTCGTCGAGCTACTTGGGCTCAAAATCCGCTCGCACCTAGCGCAACAGCCCATACGTCTCATAGAAGGCGTTCGAAAAGATCTCCTGCGGATCGTATCTGCGTTTCAGCGCGAAGAACTCCCGCGCCATCGGGTACGCGCGCTCGAACTGCTCGCGCGTCGCGTGCAACCGGTAGGGCAGATAGTAGGTCCCGCCAACCGCCAGCGCTTCGTCGATGAGGCGTCGAGTGAGCGCCTTCATCCGCTCTTCGCCCGCCGGCGTCAGCGGCTGGGTGAACAACATCACGAGCCCCCAGACCGGCACGCGCGCGTACGGCAGGAAACTGTCGGAGTCGGGCAGCACGGTCCGGATGGTGACGTTCAGCAGGTCCGCGCGCGACTGCACCAGCAGCGGACGAATGCGCCGTGTGAATTCGGCGAGCTTGCCTTGCGGTACGAAGTACTCGTGCAGCACGTCGGTACTGAAGGCGCTGGTGTTGGCAAAGAATTCCGCCGGCTCATTTAGAAGCTGGTTGCGCGTGAACCGCGTCGAGCCGGGCAGCTCGCCCAACCACTTCTCGAGCGTCCACCGCAGCGACTTGCCATAGTCGCTGTTCTCTCCGCCGCGAAACACCGCGCGCTTGACGCCGAGCAGGCCTGGCTCGGTCACTCCGGGAAGCCGGCCGCCACGCGCCGAGTCGCGCTCGAAAACCGTCAGCGTGGCTTCCTCGAGAAATGCGTCCGGAGAGACGCTCAGCCGACCATACGCCATGCCCACTGACGGTTGCCCCGTCACGTGACGCGCGTACACGGACTCGTACTGGCTGCTCCCGGTGTCGTAGCGCCGCACGCGATACAGCTCGTTCGGTACGGTGGTCAACTCGGCGTCGAGAATGATGCCGAACAATCCATAGCCTCCCAGAATGAGCCGGAAGAGCTCGCGATTGTCGGTGCGGCTCACCCGATGCACCGCGCCGTCGGCCGTCATGACGCGCATCCCGAGCACCATGCTGGCCATCGGCGGATGATCGTGCTGCCAGCCGTGCGCGTTGGCGCTCAGCGACCCGCCGACGGTGAACGAGTTGTTGGACTGCATGACCGGGAGCGACCGGCCGTACCGATCGAGAAACGGGATGATCTCCGACCACCGGGTGCCTCCACGTACGTGGACCGACGCTGAGTCGGCTCCCAGGGAGACACCGCGAAAGGTGGTCATGTCGACGACGACGCCGTTCGCCGCGATTGTGTGACCACCCATGGTGTGGCGAGCGCCGGCGATCGACACCTTGAGACGCGCATCTCGCGCCCGAAGCAGGAGACTTCGAAGTCGCGACTCGGCTTCCGCGGGATGCGCCGCGACGGGCACTACCTCCAACGCGCGCGCGCGATTCAGCCGGCTCGCGTCGTCCACGTACCCCGAATCGATTCGAATCTCTCGAATGCCGTGGACCAGCGCGGATCTCGTGATGTGATAGGCCGGACGCGCGACGAATACGAGCAAGAGCGCGACGAGACCGAGAACCGCCCAGGCCTGCGGCGATATTCTGCGTCGAGGCGAGGTGAGAATGCTTTTTATCCCATGGGCCCGGCGCTATCGCGGGACGGGCAAGAGCCTCACGACCCTTTCGTCCGCGCGCTGCCAATTGTCGCGCAGCTTTAAGCGCGCATCCAATGTGCCGGTGCTGTCCCCGGCATACTCACGCGCAATCGTGAGCATGAGTAGAGTCCGAGAACGATTGGGAGCGATCCGAAGCACGTTCTCCAACGCGCGGATAGCTTCCGCACCGTCAGCGGAGCGGAAGAACTTTTGTGCTCTGCTCTCGCCGCGACTCTGCGCCTCGCGCGCGAGCAGCTCGGCGGCAAACACCCGCTCCGGCGGGCCGACGAAGGCAGTGAGCTTGCCTTCGTGCTGCGTGGCTTCCCGCAGCGTACTCAGGACCTTCGCCGTGTCTCCTTGTGACTTTGCCACGAGTGCCTGGACGACGAGCGCACTTGTTGCCCTGGCCGGAGGAATCGCCGCGCCCGCACGCACTGAATCCACGATTGCGAGAAGCGGAGCCGAGACTGTGGCCAGGCTGCTATCGCGACGCTCGGCCGCATCGACCGCGGCCCAATAGTTCGCGAACTGCCGGAATATGCGCTCGCGTTCGGACACGGCGACGCCGGACGGCGCGCGTGGCCGGGTCAGGGGCTCGGTCCAGCGTCCCGTCTCGGACGCGTACTGGAACTCCATTCGCGGGATGACGACGCTTGCGTCCGTGTACGAGCCCTCCGCCTTCTCGAGCAGTGAACGCGCGGTGTCGATCAGCGCGCGCGCCGCGTCCCAGCGTCCCTGCTGCAAGTACGCGTACTGCAGCCACAGGAAGCCATGCCAGTCCAGTGCGCCCGGATTCGTCGTCGACGCACGCGATGCCGCCCAGGCGCGCTCGTTCGACTGCGCCACGTCTTCCCACATGCCGAGTTGGAGGTAGATGTGTGACGGCATGTGCAGCGCGTGCTCGGCGTCCGGCGCGATCTTGTCGTAGGCGCGGGCGAAGGCGAGCCCTTGCTGCGCCATGCCCGGCGTGTCGTAGAGATGGATGAGGTAATGCGTTGCGCCCGGATGGTCCGGGCTCGCGGTCGCGACGCGCTGCGCGAGATCGATCGCTTCCTGCACCAGCGATGCGCCAGCGGCGCGATCCTGGAGATACGCGGCCAGCATCACCGCGTGGGATGCGAACGCCGCGGCCTCGATATCGCGTGGGTCGGAGGCGGCGAGCTTGCGCAGCGTGTCCGCATACGCGTTCACCCGCTGCGCCAGCGTACCATCCGTAAAGAACGCCTCGACGGCCGCGCCGAAACGGCGTTCGCGCGCGGTCCGCGCCTTCGCCAGTCGGCCCGCGGCTGTGGGAGCGAGCCGCTGCAGCACGGCGCGCGAGGCGGGGATGTCCTCCGTCCGCCACAGGACGTGACTGTACGTGAGCGCCTCGCCCCAATACGCGAGCGCGAGCGTCGGGTCCGCGCGTTGAGCCTGACGGAAGGCCGTGGCCGCGTTCTCGTATTCGAAGCTGTGGAGGAACGCGACGCCGCGGAGGAAGGGCTCCTGGGCCTTGGCGTTCCCGGAGTTCGGGAAGATGATCGTGCCGAGCGTCGGAGCACGCTTGCTCGGGTGCGCATCGTGTTGAGCCGCGGCCGGCGCCGCGGACATGAGAGCCAGTGCCGCGGCGAACGCCCGCATTACGACACCTTCTGGTACACGAGAATGAAACCGTTCCAGTCCTGCGTCAGCGTCGTGCCGTCGAGCTCCATCGTGTAGGCGCCCGAGGGGGCGTCGAACGTGACTGTGCTTCCACTCAACCGGTACGTACCCTCGGCGGCTACATCCTCCTCCGTCGTGCTCCCGTTGACCGTGGTTCGGATCCTCGTGATGTCGGAGAACGTTCCGTTGGAAAACAGGTCGACGTGGCCGCTCAACATCTCCTCGGTGCCTTCGGCGTCGTCGAACAGCACGACGGGCAACGGCTCGCCATCGACTGTCATCAGCTCATAGATGCCGGCGAGCCCCCGTGGAGGCGCGGTCGACTCCTTACAACTCCCCGTGAACGCGAGCGCCGAGAGAGCGACGGCAAGTGCGAAACGGCGCATCACGGCACGATCCGCGGAGACTGGCGGCCGATCTCGTACTCCTTGGGCGGCTCGGCGCCGAGCAGGTTCTTCACGAAGTAGTCCCAGCGACGGCGCATCATATAGTTGCCCAGCTGGCCGAAGCCGTGTCCCGCATTGGGAAAGATCACGAGATCGAAGTCCTTGCCCGCCCGGGTCAGTGCGTCCACGACGAGGTACGTGTTGTACGGCGGCACGTTGCCGTCGAGGCCACCGTGCGCGAGCATGAGCTTACCCTTGAGATTCTTTGCGTGAGTCTGATTGGCTTCGTCCGCGTAATTGTCGCTGCCGTTGCGCCTCTCGAGCAATCCCTGGTACCGCTCGCCCCAATCGTCCTCGTAGTTGCGGTTGTCATGGTTGCCCGATTCAGCGATACCGACCTTGAAGAAATCCGGATAGCGGAACATGGCGCCGGCTGTCGCAAAGCCACCGCCGGAGTGGCCCCAGATGCCTGTCCGGTCGATGTCGATCCATTTGTAGCGCTGGGCCAACTCCCGCATGCCCGCAACCTGATCGGGGAGCGTGTTGTCGCCCATGCGGCCGTAGTACGCGTCGGCGAAGGCCTTCGAACGTCCGGGAGTCCCCATGCCGTCGATCGCGACGACGACAAACCCGAGCTCGGCGAGCGCCTGATGGTCGCTGCGCGCCGGGGAGAAGCTCCGGGTCCCGACGCTGCCTGACTGCGGGCCCGGATAGATGTAGTTCACGATCGGGTACTTCTTCGTCGAGTCGAGTCGTGACGGCGTGAACAGGAGACCGTAGATGTCGGTCCTTCCATCGCGCGCCTTCATCGTCACCGGCGTTGGGGGCTTCCACCCGCTCGCGAGCAGGCGCGAGATGTCCGCCTTCTCGAGCTCGAGCGTCGTCTTGCCGGACGCGTCCCGCAGCAGACTGACCGCCGGCGTGGTCGGCGTCGAATACGTATCGACGAAATGCCTGCCGTCGGGTGCGAGGGCGATCTCGTGGTTGGCGTTCTCCGGAGTCAGGAGCCGCTGATTCCGCCCATCCAGACCAACTCTATAGAAGTGGCGGAAGTACGGGTCGCGCCCCGGCTCCTTGCCGTTCGCCGTGAAGTAGATCGTGCGGGTCTTCTCATCGATGCGCAGGACCGACGCGACGTTCCCCTCGCCGTTCGTGATGCGATGCTTGAGCCGCCCAGAGGTCAAATCGTGGAGGTACAGGTGCGTCCAATTGTCGCGCTGCGACCACCAGACCAACTCGTTGGACGCGGGTAGCACGGCCCAGAGTCCCTCCGGCAAGCTCGCGTCGCCAATTTGCGTGGGGGATCGTTCGTCGAACAACGTGCGGACCGCGCCGGTGGTCGCGTCGGCGACGCGAAACCACACCTGCTTGTGATCGCGCGAGACCGAGAGGAAAGCAACCGACGATCCATCGGGATACCAGCGGAGGTCGCAGATCGCGCCGCCGCAGGCGATGTGATCGGACACCGTTGAACGGTGCTGGTCGGGCGGCATCTGGAACCGAACGACGCGAGGCGCGTTCGGACCGTCGACGTCGATGACGACGCGGTGGATGCGGAAAATCACGCTGTCGCCGGGCAGCGGATACTTCCAAGCCTGCAGCCTCGGCGCGCCGACGTTGGTCGAGACCAGGTACATCTCGCTCGTTCCGCGTCCGTCGTGCTGGAACGTGGCGATCCTCTTGGAGTCCGGCGACCAGGTGAGGACGGGCGAATCGCTCTTGGTCCAGCCGGCGTTGTTCGTCGCGTAGCCAAAGTCCTTCACGCCGTCCGTGGTGAGCTGCGTTTCCCTGCCCGTGGCCAGGTCGCTCACCCACAGGTTGTAATCGCTGATGAAGGCGGCGCGCCGGCCGTCGGGCGAGACGCGGGAGTTGCGTGGCGCCGGGCCGAGCACGCCCGTCCTGGGCGTCGTGTCGACGGTGGCGCAGGTGTATGCTTGCAGGTCACACTTCAGGCGGCGATTGGACGCCGTGAGCGTGAGTTCCCGGCCGTCTTTGGAAAGCTCGAACGTCTGGAAGGGAAGGCGTTCCGGCTCGACGCGCCCGCTCGTCACGGCGGTCAGCGCCGCGGCGAGGCGTGCTTGATCGAAGGCGCTCGCGCGAGTGCGTCGCGCGGGATCGACGGTGATGAACTGGAAGCCGTTCGCGGTCGAGGTGCGGTACCAGAATCGTCCGTCAGTGAGCCAGGTTGGCCGAACGCCGGTGCCCGTGACCAGGGGAGCGGTCGTCGTGCCGAGAAAGCGCTCGGCGCGCGCGTAGTCGTCGGCCGTGAGCGCGCGCGGGGTTTGCGCGCCGAGTGGCGCGGCGAGTGGCGCGGCGAGAAGAAGCAGAGCAGTGGGGTAAAGGCGCATAGTGAAAAGTTGCCCAGCCCGGCGTCTCGGGGCAACGGTGCGCCTACCCGCTATGGCTTCGTGGCTCCTTTAAGGGGCACCTTCCCCGTTTCGCGGCCCGACGTCACCTCACCGCCGACGGAATGCTCGAGTCTCGTCACGCGGTTCGCGTCTGGCATCAACACCCAGAGTCCGGCGTTCGGCAACGTACGCGAGTATCCAGCCACGAGCTGCGCCATGTACCGATCGAGGTTGAAGTCGAACGGGTTCGTGGGATCGCCGTCGATCACTTGCATGTCGGCGTCCGCCATCAACAGCTTGCGGCCAAAGTGGAGCTTCCCGCCGCGATAATACATGTAGTTCTTCGCCGAAGTGTCCGGCGGCGCAAGACGCGTCGACGCGAATTGCGCGGCCGTTCCCGGTTCCGGTCCGATCTGCTGCACGAGCTCTCCGTTTTCGACTCGCACGGCGGTCAGGCGACCGCGAATCTTCGGCGGTGGAAGAATGCGGATCGGATCGATGAGGAAATCGTTCTTCTCGATGGTGACACCCACCGCCTTCGACACATCCACCATCTTCTGCATCGTCAAGCCGAGCGCTCGCATGAGCTTGTCGCCATCGACCCCGAAAATGTCGGTATCGACCGGATGCAGCCGAATGCGGCCATCGGGCGTGACGCTCACCACCGACTTGATCTTGAACGGAATGTCCACGCCTTTGTGCAGGATTCCGCTCTGGCGCAATTGCCCGTCGACGAGCTGCACGCGAATCTTGCGGAGTGGCGCGCCGGGATAGGCGAACACGTGATTGTTGAAGAGGCGGGAAAGATCGTCCGCGGCCATCCCGACTTCGGCGGTGTTGACCCACGTCGTGAAGCTCGTGCCATCGTCGAAATCCACGACGCCGTCGCGGCCGCGCATGAGACCGTGCAGGTTGCGGATGCGGAGCACGACGTCGCCCCCCACATGAAAGTGCACGTTCCGCATCTCGATGAACGTCGGCTCGGTGTCAGTCGCGGCGAGATTCGGACTGCTCGGTCCTTGGACGCGATGCACGCTCGAAGACTTCGAGGAGCTCGCCAGCACCACTAGCGCAACGAGCGCGGAGCCTGCGAGGCGGGTCAGCATCTGTCTGCGTCCACGGCGACACCTTCACTCATATGACAGGACAACCACAACACACACACGCGCGTCACTCGGCGGCCGAGCTCGCTAAAGAGCCAGGGCCAAGTACTCCATGAGCAGGAGTCTTGCCGCCACGCGAGTTAGTCCCACAGGTCTGACCTTCCCTGCGCTTGTAGAGGTCCACGCAGTCCTCCGTGCGCGGATTGCCAACGTCTCTCGGCGCGGCATCTTCTGAGCCTTGTAACTCATACCCACAGGTGCCAACAATGCGCGCGCGATTCCTTCCCTTTCTGCTCTGCGCCGTCTCGGCGGCGAACGCCCAGATCACCGCGATCAAGGCGGGGCGTCTCATCGATCCGGACGCCGGTACGATCTCGACGAACCAGGTGCTTCTCGTCGAGAACGGGAAGTTCAGCGCCATCGGTCCCAACGTCGCGATCCCGCCAACTGCGCAGGTGATCGACCTCTCGGCGCTCACGGTGCTGCCGGGGCTCGTGGACGCGCATAACCATCTCGCGCTCACATATAAGGAAGTCCCGGAGCGGAACATCTACTACCTGACGTACGTGTTGGAGCCGACGGCGCTGCGGGCGATCCAGGCGGTGTCGAACGGCATTCAGATGCTCGCGTCGGGATTCACGATCGTGCGTGACATGGGGAACAACGGCAATTACGCCGACATCGCGCTGCGTCAGGCGATCGAGCAGGGATGGGTGCCGGGCCCCACGATCATTCCGTCCGGGATCATCATCGGTGGAATGGGCGGGCAGTTCTGGCCAACGCCGGAGATGGCCAAGGACAAGAACATCGTGTACCCGGAATACCTGGATGCCGACACGCCGGACGAACTGGTGAAGGCGATTAGACAAAACGCCCTCTTCGGCGCGAAGGTCATCAAGATCTGCGTAGACTGCAAACCGTGGGGCTATTCGGTCGACGAGATCAAGCTCGCGATCAGCGAAGCGGCCAAGGCGGGTCTGAAAGTCGAAGGACACGTGCAGACCGTGGAGGGCGGAAAGCGCGCGGTCGAGGCGGGGATCTGGTCGATCGCGCACGACCGCGGGATGACGGACGCGCTCCACAAGGAGATGGCGCGCAAAGGCGTGTGGCGTGCCGGAACGGAGACCCCGATATCCCTGACGGGCCACACCACGCGCGAGCGCTACGACTTCACGGTGCGAATGCTGAGAAACGCGTGGGAGAACAAGACGCCGCTCACGTTCAGCACGGACGCGGACTACTGGGTGCCGGGCAAGACGCGCGGCGAAGTGGCGATCGAATTCATCGAGACCTGGAAGGCCGCTGGTGTGCCGGCGCGGGACATCCTTCGCGCGATGACCACGAACGGTTACCTGGTATCGGAAACGCAGTCGACGCGGGGACCGATCAAAGTCGGGATGTTCGCGGACCTGATCGCTGTCGCCGGCAACCCGATCGAGAGCATCGACGCGTTGCGGGATGTGCGGTTCGTGCTGAAGAACGGAATGGTGTTCAAGCGCGACGGAGTCATGACGCCGGCCGCGTTCTTTCATGGCGGTCCGGTGAAGGGATGGAACGTGAGGTAACGGTCGTGCACCTCACCGCGCTCTTCGACCTGTCGTTGATCGGCCGCGCCGACCGGGCCGCGCTCGAGTATGTCGGTGGCGGGAGCGCACATGAAACGCTGACCTTCGGACAGATCGAAGCGCGGGCCAATCAGATGGCGCACGAGCTCGTGGCGCGCGGGCTCACGCGCGGCGACCGGCTCTGCGTGCATCTCGCCAACCGCATCGAGTTCATCGATCTGTTTCTCGCTTGCGTGCGCCTGGGCGTGATCTTCGTGCCGATGAACGTCCTGTACCGAGAGCGCGAGGTGCGCCACATCGTCGCCGACTCCGATCCCACAGCCGTTGTGACGTCGAGCGCGTCCGACGCGACGTACCCCGACGGCACGACACTCTGGACGGTCGAGGCGCTGGCGGCGTCCGCGGCAGCGCGCGCGACAACGCGAGTGCTCGTGCCGCTCGAGGGCGATGCGCCCGCGATGATCGTGTACACGTCGGGCACCACCGGCGCGGCCAAAGGGGCGGTCCTGTCGCACGACAACCTTGCCGCAAACGGGATCACGATCACGAGCTGCTGGCGCATCAGCGATGCGGACCGGTATCTCGCCGTGCTGCCGCTCTTCCACGTCCACGGTCTGGGCAACGGCATTCACGCGTGGCTCATCAGCGGCTGCCGCATGGGTCTCGCGGAGCGATTCGATCATCGAACGGCGGCGACGCTGTTCACCGAGTTCGCGCCAACGCTCTTTTTCGGCGTGCCGACGATCTACCACCGTCTGCTCGATCCTCAAGTTCTCTCGGACCAGCAGGCTACAGCCATTGGCAAGCGTGCGCGCCTGTTCGTCTCCGGCTCGGCGCCGCTCCCCGCCCACGTGCTGGAGGCGTTTCGCCGGCGCTTTGGGCACACGATTCTCGAGCGATACGGGATGAGCGAATCACTGATGATCATCAGCAACCCGTATGAAGGAGAGCGTCGTGCCGGTTCGGTGGGACTGCCGTTGCCGGGCGTGTCGGTGCGGCTTGCCGGCGAAGGCGGCGAGCGGGTAACGGACGGCGACGTCGGCGAGGTCCAGGTGCGCGGGCCCGCGGTGCTCGCGAGCTATTGGCAGAGGGCCGATGCGACCGCGTCCGCATTTACGCGGGATGGGTGGTTTCGCACCGGCGATCTCGCGGTTCGGTCGTCCGACGGCTACTACACCCTGCGCGGGCGGCGCGGGGACATGATCATCTCCGGCGGCTTCAACATCTATCCGCGCGAGATCGAGGAGCTGCTGCTCGAGGACGCGCGCGTGCGCGAGGCTGCGGTCGTTGGCGCCGCGGACGCCGTGCGCGGCGAGATCCCGATCGCGTACATCGTGGCGGACGAGTCGCTCGACGTGGCGGAGCTCGGCGAGAAATGCCGCGCGCAACTCGCGTCGTTCAAGACTCCTCGCGCGTTCGTCCGCGTCGACGCGTTGCCGCGCACGGCGCTCGGCAAAGTGCAGAAGCACCTTTTGCCCAAGTGGCCATAAAACATTTTTGATGGTTTGCCCTTCGCCAGTGAGTTGAGCCAAATGCCTGTGAAACGATGACACCAGCCGTTCTCGCCCTGCTCGCGCTCGCCCTCGCGATCGTGCTCAGCATGACGTCGCGCGTCAACGTCGGGCTCCTCGCCATCGCGCTGGCCTGGGCGATCGGCGTATACGCGGCGGGAATGAAGGCGGATACGGTGATCGCCGGCTTTCCGTCGAACCTCTTCATTACGCTTGCCGGCGTGACCTTCCTGTTCGCCATCGCAAAGTCCAACGGCACGCTCGACCTGCTCGCGCGCCATGCGAGCCGGCTGGTTCGAGGAAACGCGGGCATGCTGCCGCTCGTGTTCTTCGCGCTTGCGTGCGCCATCGCCACCATCGGTCCCGGTGCGATCGCGAGCGTCGCTCTGGTCGCGCCGATCGCCATGGCGACTGGCGCGCAGGCGGGCGTCGCCTACCTGCTCAGCGCGATCATGGTCGGCACGGGCGCCAACGCCGGCAATCTGTCGCCGATCAGCTCCGTCGGCGCGATGGTCAACGCGATCATGGTGAGGATCGGGCTTCCCGGCCACGAGTGGAAGGTGTGGGCCGCGAACTTTCTTGCCCACGTGCTCGTCGCCACGGCCGCATATTTCATGTTCGGCGGCGCGCAGCTCTTCCGCGCCGGTCGCACGGCGGCCGCGGACGTCGAGGTGACCCCGTTCGAGCGCCGCCACTGGCTCACCGTCGGGGTCATCGCGGTCTGGGTGGTCGCGGTCATCGTTGGACGCGTCAACGTGGGACTCGCCGCATTCGCCGCGGGAACGCTGCTCGTTCTCGCCAGAGTGGCTGACGAGCGCGCCGTGATCGCGCTCATTCCACTCGACATCATCTTCATGGTAACCGGCGTGACGATGCTGATCGGCGTGCTCGAGGCGACGGGCGGCATGGACCTGTTCACCGGCATGCTCGCCCGGGCGGCGAGTCCTGGAACGCTGACGGCGATGATTGCGTTCGTGACCGGCGTGATCTCGACCTACAGCAGCACGTCCGGCGTCGTCCTCCCCGCGTTCCTCCCGATGGTCCCTGGTCTCGTGCGCCAGGTCGGCGGCGTCGATCCGCTCGCTGTCGCGCTGTCGATCAACGTGGGCGCTTCGCTGGTGGACGTCTCTCCGTTGTCCACGCTCGGCGCGTTGTGCGTGGCAGCCGTGGTCGATCCGGCGGCGGCGCGGGATCTATTCCGGAAGCTGCTGATCTGGGGCCTGTCGATGGCGATCGTCGGCGCAATTCTGTGCGGGCTCTTCGCCGGACCCTACGCGCGTCTTTAGTGATGCTTCACGGATTGCTCAGACGAGCCCCAGCTTTTGGGCCAGTCCGATCCGTTGCAGCTTGCCGGTGGCGCCCACCGGAATCTCCTGCAGGATGAGGATTTTCCGCGGCACCTTGAAGTCCGCGAGCTTCACCGACGCGAACTGACGCAGCTCCTTGTCCGTGGCAGCGGCTCCCGGCTTCAGCACCACCGCAGCCGCGACGTCCTCACCGAGCATGTCGTGTGGCATTCCAAAGGTCACGCACTGGTGCACGGCGGGATGCTCCATGATGATCTCGTCCACCTCACGCGGCGAGATCTTCTCCCCGCCGCGATTGATGATCTCCTTCAGCCGTCCCGTGATGCTGACGTATCCGTCGGCGTCCATCACGCCCTGGTCTCCCGTGCGAAACCAGCCGTCGTAGAACGCGTCCGCGTTCGCCTTGGGGTTGTTCTCGTATTCGTTCATCACGTTCGGTCCGCGAATCACGATTTCTCCAGTTGAGCCGGTCGGCACCGTCTTTCCCTCCGTATCCACGACGCGAATCTCCGGTCCCGCGGCCGGTCCGACAGTGCCAGGCTTCCGCTTCCGTGGAGGAAGCCCATTGCTGGCCATCTGATGCGCGGCCTCCGTCATCCCGTAGGCCTCGATGACGGGCACGCCGAACGTGGACTCC
>JBBDXZ010000136.1:0-13630 GCA_040902075.1 Gemmatimonadaceae bacterium
TCAACGACAAGCACATCGGCGTGATCGTGCGCCAGATGCTGCAGAAGGTGCGCGTACTCGAGCCGGGGGACACGGAGTTCCTCGAGGGCGAGCACGTGGACAAGCAGATGTTCCGAGCCGAGAACGATCGCGCCAAGAAGAAGAAGCAGGTGCCCGCGAAGGCGGAGCCGCTGCTGCTTGGCATCACCAAGGCGTCGCTCACCACGCAGTCGTTCATCTCGGCGGCCTCGTTCCAGGAGACCACCCGCGTGCTGACCGACGCGGCGATTCGCGGAGCGAAGGACGATCTCCTCGGTCTCAAGGAGAACATCATCATCGGCCACCTCATTCCGGCCGGTACGGGTATGTACCGGTATCAGGACGTGGAGATGGACATCGAGGTGCCCGAGGGATTCGAGGCGCTTCCCGCGATCCCGGAACCGGTGGGACTCCCGCCGCTGCCGTCCGCGTTCGCCGAGACCGCGTTCCCGTTCGGTAACGACGAGTAGCGTCGAAGACCTTGAAAGCAGAACGCCGGCGAGCAATCGCCGGCGTTCTGCGCTTCTGTGCGAGCGCGCAGGACGGCCAAGCCACGAAAAAGAACCTCGCTTGCTCCCGGGATCACGCGTTCACGGGCACTTTCTCCTCAAAGCCTTGATGTAGTCCAGTAACATAGCTATGTTCTAGCTATGAAGAAGGCCAACATCTCCGACCTCAAGAACCGGCTCAGCTACTACCTGCAATTTGTCCGCCGGGGGCAGTCGGTTCTGGTGTACGATCGGGACCAGGTCATCGCACGCATCGACCCCGTTGGCGATCCGCGGGCACTCGAGGGGGATGCATGGATCGAAGAGCTGGAACGCACGGGGGCCTTGCGAGCTCCGGCCAGCGCGCTTCCCAGGAATTGGCTGCAGGCCCGGCCCGGCGTGAAGGCGGACGTGCTGACGGAGTTGCTGGACGAGCGCCGATCGGGTCGATGAGGTTCTGGGACAGCTCCGCGATCATTCCCCTGCTCGTGCGCCAACCCGCCTCTGCGCGGGTTGACCGCTGGTGGGGAGACGACGCGCGCGCCGCCATCTGGACGCTGACGCCCGTGGAAATCACTTCGGCCCTGTGGCGACTGGCACGTGGCGAAGATCTCTCGGACGCGCAGGCGCGCGAAGCCGAGCAGCGCGCGCAGGAACTGGCCGACGCTTGCTATACCGTCGCGGACGTCGAAGGCGTGAAAGCGCTGGGTCGTCGCCTCCTGCGCGTGCATGCAATCCGCGCGGCCGATGCGATGCAGCTCGGCGCCGCGCTCATCTGGGCGGGTGGTCGCCCCGCTGGCAAGACCTTGCACACACTGGATGACCGCCTGGCATCCAGCGCGCGTCTGGAAGGTTTTAGCGTTCCCTGATGGCCGGTTCGGAGTTCGGTGAACCAGCCCTACTCGGTGGCCGCGGTTTATGCGGCACATCTCGCCCTCGAGGCGCGCGGCTTCGAGCTTCCGTTCTAGCGTCCGGCGCCCCCACGAAACGGGTGATCCTAGAAGATCGCGAGCGGATTCACGGGTGAGCCGGTGCCGCCGCGAATGCGCAGTGGACTGGCGACGAACAGGAACGTCGGCCGCGAGCGCGCCGTCGCCTCCGCGGCAAGCGTCTCCAGATTGAGATTGTCGAAGAGCGGCATTCCCTGCGCGACGATCGTCAGGAAGTGCAGCGGATCCGCGATGCCCGGCACGAGCGACGGACTCAATTCGTTCGCGACGTCCGTGCCGAGTGCGGCGACACCGCGCTCCTTGAGCCAGAACGCGAGCGATGGATGCGGTCCCGCCGCGCTCCGGAACACCACCCACGGACCTTGGGCGCGCGTCCGCTCCGCGCGTCCCGTGCGCAGCAGCAGGACATCCCCGGGCTCCACGCGTACGCCGTTCGCGCGCTCCCACGTTTCGATGTCATCGGCCGTGATCGGCGTGCTCGCCTCGAGAAACGGAACACGCTTGTGGCGCGCCATGTCGACGATCACGCCGCGCGTCACGATCCCTGCGTGCATGTTCTCGATGCCGAGCCGCTGCGCGCCCTCGCGGCGCAACTGAGCGGCGGCGTGGCGGTTGTACATCATGTCGCGGTACGCGAAGTGGCCCAGCGCATCCACGTGGGTGTACGCCCAGCCGTGCACGAGGAGCCACAGCGTGTCCACGGCCGCGATCGCGAGCGTGTCGTACCGGTTTGGTATCAGACCGAACCGCAGCGGCGCGATGGCGTTGCTGTCCGGACTCGCCGTCAGCTCGTTCGCGAGCGAGATCGAGAGGCCATCGCGAACGCTCTGCGCCGCGACACGGCGCTTCGCCGGCGTGATGAGATTCAGCGTCCCGAGCTGATCGCCCGCACCCCAGCGGCCGGCGTTCGAGAGACGCGTCATCCAGACATCGAAGGTGTCTCGCGAGATAGGCGCGCTCGCATTCGCACCGGAACGTTGCGCGAGCACTTGAGTTCCATGTAACGCGAGAGCGACGAGGAGGAGTGCTACGGCCTTTCGTGTGGGCATGCGGCGTCAGCGGAGGGACTTCGGCTCGAGGTCCGTTACAATAATGCTATCCCTTGCACGCCGGACCAACAATTAGCCGCGCGACGGATGATTATCGATGCTCGACGCGAAGCCGATGCAGCGCGGCGGCCTAGAACTGCGCGATCCGGGCGAGCGGGGAATCGCCAACGTCGCCGTGTCCGATCAGGACACGGTGGTCCTCACCGGCGCTGACGGCGCGTACCGACTTCCCGCGGGACGAGGACACGGTGTGGTCTTCGTGGTGGCGCCAGACAGCCACCGCGTCGTCGGCAGCTTCTGGCGGCGAACCGGGAGTTAAGCGTCGCGCCGAAAAGCGTTGATACGGTGAGTGGGACCGAGTCAAATCACCGTGATCGTCCTGGGCAATGATTCGATTCTCATGGCACTGGAACGGCTTGCCTAATTAGCTAAGTTACTTAGCTAAGGAGGGTATGATGAAGATCGTGACCATTCACGTCGCCAAAACGCACCTCTCCAGATTGATCGAGAAGGCCTGTTCCGGCGAGGAAGTCGTGATAGCCCGCGGGGACCAGCCCGTCGTCAAGCTCGTGCCGGTGGCGAAGCGCGCCCCAAAGCGCAAATTCGGCGCCCTCAAAGGAAAGGTTGCGCTCGGCGACGACTTCTTCCGCCCGCTGCCGCGCGCGGCGCTTGATGCATGGGAGAAGTGAGCCCGTGAATTTACTCCTCGATACCCACACGCTGGTGTGGTGGCTCGGGGGAGATACGCGTTTGTCGCGAAGAGCCCGGACCGCGATCGCGGACGAGAACAATGCAGTCCACGTCAGCGCGGCGTCAGCATGGGAGATCGCAATCAAGTACCGGCTCGGCAGGCTGCCCGAGGCTGAAGTCTTGATCAGCGACTTCTCCGAGCACATCACGGGTCAGGGATTCGATACGCTCGATATCACCGTCGATCACGGCCTCCGTGCGGGTATCCTTGCTGGGCCGCACCGCGATCCATTCGATCGCATGCTGGCTGCTCAAGCGCAATCGGAGCGATTGACACTCGTGTCGAATGACCAGGTGTTCGACGCATTCGGCGTGTCGCGCGTCTGGTGAAAGGCTCGTCAACGCTGCCACGTGGGACGCGTCCCACGACGCGTCCGTCAACCGCTAAATTTGTAGTATGCGCGAGAGACGCCAGAACATGTCCGCACGCATCGTCCCGCTGCGGAGCGCCGAGGCGAGTGAGGCTCGCGTGGCCGGAACGGTAGACGAGCGACTCGCGCTGGTCGCGCGTCTCAGCCGTGAAGCTTGGGCTCTGACGGGCCGCGCCGTGCCCTCCTACACGCGCGCAACGATGCCAGTCAGGATTACGACGCTGCGCGAGGCGCGTGACTCCGACTGAGCCGCAGAATCCGGACTATCGGGATTTCATCGCGGAGCTGTTGGCCGCCGGAGCGCGATTTCTCATCGTTGGCGCGCACGCACTCGCCGCGCACGGCGTGCCCGGGCGACGGTAGACCTGGATGTCTGGGTAGAGCCCACGCCGGAGAACGCTCGTCTCGTGTGGTCTGCATTAGCTGCATTCGGAGCCCCGCTCGAGGCGCTCGGCATCACGCAAGACGATTTCGTCAAGCCGGAGATCGTCGCGCAGTTTGGTATGCCACCGAATCGCATCGATGTTCTGACGGGAATCAGCGGCCTAAGTTTTCCTGATGCCTGGCGCGACAGATTGGAGGGGGACTTCGCCGGCATTCGCGTGCCTTTCTCGGACGCAAATCACTCATCCAGAACAAGCGCGCGAGCGGCCGCACAAAGGATCTCGCGGACGTGGAAGCGCTCGGCTCAGACTGACCCCGACGGCTTCTTAAGGAACGCCGGCGTAACGATTCTACGCGTCGCTCTCGACGCACAGCCTGACGGAGTAGGGAGGAGGAGCACAACTAACGCCGGCGCCCTCGTCGCCGCCTTGTCGATGAACGGAGCGCCGGCTTCGCTGGACATGCCTTCCCGTCAGTCAGCGCTTAGAAGTACAGCACCGGCGGTCGCGGATGGCTGCGTGGCACCGCGACTCCGCCGCTGACGCTGGCGAACGCGTGGTATCTGCCGCAAATTCGAGGTAGAACCGCGTCCTTCCCTCCGCCCCGCGCGCCTACCGCCGCCGACGTGACGTCCGACCTCCAGGAACGACTCCAGGCCACACTCGGTGGCGCGTACCGCATCGAGCGCGAGCTCGGTGGGGGTGGCATGTCGCGCGTCTACCTGGCCGAAGACTCGGAGCTCGGACGCAAGATCGTCATCAAGGTCCTGCCGCCGGAGCTCGCCGCGGGCCTCAACGTCGAGCGCTTCCGCCGCGAGATCCAGCTCGCCGCCAAGCTGCAGCACCCGCACATCGTTCCACTCCTCGCAGCGGGCGCCAGGGATGGCCTCCTGTACTTCACGATGCCGTTCATCACCGGGGAGTCGCTCCGTACGCGAGTCACCCGGCAGCACGAGCTCCCCATCCACGACGCCGTGCGGGTCCTCCGCGACGTTGTCGACGCGCTCGCGTATGCCCACGCCAATGGCGTCGTGCACCGCGACATCAAGCCGGACAACGTGCTGCTCTCGGGGAATCATGCGGTCGTCACGGACTTCGGCGTCTCGAAGGCGCTCTCCAATTCGACGGGGTCCTCGACGCTGACGTCGATGGGAGTCGCGCTTGGCACGCCCGCCTACATGAGCCCCGAGCAAGCAGCCGCCGATCCGTCGGTGGATCACCGCGCCGACATTTATGCGGTCGGCGCGCTCGCCTACGAGCTGCTCACCGGACGTCAGGTCTTCGTCGCGCCCACGCCGCAGCAGGTGCTCTCGGCGCACATCCAGCTCGAGCCTGACCCTCTGTCGAAGTATCGAAACGCGGTGTCGCCGGCGCTGGAGCAAGTGATCATGCGGTGCCTCGCGAAGAAGCCCGCGGATCGTTGGCAGAACGCCGAACAGTTACTCTCGCAGCTGGAGGCGCTCGCGACGCCGAGCGGTGGGATGACGCCGCAGCCGATGCAGCCGGTGCGCGCGAAGCGGACACCGTGGGCGTTGATCGTGACAGGCGGCGCCGTCGTGATCCTCGGCGGCGTCGTCGCGTGGCTGGCGGCGCATGGTTCGTCGGCGGAATCCATCGCGATCGGCGCGACGAATCAGGTGACGAACACACCCGGGCTCGAACTAGATCCCGCGCTCTCACCCGACGGTAAGCTACTCGCGTATGCCACGGGCCAACCCGGCCGCATGAGAATCCAGGTTCGCCAGATCTCAGGCGGTCGCGTTCTCGACCTGACCACGGGACTCGCCGGCGAGCACCGGTTGCCGCAATGGTCCCCCGACGGAAGTCGCGTCCTGTTTCTCGCGCGCGGTCAGATGTACACGGTGCCGGCATTCGGTGGCACGCCTAGCGCGGTCGGCAGGGCTACGAGCCTCGTCGGCATGGCGCTGGGGTTCGGGATCGGAGCAGCATGGTCTCCCGACGGCAAGCAGCTCGCGCACACCATTGGCGACACGATATTCATCGGCAGCTCCGACGGCGGAGTGGCGAGGACGCTGACAGTCCACACGTCGCCGCACTCGCTCTCGTGGTCGCCGGACGGCACGCGGATCGCGTTCGTCTCGGAGAACCCACAATTCGCCTACGGAGGCACCGCGGCCTTCGGCAATCTCGGCCCAAACTCCATCTGGACGATCGCGCCCGGAGAGCAGGGAGGGGTGCCGACGCGGTTGACGGCACCGGGTGCGCTCTACGCAAGTCCCGTGTGGATGCCGGATTCCCGCGAGCTGCTGTATGTCTCCAACGCCGGCGGCGCGCGCGACATCTACGCGCAACGCGTGAACGCTCGCGGAAACGCGGATGGGCAGCCGCGGCGTCTCACCACCGGGCTCGGCGCGCACGGGATCAGTCTGTCGCGCGACGCCACGCGGCTTGCGTACAGCGTGCTCCAGTACCGCACGAACATCCACTCTGCGCCCATCGGGCCGGGCGTGACGCCAAGCAGCGCGATCGCGCAGATCACGGATGAGAACCAGGCGGTCGAAGGCATCGGCGTGACGCCCGACGGCAAATGGCTCGTCTACGATTCCAACCGCGGGGGCAACTCGGACATTTACAAGGTGCCGGCAAGCGGCGGCGAGCCGATTCAGCTCACCACTGATCCCGCAGATGACTTCATTCCGCAGTGGTCGCGCGACGGGCAACAAGTCGTGTTCCATTCGTGGCGAACCGGCAATCGCGACGTGTTCGTGATGAACGCGAACGGTGGCGATCTGCAACGGGTAACGAGCGATACCGTACACGACATGTATCCCGACTTCGCTCCTGACGGGAAGCGTGTCGTGTACTACCACGGAACGAACACCGCCGCGAGCGGGCGTTCGGTGGGCGGACTGTTCGTCGGCGAACGTCAGGACGCAGGCACCTGGGCGCCGGAACGCCCGCTGTTGCCGACAGGGGCGGCCGCGACAATGGCGCGCTGGACGCACGATGGCCAACAGGTGGTGTTTCTGAGTGGGGGCGACCTTCGGATCGTCGACGCGGTGGGCGGAGCGCCGCGCACGCTGATTCCTGCCGGACAGCTGAACGCGACGATGAACTCGACGGGCGTCGGAACTGATCGTTCCCTGGTGTACGTGCGCGCCGTGGATTCCACCGGTGTGCACGCGTTTTACGGCGTGGACCGCGGGACGGGCAAGGCCCGCTTGCTCATGCGCCTCGACGACCCGCGTCGCCGCGCGCGGCGTCACGAGTTCGCGACCGACAGCAGGCGCCTCTTTTTCACGCTCTCCGAGGACGAAAGCGACATCTGGGTGACGGAGCTTCGCAAACCGTAGTCGTTATTACCCACGCCCGTGAGCCCCCATCACTCGATGACGCTCCTGCAGCAGCGCCTGTCCGCCGGCCTCGATGGGCGATCCACGATCGAGCGCGAGCTGGGCGAAGGGGGTTCAAGCTGGGTGTTCAGCAGGTGTGGCTGGTCGATTGGCGTTCGCGGGAATCGAGTGAGCGCGCGCCTCACGCGACGAATGCCGCGACGATTGGTCCCGCGCTCACGAGCTGGCGGGTGCGCGGCTCTATCCGGAGATTGAGCCCTTCCATCGAGCGCGCGCCCAGCAGCGTGAGATCCGTCGGCTCGGCGAACACCACGTCGTCGTTCGTGGCCTTGCCCCCCGCATGGACGATGGCGAAGCCCACGCTGCGCGCCAGTACGCGGCCGTCCGCCATTCCGTACTGCTCGGTGCGCTCACGCCGGATGCCGAGGGACTCGAGGACGTCGCTCGGAATCCACGTCGCCTCCGCGCCTGTGTCGACGAGGACGTCGCGAATCTCGACGACCCTGCCGCGCTCGAGCGGGCTCTCGATCCCGACCGTTGTTTCGAGACGATCTCCATGTTTTCTGCGCACGGCTACGGGGCTGGCCGTCGATTCGCCGAATCGAGGTCGGACGCGATCATCCAGGGACGCCCAGGCTCGCGCCGCAGCGCGAGCACGAACTTCCCGTTGTCGGCGTTGGCCGCGGTCTCGCCGTAGCCGTACGCGCCGACGATGTAGCCCACCGTGTCGCCGACGGCGTACGCGATCGCGCGGAGACGCAGGTCGCCGCCGGCCATGGCCTGGTACGCCTGACGGATCGCGTCGCGTCCGCGGATCCAGCCGCCCGGACGCGCAATGAACCCGTCCTCGGTGAAGATGCCGGCGAGCGACGCGGCGTCTCCCGCGCGCCAGAAGCGTTCATAATCGCGCAGCACGCGTTCGAGGTCCGGCGGGAGCGTCACCGACGGGAGCCGCGGCTGGGACTGCGCGGCCGGCGGCTGCCGCTGGGCGGGCTGGGCTGGTGCCTGTGCACCGGCCGCGGAAGCGCTGAGCACCGCCGCCGTGGCGAGGATCGTGAAACGAGTCATTTGCGCTCCGGTTGTTTTGCATGAATATGACACCGGGCAGGACCGCGACGTTTCCAGCTTCCTTTTCGCGTCAACCGCGGACTGCAAAGATCAGCGCAATCATAGACGTAGCGAACCAAGTCCTCGATCTCGCCCGGGCCGGCGGCGAGCGGTCGCCGATCAGAGGCCCGTAGACCGTCATGCCGCGACCGCGGCGGGTGCCGGACCGGCATCCACCAACACCTTGCGCACCGGATCGATGCGGAAGTTCAGCCCTTCGAGCGAGTGCGCTCCGAGAAGCACGATGTCGCCGGGCTCGCCGAACACGACTTCGTCGTTCGTCCAGGTGCCCACCACGTAGATGTAGACGGGACCCGTCCACCGCGTGAGCACGGTGCCGTTCACCTGCCGAAAGCGCGCTTCCTTCATGCGGGGAACGCCGAGCGAGTCGAGCACGTCGGCCGGGAACCACGACAGCTCCGCCCCCGTGTCGACCAGCACGTTGCGCAGTTGGAGCCGCACGCCGGGGCGCGCGGGATTCTCGATCTCCACATCGGTGCGGAACGTCCCCATGTCGTCCGACAATGTTCCTCCTGCGCTCGCGCCAAGCGGTGTCGAAAGAGAGCAGACTGGATCAATTCGCCCGCGTGCTCAGGGCAACCGGAACCAAAGCCCGATGAGCAGAGCCACCACGATCGCCAACGCTGCCCCGAGCGCGCTCCACGCGGCGATGAACCAGCGGGCCTGCTGTCGCAGGGTCCTCTCGATCCAGGTTCGCATATCCGCAAAGCCTAGATCGAGCCTTCGCGCCAAGTCTGTGGAGGTAAGGTCGATCTTTCGGTCCAGCGCGCCGATGTCGCTCTTGAGCTCTGATCGAAGCGCCGCGAGTCCATCGCGGAATTCGGTCCGCAGTTCCGCACGAAGCTCCGCGAAACGTTGCTCGACCTTCGCATCGAACCGTGCGAAGTTCAACTCGTTCATCTCGCGGAGATCGCTCTTGTACGTCGCGTCCACCTGGTTGAACCAGTCTACGAGCTCGTTTACTACCTGCTCGCCCAAGCGCTCGTAGAACAGCTTGGACAGCTTCGCGGTGACCGGCACTCTGGCTCCTGAAATGGACAGGGAGCCAGTCTGCAACATACGCTCGGCAATCGCGGTACCGAAAGAGAGCAAGAAGGCACAAAACTCTCGCGGAAACTAAGGCGCCGAAGAGGCCCGATAGTTCAGCGGCGGCGCGCGCTCGCCGATCAGCGGCCGGTAGACGAAGTTCGGCCCCCGCTTCTGGTCGAACTCGGCGCGCGCCTTCTGGATCGTCGCCGGATCCATGAAGAGATCGTAGGCCGTGAGCGCCAGCGTTTTCGCGGCGATCATCATCCCCTTGTGGCCGATGCTCATTCCGCCAGCGGCAACTGCCTGCCACGAGTGACTCGGCGTGCCAGGCACCCAGGTCGCCGCGGAGAAGCGGCCGTTGGGGATGTTCCAGCTCACGTCCCCCACGTCGGTGGAACCGCCGCTGCCAACCGCGCGCGGGACGAACGGCATGACTGTCGACGACTGCGTCACCGGAGGTAAGTCGTCGCCCAGCGTCTTCTGCATGCGCTCCGCGAAGGCGCGCTCCTCGGCGGTGTACGTCACGCCGCCCACGGCGCGTAGGTTCGCGTCCACCACGCGCGCGAGGGTCTCGTTGGGGAGCAGCGCGAAGACGCCGTTGATCACTTCCTGCTCCATCTTCGTCTCGGTGCCGAGCGCGGCACCCTCGGCGGCTTTGACGACGCGGTCCCAGATCTCGTTCACGATCTTCGCGTCCTGGTGGCGCACGTAGTAGTACGCCTCGGCGAAGTCGGGGACCACGTTGGGCGCCTTGCCGCCGTCGGTGATCACGTAGTGGATGCGCGTGCCATCGGGGACGTGCTCGCGCAGCATGTCCACCATGTGGTTCATGGCCTCGACGGCGTCGAGCGCCGAGCGCCCGCGCCAGGGTGCGCCGGCCGCGTGCGCCGACACTCCGCGGAAACGGAACTTGCCGGACTTGTTGGCGAGCGACGATCCGGGGCTGGCGTTGTTCGCGGAGCTGGGGTGCCAATCGAGGACGACGTCCGCGTCGCGGAAGAGGCCGGCCCTTACCATATATATCTTCCCGCCGCCCCCCTCCTCGGCGGGGGTGCCGTAGACGCGGATCGTGCCTTGCCGGCCGGTGGACTGAAGCCATTCCTTGATCGCGATGCCGGCGGCGACGGACGCGGTGCCGAAGAGGTGGTGTCCGCAGGCGTGTCCGGCGATCTGCCCGGCTATAGGAGCTCTCTCAGCTGCAACCCGCTGAGAGAGCCCCGGGAGCGCGTCGAACTCGGCGAGGATTCCGATCACCGGCTTGCCGCTGCCATATTCGGCGACGAACGCGGTGGGGATGCTGGCGACGCCGGCGCGCACGGTGAATCCGGCGCTCTTCAGCTCGGACTGGAGGAGGGCAGAGGACTGCTTCTCCTGATAGCCAACCTCGGCGAAGGACCAGATCTGGTTGGCGACGGATGTGTAGTGGTCGAAGCGGGCGTCGATAGACGAAGCGATGCGCTGCTTGGCAGCGCTGGTCGCTTGTGCCGGTGCCGGGGCGGCAACAACAACGGTCGCGACGAATGAGACTGCGAAATAGTTCGCTCGCATCTCGATAATGTGCGGGACGGATCGACACTCAGCCAGCCCTGTGGTCGCGATAGCTACCGCAGCAGCTCTGGCTCCGGCTGCGGTACGTCGCGTCCACCTGGTTGAACCAGTCTACGAGCTCGTTGGCTACGTGCTCGATCTACTCCGATCTCAACGCCCCAATCGGATCGATGCGAGCGGCACGCCGCGCCGGGATCCAGCTGGCCGCGATCGCCGCCAGGGCCAACGCGGCCGCCGCGCCCGCGAACGCGATCGCGTCGGTGCTGCCTATACCATATAGAAGGGATGACAGCAGTCGAGTCACCGCCGCCGCGGCCAGGCCGCCGAGCACGATGCCCAATCCCGCGAGCACGATGCCCTGTCGCAGCACGAGCCGCAGCACCTGACGTTGCGTCGCGCCCAGCGCCACGCGCACGCCGATCTCGCGCGTCCGTTGCGCCACACTGAACGCCGTCACGCCGAAGATGCCCAGCAGCGCCAGCAGCAGAGCAACTATACCCAGCGTACCCGCGACCCAGAGCGCGACGCGCTGCGGAAAGAGCGACGTCGCCAGCTGCTCATCCAGCGCCTTGAGCTGCAGGATCGGCAACGCGGGATCGAGCTCCGCCACGAGACGCCGAATCGCGGGCATCAACGCCACACCCGCGGTCGCGTTCCCACGTCCCCCCCCCCAATTCCCGCCTTTGGCTGTTGCCGTCTTCGCGGACGAATAGCGTGAGCCGCTCGAAGTACCACTGTGATATCGGCACGTAGATATAGTTCCTCGGCCGCTCTCCCAGCGTGCGGTACTTGCCGTTCTTCGCGATCCCGATCACGGTGAGCGTTCGCTCGCCGTTCCGAATCACCTTGCCCACCGCGTCTTCGCTCGGGAACAGCGTGCGCGCGAACGTCTCGTTCAGGATCGTCACGTCGGCCCGGCCCGTCCGGTCGGCGTCCGTGAACGCTCGGCCGCGCACGATCGGGATCTGGAGCGTCTCGAAATAGGCCGGAGACACGACGTTCCAATCCTCGTCCCAGCCATCGCCACCCTCGGGAGGCTGGCGTCCCGCCACCTGCACGCCGCCCAGTCCCAGACCGCCGCCGTCCACCGGGATCATCGCTGCCGTCGCCGCGCTCCGCGCTCCAGGCAATGCTTCGGCGCGCTCGATGAGCGTGGACATGAACGGCCGTCCGCGGAGTGAATCGTAGTTCGCGAGCTCGAGATTCAGCGACGCGAGCACGACGCCGCGCGGATTGAATCCGGGATCGATGGCCTGCGCCTTGGTGAGCGCGCGCGCCATGAGTCCGCCCACTACGAGTAGCAGCATGGAGAAGGTGATCTGCGCGACGAGCAGCGCGCCGCGGAGCCGTTGGTGGCGCGCGAGTCCGCCCGCGTCCCCCAGCTTGAGCGCGGGGACGAGCTGCGGCTTCGACGCCTGGATTGCCGGCACTAGCCCGGCGCCGACGCCGGCGATGACCGAAGCGCCGAGCGCGAAGAGGAAGACGGGCCAGGCCATCCGCGCGTCCACCACGAGCTGCACGGGGAGACGCGGCACCAGGACGAGCAGTCCGGCGACGAGCCACTTAGCCAGCAGCAGTCCCGCGACGCCGGCGACGGCGAAGAGCATCAGGCTCTCCGTAACCAATTGGCTGATGAGCCGCGAGCGTGACGCTCCGATCGCGAGCCGGACCGCGATCTCACGCCGGCGCGCTGTGGCGCGCGCCAGCAGCATCCCTGCGACGTTCGTACTGGCGATGACCAGCACGAGCGCGGCGATCACGAACAGCATCGCCATGAACGCGCTCGCCACCGTGCGCAGCTGTCCCGGGAGCAGCGTCGCGGGGTGCACCGCCACGCCGTGCCCCTGATTCATGTTCGGATGCAGCTGTCGCGCGCGCGCGGCGATGCCGCTCAGCTCTGCCTGCGCCTCCGAGAGCGACACGTCGGGCGCGAGACGTCCCACGCCCATGATCCAGACGGCATTCCGCGCGCGGAACAGCTGCTCGCTCATGCCGACGCGCGTGCTTGCCATCGTCGTCACCCACACGTGCGGCGCGATTACGAACGGTCCGTTGAACTCCTCCGTGGCGACACCGACTACGGTGAAGGGGCTGCCGTTGAGCGCGATCGTGCGCCCGATGAGGCTCGGGTCGCTCTCGAACCGCGTGCGCCAGAAGCGGTGGCTCAGCACCACCGCGGGGTTTGCGCCGCCGCCCGGAGTGGCATCTTCATCCGGAACGAAAAAGCGTCCCAGCGCCGGACGCGTCTGCAGGACGCTGAAGAAGTTGCCGCTGACGATCGTGGCCTTGATCGCTTCGCCGCCGGATGGTCCGCCGAGGCTGACGTCGCGCGTCTCCACTTGCACGGCGGACATCGCGGGCACCGACTTCGCGCCGCGATAGTCGAGGAAGGTGGGGTACGAGAAGTTGTCGAAGCCCTGGCCGTTGCGCGTGCTCCCGATGACGACGATCCGGTCCGGGTCACCGGTCCCTGGCGGGGCGGAGAAAAGGAGTGTGTTCGCGAGTGTTACGATCGCGGTCGTCGCACCCACGCCGATGGCGATCGAGAGCACCGAGACGAGCGCGAAGAGTGGTGCGCGCCGTATACCGCGCGCGGCGTAGC
>JBBDXZ010000137.1:0-13613 GCA_040902075.1 Gemmatimonadaceae bacterium
TCTTCTCGCTCGAAATGAGCAAGGAGTCGCTCGTCCAGCGCATGCTCACGAGCGAGGCGCGCGTGGACTCGCAGCGCCTGCGCCGCGGGCTCCTGCGCGACGACGAGTTTCCGATGCTCGCGCGCGCCGCCGGCATCCTGAGCGCGGCGCCGGTCTGGATCGACGATTCGCCCGGCATCACGCTGCTCGAGATGCGATCCAAAGCCCGCCGTCTGAAGGCGGACGCGGGCATCGACATGATCATCGTGGATTATCTCCAGCTGATGCAGGGACCGAGCAACGCCGAAAACCGCCAGCAGGAGGTCAGCCAGATCTCTCGCGGGCTGAAAGCGCTCGCCAAGGAGCTGAACGTGCCGGTGATCGCGCTGTCGCAGTTGTCTCGCGCGCCCGAGCAACGGACGGGCGACCACAGGCCACAACTATCCGACCTGCGTGAATCCGGTGCCATCGAACAGGACGCGGACCTCATCATGTTCCTGTTTCGACAGGAGATGTACGAGGGCCCCGTGGACAAGGACGGCAATTCGATCGAAGGCAAGGCGGAGCTCATCGTCGGCAAGCAGCGCAACGGCCCGACGGGCGTCGTGAATCTTCACTTCTACAAGCACTACACGCGATTCGCCAACTGGAGTCCTCGACACACCGCACCGTGAGTCCGAAAACGAAAACGGTGTACCGCTGCACCGAGTGCGGCGCGGCGCACGCCAAGTGGGCGGGCAAATGCGACACCTGTGGCGAGTGGAATACCCTTGTCGAGGAACTGACAGGGAAACGGGAGCAGGGAGCAGGGAGTGGACGCTCGCGCAAGCGGGCTCCCGTGGCGGACACGCCAAAGCTGCGCGACGTCGCCGGCTCCGACTCGCCTCGCTGGAAAACGGGGCTCGCCGAGTTCGACTTCGCGTTGGGCGGCGGCATTGTCCCTGGGTCGATGATCCTCGTGGGCGGGGAGCCGGGCATCGGGAAATCGACGCTGCTGCTCCAGGTCGCGGCGCGTCTCCAGCAAAGCGGACGCCGTTCGCTCTATGCCTCGGGTGAGGAATCGCCGCTGCAAGTGCGGCTGCGCGCCGACCGGCTGGACGAGAGCGCGGGCGACGTCGAGCTCTTGAGCGAGACGAATCTCGAGACCGTGATCGCGACGGCGGACGCCCGGCGGCCCGACGTCCTCATCATCGACTCGATTCAGACGCTGTACACCTCGGATCTCGAGGGCGCGCCTGGCAACGTCGGGCAGGTCCGCGAGTGCGCCGCTCGCCTGATGCGGTTCGCGAAAGAGAGCGGCACGACGGTGTTCGTCGTCGGACACGTCACCAAGGGCGGTGGCATCGCCGGCCCAAAGACGCTCGAGCACATCGTGGATACGGTGCTCTACTTCGAGGGGGAGAGCAGTCTCGATCATCGCGTGCTGCGCGCCACGAAGAATCGCTTCGGCAGCGTGGACGAGATCGGCGTCTTCCGCATGACGGAACGCGGACTCGAGGCCGTCGCGAACCCGTCGGAGTTGTTTCTGGGCGACCGGCAGTCGGTCGCGTCGGGAAGCGCCGTCACGGCCCTGCTCGAAGGAACACGCCCCGTGCTCATCGAGGTCCAGGCGTTGGCGACGAAAGCCGGTTTCGGTACGCCGCAGCGCGTCTCCACCGGGTTCGACTCCAGACGGCTCGCCCTCCTGCTCGCCGTGTTGGAGAAGCGCGCGGGCCTCTCGTTCGGCCAGCTCGACGTCTTCCTGAACGTGGTAGGGGGCGTGCGGATGCAGGAGCCAGCGGGCGATCTCGCCGTGGCCGCGGCGCTCGCGTCGAGCGTGTACGATCGCGCGACGCCCTCGGACGCCGTGTTCATCGGCGAGCTGGGACTTGGCGGGGAGATCCGTCCCGTATCGCAGGTGGAGCGTCGTATCGCGGAGGCGAAGAACATGGGGATGGGACGTGTATACGTCTCGGAGCGCAGCGCGCCGCGAAAGCCGAATGGCGTCGTCGCGGTCCGAACGGTGCACGAGCTCTTCCACGAGCTCTTCCGGTGAGTCGTGACGTCGGCGTGGTCATCGTCGCTGCGGGCGAAAGCACGCGTACGTCCGGCGCGGAGCTGAAACAGTTTCGCTGGGTCGCGGGCAAGCCGATGTTGCTTCACAGTCTCCAATCCTTCATGGCGCGTCCCGACGTCGTCTCGGTCGTCTGTGTCATTCCCCGCGAATACGTCGCCGACCCTCCGCCATGGATTTTTCAGTGTGACGTCGATCGATTGTTGCTGTCGATCGGTGGCCGCTCCCGGACGGAATCGGTCCGAAACGGGCTCGAGGATCTGCCGGACGACGCGTCGATCGCGCTCGTTCACGACGCGGCGCGGCCGCTGGTCGATGATGCCATGGTCGAGCGCATCGTGGCGCGGGCCCGTGCCGGCGCATGTGCGGTTCCCGCGCTCCCGGTGATCGACACGATCAAGGAAGCGGATACCGAAGGGCGCGTCCTGCGCACCGTCGATCGGACGCGGCTCTGGCGCGCACAGACGCCGCAAGGATTTCCCCGCGCCATCATCGAACGCGCCCACCGCGAAGCGCGCGCCGCGAATGCCACCGCGACCGACGATGCGGCGTTGTGCGAGCGCCTCGGCATTCCCGTGGAGATCGTTCCCGGCAGCGAGCGCGCCGTGAAAGTCACCGACGAAAGCGACTTCGAGCGGATCGAAGCGCTGTTCGCGGCACGATGAAGCGGGATACACTCTCCTATCCGTTCTGGTCGGCCGAGGAGATCGAGGCGGCGATCGAGCCGGCGCTCGAGCAGATGGATTTGCGAAGGGTGCTGGCGTACCCGACGGAAACGGTCTACGGATTCGGTGGCGCCATCGATCGCGAGTCGGTGGCGAATCTCATCCGTCTGAAAGGCCGGCCGCTGGGCAAGCCCTTTCTCTTGCTCCTCGACGGCAGCGACATGGTATCGCGGCTGGACCTGCAGCTGCCGTCGTACGCGGCAACGCTCGCGGCGCGCCACTGGCCCGGACCCCTGACCCTGGTCTTGCCGGGAGGACATGGTCGCGTGCCGGCGCAGCTCCGCGGACCTGAAGGAGGTATCGCGGTGCGGTGGACGAGCCATCCCGCCGTCCAGCGGCTCATCCGGGCCCATGGCGAGCCGATGACGAGCACGAGCGCCAACCGGCCGGGTGTCCCACCCGCGATGACCGCGCGCGAGATTCTGGCCCAATGGCCGGACGCCATCGCGCGCGGCGAGTTGCGTGTGCTCGATGCGGGCCGGTTGACGCCCTCGGATTCGTCGACCGTCGTAGATTGCATGGGTCGTCAGCCGCGCGTCATTCGACCGGGAGCCATCCCCGCTCGCGTGCTGCGCGAAAGCGTGCCAAGCCTGATCGGAGACGCCTGAACGGATGCGCATCCTTTTCGTCTGCACTGGCAACACGTGCCGGAGCGCGCTCGCTGAAGCGATCGCGCACAAGGTGATCATCGAGCGAGGGCTGTCGGACGTGGAGATCCACAGTGCCGGCACGAGCGCCTGGGACGGCGCGCCCGCGTCCGACGGGGCGCTCCTCGTCGGTATGGAACGCAATCTCGATCTCAGCCAGCATCGCGCTCAAACGCTGACGCGCGAGCTGGTCCGCGATGCCGACCTCGTACTGGCGATGGGTCCGCACCATCTCGAGCGCATCGAGGCGCTCGGCGGCGGCGGACACGCCTATCTGCTCACCGATTTCGCCTCGCGCGGTCTGTCGGCTCGGCCGATCAACGACCCGATCGGTGGGGAGCTCGAACTGTACCGCGCGACGGCGGACGAGTTGCAGCAGGAGGTGCGGCGCGTCTTCGACCGCATCACCGCCGAGCGCTCGTCCGAGATGCCGTGACCGCGACACCCGAGCGCCTGGTACTGCTCGGTCACCCCCTCGGCCACTCGCTGTCGCCGCTGTTTCAGAACGCGGCGCTCAAGGCGGCGGGGATTCCGCTGGTGTACGAGCCGCTGGACGTCCCACGGAGCGTACTCGACGACACCATCGCCGACCTCCGCCGCAAACGTGCCGCCGGCAACGTGACCACTCCGCACAAGGAGGCCGTTCGATCCGCCTGCGATCGCCTGACCGATACCGCGCGCGCGGTCGGCGCGGTCAACACGTTCTGGACGTCCATCGATGGAGCGCTCGTCGGCGACAATACCGACGTCGGTGGCTTTCACGCCGCCGTGAAGGAGCTGATCGGCGGACCGCGCGAAGGTGAGGTGGTGGGCCTGCTGGGGGCGGGTGGCGCGGCGGCGGCGGTCCTTCACGCAATGGAAGGATGGCCGGGGACGCGCGTCCGGTTGTACTCTCGAACGAAGAGTCGCGCCGAGGAGTTGGTGAAGCGATTCAAGGTGCCTGTGGAAATCATGCGAAGCGCGGAGCTGGCGGTTCATGGCGCAACACTCGTCGTGAACGCGACGCCGGTCGGACTGCGCGATGACACCGTCCCCGTGGGAATGGAGGCGCTCTCGCGAGAGAGCGCCGTGCTCGACCTGGCGTACAAGCTGGGCGAGACGATTTTTGTCCGCGACGCGCGTGCCCGCGGCCACCAGGCGATGGATGGGATCACCATGCTGGTCGAGCAGGGAGCGCTCTCCTTCGAGCGGTGGTTCGGCGTCCCCCCCGATCGCGGAGCCATGTGGGAGGCCGTGAAGGGGAAGCGCTGAGCGTCCAGGTCGGACGCGCCGCTCGGGTCGCGCTGGACTTTCTCCTTCCCCCCGCGTGCGCGGCGTGCGAGCGCCTGCTCGACGACGGTGACCGGGGACTCGTCTGCGGGCGGTGCTGGGCCCGGCTCGAACTGCTCTCGTTCCCCCAATGTGCGCGCTGCGGCCATCCGACGCTGCGGCCGCGCTGCTCGTGGTGCGCACTGCTCCCGCCTTACGTTCGCGCGGTGCGATCCGTCTGCTGGATGCACCGCGGCACGGGACCGGCCATCGTTCACGCGTTCAAGTATCACGGGTGGCACGCCATCGCAGTCGCGATGGCCGATCGCATGGGGCGCCTTGGGTGGCCTGGTGACGTTCGCGAGGAGCGCGCCGCTGTTCTTCCCGTGCCCCTGGCGCCGTCACGCGAGCGTGAGCGCGGCTACAACCAGAGCGAGCGGCTCGCGCGAGCTCTGGCAAGTCGCTGGAATGTTCCCGCGTGGTGCGAAATCCTCGAGCGCGCGCGTTCAACCGAAACGCAAACGCGGTTGACACCAGAGGAACGACTGGCGAACGTTTCCGGCGCGTTCCGCGTTCACGATTCCGCTCGACTTCGGAACGCTCACGTCGTACTCGTGGATGACGTGGTCACCACGGCCGCGACACTCAACGCGTGCGCTGCCGCGCTTTTTGCAGCCGGCGCGCGCATTCTCAGTTATGTGACTTTCGGCCGAGCGCCGGCGGTAGGCGACCGGTAGAACTACAGGAGATCACGATGGCCGCCCGCATTCGGGTTGGGATCAATGGGTTCGGCAGGATTGGACGCCAAGTTGTGCGCGCCGCGAAGCTGCAAGGAGTCGCCGACTTGGACTTTGTCGCGGTGAACGACCTGACGGACACCAAGACGCTGGCGCATCTCTTCAAGTACGACTCCGTGCATCGCACGTATAAAGGCGACGTCAGCTCCGGCAACGGCTCGATTTCCATCGACGGCGACGAAATGAAGGTCCTCGCCGAGAAAGAGCCCTCAAAGCTGCCCTGGAAGGATCTTGGCGTGGACATCGTGCTCGAGTCCACGGGCCGATTCACGGATTCCAGTGCCGCGAAAAAGCACATCGAGGCGGGGGCCAAGAAGGTGATCATCTCCGCGCCGGCAAAAGGCGAGGACATCACCATCGTGCTCGGTGTCAACGAGACCAAGTACGACCCGAAGAAGCACCAGATCGTCTCGAACGCTTCGTGCACGACGAACTGTCTGGTACCGATGGTGAAGGTCATCCGCGACAACTTCGGTTTCGTGCGCGGATCCATGGTCACCGTGCACAGCTACACCAACGATCAGAACGTGCTCGATCTGCCGCACAAGGACCTCCGCCGTGCCCGAGCGGCAGCGCTCTCCATTATTCCGACGACGACCGGCGCGGCGAAAGCCACGTCACTGGTAATCCCGGAGCTCAAGGGAAAGATCGACGGCATCGCGATTCGCGTCCCAACCCCCGACGTCTCGCTGACCGATCTCGCCGTGGTTGTCGACAAGGCGGTGACGGTCGAACAGGTGAACGCCGCCTTTCAGCAGGCCGCCTCCTCCGGGCCGCTCGAAGGAATTCTGGCGTATACCGAAGAGGAGTTGGTTTCCTCCGATTTCATCGGCGACCCGCACTCGTGCATCCTCGACGCAAAGAGCACGAACGTGGTGGACGGATTGCTGGTGAAGGTTTCGGGCTGGTACGACAACGAGTGGGGTTATTCCTCCCGTTGCGTTGACCTCCTTCGGTACATCGGCGCCAGGCTCGGCGACTAAAACGGTTCGATGCGCAAGAAAACGGTTCGCGATCTGCGGGCTGAACAGCTCCGCGGCAAGCGGGCGCTCGTACGGGTGGACTTCAACGTCCCCCTCGACGACAAGCGCAGGGTCACGGACGACACGCGCATCCGCGCGGCACTTCCGACGATCGAGTTTTTGCTCGAACGCGGCGCCCGGGTCATTCTGTTGTCGCACCTCGGACGGCCGAAGGGAAAGCCCGAGCAGAAGTACTCACTGGATGCGGTCGGGAGGCGCCTGGAGGAGCTGATGTCCAAGCGGCGCGTGTGTTTCGTGGAAACCACTGATACCGACGACGCGCTAAAGACCACTCATGACGTTTCGTGCGACGTGGTGTTGCTGGAGAACACGCGGTTTCTCGGCGGCGAGGAGAGCAACGATCCTCGATTGGCCCGCGGGCTCGCCCAGCTCGGCGATGTCTACGTCAACGACGCGTTCGGCTCCGCGCACCGCGCGCATGCCTCGACCGAAGGGCTGGCCCACCACTTGAGGCCCGCCGTGGCGGGGCTCCTCATGGAAAAGGAGCTCGAGTATCTCGGGCGCGCCTTGGCGGATCCTCAGCGGCCGTTCGTGGCGATACTCGGCGGAGCCAAGATGTCCGGAAAGATCGACGTCATCGAGAACATGCTGCCCAAGGTCGACCGCATGCTCATCGGCGGCGCGATGGCGTGCACGTTTTTTCGGGCGATGGGACTCGAGACGGGAAAGTCGCTCGTCGAAGAGGACCGCCTGGAGATGGCCAGTTCGCTTCAAAAGCGGAGTGGTGACAAGCTCGTGCTCCCGGCCGATGCGGTGGTCGCGCCATCGCCGGAACATCCGGACGCCGCGCACGAGGTGCCCCGAGACCGGATTTCCGCCGGCGAAGCGATGCTCGACATCGGAGGTCGTACTGAGAAGGTGTTCGCTGAGATCATCTCGAAAGCCGGGACCGTCGTCTGGAACGGACCAATGGGCGTGTTCGAAAAACCTCCCTTCGACCACGGAACGCGAGCGGTCGCGAAAGCCATGGCCGACGCCGCGAAGCGGGGTGCGACGACGATCGTCGGTGGGGGGGATTCTGCAGCCGCGGTCGCCGACATGGGGCTCGAGGATCAGATGTCGCACGTGTCCACCGGCGGAGGCGCGTCGCTGGAGTTTCTCGAGGGAAAAACGCTCCCCGGCGTTGCAGCTCTGGACGACAAGTGATGCGGCGCCCGGTCCTCGCGGCCAATTGGAAAATGCATCACGGGCCCACGGACGCCCGCGCCTTCATGGCCGCCTTTCTCGCATCCTACACGCCGAGAAGCGACCGCACGGTCTCGATCTTCCCCCCGGCGCTTTCGCTCACGACCGTGCATGCCGCGCTGGGCTCGCGCACTGACATTCTGCTCGGCGTTCAGAACATCCATACCGAGCTGAAAGGAGCCTTCACTGGCGAAAACTCGGCGCCGATGGCGAGGGACGCGGGCGCCCAGCTCGTCCTCGTGGGACACTCCGAGCGACGTCATGTCTTCGGCGAGTCCGATGAGGCGACGGCGAAGAAATGCAGCGTCGCCTTCGAGCACGGTCTCGTTCCCATGCTCTGCATTGGAGAAAAGATCGATGAGCGCGAGCAGGGACAGACGGCAAACGTCGTGCTGCGCCAGCTGCGCACGGGACTCTCGCTCGTCACCTCGAAGGATTTCGATCGCATGCTGATCGCGTATGAACCCGTGTGGGCCATAGGGACCGGCAAGACGGCGACGCCCGCGGACGCCTCCGCCGTACACGCAATCATTCGAGCTGAGTTGGAGAAGATTTGCGGCTCCAAGGATCGCGCGTCGGAAATCCCGATCCTCTATGGCGGGAGTGTCAATCGAGAGAATGCGAAGAGCCTGCTGAGCGCGCCTGGTGTGGAAGGGTTGCTCGTCGGCGGCGCCAGCCTCGAGGCGGGCAGCTGGGGTGCGATCGCGTCCACTTGACCGGGCTCCGTAAGTCACGCGATATTACGTGCTTACATAGTCGCCGCCTCCCATAAATGATTACTAGAATTCTTCTCACGCTGCTGATCATCGACAGCGTGATTCTCGTCGCCGCCATTTTGCTTCAGGCCGGAAAAGGTGGTGGTTTGGCAGCCAGCTTTGGCGGCGTCACGAGCTCCGCGGACGCGATTCTCGGCACGCGCCAGGCTGGCAACCTGCTGACGAAGATCACCTGGTGGTGCGGGGGACTGTTCCTCGCCTTCTCATTCATGCTGTCGCTGACGTCGTCGCGCCGCACAGCACCGCGGTCGATCCTGGATCAGACCTTCACTACACCGCCGGCGCCGACCGCACCCGCCACGACGCAGCCGGGGACGAACGTACTACCGATCACGCCCGCGCCGCCGCCGGCGAGCGGAGACGCCAAGACACCGGCACCGACGAAGACGCCGTAGATCAGCGTGGCCCTTCCGAGTTTTTCGCCGGGGTTCCTCCTCCTCGAGGATGGAACCCTTTTTCGTGGGCAGATGAGAGCGACATCCGCGACGACAGTGGCGGAAGTCGTTTTCACCACGAGCATGAGCGGATATCAGGAGACCTTCACGGATCCATCCTATAGCGGGCAAATCGTGGTGATGACCGCACCGATGATCGGGAACTACGGCATCAACTCGGCTGACCCGGAATCGTCGCGGCCGCAGATCGCGGGCGTCGTTGTCAGGGAGCTCTCGAACGCCTATTCGAACTGGCGCGCCGAAGGCGATCTGTACTCCTGGTTGAGAGATTCTCAAGTTCCCGTTCTCGAGGAAGTTGACACGCGGCGTCTCACAAAGCACTTGAGGACCGCTGGCGTCATGCGTGGCGTCATCGCCATGGGTACGGAGCCGTCCAAGGAAGTACTCGCGGCGCTGGACGCCTGCCCCTCGATGGAGGGCTTGGACCTCGCCACCCGCGTCTCGACTGCGGAGCCCTACGCGTGGGGAGATCCGCGCGCGACTTACCATATCGCGGCCTACGATTACGGCATCAAGCGGAACATTCTCCGGCTCTTCGTCGAAAACGACTGCCGAGTCACGGTCGTCCCGGCCCAAACGAGCGCGGAAGAGGTCCTCGAATTACAGCCGGACGGCGTCTTTCTGTCGAACGGCCCCGGAGATCCGGCGGCCGTGGGCTATGCCCCAAAAGCGATCAAAAAGATCGCCGGCAGGGGAGTACCTATCTTCGGGATCTGCCTGGGCCACCAGATTTTGGGTCTTACTTTTGGTGCCGAGACGGTCAAAATGCCATATGGCCATCGGGGAGGAAACCATCCCGTGAAGGACGTCGTGAGCGGCCGAGTACTGATAACCTCGCAAAACCATGGGTTTGCGGTGGCCGGAGACGAGAGCGGCATACCCGGCGCCCCCGATCTCGAGGTCACGCATGTCAATTTGAACGACAAGACAGTGGAAGGCCTTCGCCACAAAGAACTTCCGGTTTTCGCGGTGCAGTATCACCCGGAAGCAGCTCCAGGGCCCCATGACGCCCGCCCGATGTTCGAGGAGTTCATGGAAAAGGTCAAGAAGGGGAAGGGGCGGAACCGCCCAAGCTCTTGACACACAACGTTTAACGGCGCTAATGTTCGGCCACGTTCGACTCGTTTTCGGACGCCTGACCTTCCGAGGCTGACCCCATGACGAAAGCCGACCTGGTTGAGCGCGTCACGGCTCAAATCGCCCGTACTGCCGGTCCGATGATCTCCAAAAAGGACTGCGCGCGGGTGGTAGACGCGTTCCTGGATGCAATTAAGCAAGCCCTACAGGAACAGAAAAACATCGAGGTTCGCGGATTTGGGACGTTCAAGATCCGCCACCGGAAGACGCGCATGGCGCGCAACCCGCGCACCGGATCGCCTGTCGAGGTCTCGGCTCGCCCGGTTCCTGTCTTCAAGCCTTCCAAGGAGTTACGCGCGATGGTCGCGGGTCTCACCGTAGAGGGCATGGAAGAAGAGGACGAGCGGCAGCTGTCCAGCGCCTAGCCGTCATCCCGAACGCAGTGATGGTTCCGCAGTTTTGAACCTGGCCTCGACGCGCGCAGTACGTCGGGGCCAGTTTTACATTCCGCTATGATTGTTCGCGTCCTTCTATTCGCTTCCTACGCCGATGCCTTGGGCGCGTCCGAGCTTTCGCTCGACCTTCCTGCAGGTGCGCGCGTGCTGGACGTGCTCACACACGTGAAGGCGCTGGCTTCCGGAAAGCGACTCCCCGAGAGGCCGATGGTTGCCGTGAATCAGCGGTACGCCCGCGACGACCAGGCTGTGACCGCCGCCGACGAAGTGGCCATCATCCCTCCCGTGGCGGGCGGCTGATGCGGACGGCGATCGTGGACCGGGCGATCGACGGCTGCGCGCTCCTCGAGGAGGTCGCGCGTCATCACAACGGCGCGACCGTTCTTTTCGTCGGAACCGTGCGTGAAGTCAACGATGGAGCGGCGGTCTCCGGGCTGGACTACTCGGCCTACACGGGCATGGCGGAAAAGGAGCTCGCGGCCATTGTCGCCGAGGCGGCGGACCGATGCCACACGCCGGACATCGTCGTTGAGCACCGCATCGGAGCATTGGCGCTCGGCGAGGCGAGCGTCGCCATCGCGGTGGCGCACCCGCACCGCGGTGAGGCGTACGAGGCGTCGCGCTACATCATCGAAGAGCTCAAGAAGCGGCTGCCTGTTTGGAAGAGAGAACACTACGTGGACGGTCGGTCGGAGTGGGTTCAGAATGCCGAAGCGGAAATGGGAAATCGGAAATTGGAAATCGGAGCATCCGAGGCATGACTGCGCCCATTTCCGATTTCCCATTTCCCCCACCCGCTTCGCGGGTACCCGCCGCCGTTGATCAATTCGGCCGCACGATCGAGTACCTCCGCATTTCCGTCACCGACCGGTGCAACTTCCGGTGTCTCTACTGCATGCCGGAAGAAGGGCTGCAATGGCTGCCGAAGTCCGACATCCTGTCCTATGAAGAGATCGCTGACGTCGTCTCGCAGCTCGCGCCCATGGGGCTCCGGCGGCTTCGGATCACGGGTGGCGAGCCCACGATCCGGCCGAATCTCGACGAGCTGATTCGGATGCTTCGCGGGATCGCGGCCGTCGAAGACATCGCGCTGTCCACGAACGGCGTACGACTCCCAAAAATCGCGGAGCTCTATCGCGAAGCCGGGCTGGATCGCGTCAACATCTCGGCCGATAGTTTGCGCCCGGAGCGCATCGCGTCCATCGCCCGGCGCAACCTCGGGTTCGATCCGATCGCGGCGGCGAGCGCGGCTCAGGCAGCGGGGCTGAGCCCGATCAAGATCAACGTCGTCGTCATGCGTGGGATCAACGACGACGAGATCGTGGACTTTGCGCGCCTGACGCTCGAGCACGAGTGGCACGTGCGGTTCATCGAGCTGATGCCGGTGGGCGGATTGCGCGAGCTCACCTTCGAGCACGTGGTGCCGAGCGACGAGGTGCTGGATCGCGTCTCGAGCCTGGGGCCATTGGAGCCCACGAGCGGCCCGGCACGCGGCAATGGTCCGGCTGCGTACCATCGGATCGCCGGCGCTGCTGGCACCATCGGGGTGATCACACCGATGACGCACACGTATTGCGCGTCGTGCAATCGTGTGCGTCTCACGGCGGACGGGCGTCTCCGTACATGTTTGTTCGGCGACCACGAGATCAACCTGCGAAATCCGTTGCGCGCGGGAGAGGCGTTGGCACCCTATTTCCGCAAAGCGCTCGACGAGAAGCCGAAGGAACACGCGCTACTCCAGCTCCGCGTCGGCGGACTGCGCGCGCTGTCCGAAGTTGGCGGCTAGCGACCTCCACCCCCGCGCAGCGCTCCTGGGATGGCTCGACCGCGAGTGTCGCCAGTGCCATCGCCACCGAAAGCGCGATGTGATAGCCCTTCCGACCGCGAGGCGGCGGCCCGACGATATGCGGGGTGCGCGTCGTTGACCCACACCGTCGTCTCGACGAGTCGGCCGATCTCCGCGTCGCCAGGCCGTGAGTCGAACTGAATCGTGAGGCCAAGTCGCGTCGGTCGCCGTGCGATCTTACGTGACGGAAGCTCGACTTCGGGCGGCGCAGGAGTCGAGCGAGTTCGCCACCATCTCGGTGAGAACGGTCTCCTCGAGCACACCTGGATACGCGTCGGCAAGATCCTCAAGCAGGTGAAGCAGATCGACGCGTGTTTCGCCCATGGTGCGACTGGATGGAGGTCAAACTTCTAAGGTCGACCGGATGACGGATCCGAACAACCGCGAGGCCGGGCGGCAGCACTGGATGCGGGCGAGGGATGAGCCGTGCGATGGGAAGATGGCATCGGCCGCCTCGGTGAGGGCAATGCTGCGGAGCGGGCGAGCGCGGGACAGCATTGCAGCCGAAAACGAAACTACTGCATTCTCTGCGGGCGAAACTGCGTCTTGGGCATCTCAGCCGGCGCAACGAGGAGACGTACGTCCGGTGGGCATACCGGTTCGTGCGGCACCAGGGGCTGCGGCATCCGCGGGACATGGGGGAGCGGGAAGTGCTGGCGTTTCTCACGTATCTGGCGGTGGATCGCAACTTGGCCGCCTCGACACAGGCCCAGGCCCTCGCGGCCCTTCAGTTTCTGTATCGGCACGTCATCGATCGCCCGCTCGTCGGGCTTGGCCGTGTGCCAAAGGCGCATGCGCCCGTGCGATTGCCGGTGGTGCTGAGCGAGGGGGACGTGCAGCTCATTCTCCGGGAACTCGATGGCGTGCCGCGGCTCATCAGCATGCTGTTGTACGGGAGCGGCATGCGTCTCCTGGAGTGTCTCACGCTTCGGATCAAGGACGTGGACATGGATCGCCGGGAGATTCGGATCCGGCAGGGGAAGGGCGGGAAGGACAGGGTGACGGTTCTACCGCAGTCGGCGCGAGGGCCGCTCGCCGATCATTTGCGGCGGGTGCGCTCCCTTCACGAACGGGACCTTGCCGATGGTGCTGGGGCGGTCGAGTTGCCAGATGCCTTGCGGCGCAAGTATCCGAGCGCGCCTCGGCAGTGGGCCTGGCAGTGGGTGTTTCCAGCCCGGCGGCGCTATGTGGATCGTGAGACCGGGGAACGCCGCCGGCACCATCTGCACGAAAGCGTGATGCAACGCGCGATGGCGGGGGCAGTGCGGCAGAGCGGGATCGGGAAGCGCGCGAGCTGTCACACGCTGCGGCACTCGTTCGCGACACA
>JBBDXZ010000138.1:0-13521 GCA_040902075.1 Gemmatimonadaceae bacterium
GAGGTGCAGCAGAAGAAGACGAGAATACTCCGGTAGAACGAAGTCCCCCGTCTCCCGGCTGACACTACCGGTTGGGCGGCGTGGACGGCGTGCCCGCCTTCTTTGCGTCCTCGATCTTCTTGATCTCGGCGTCGAGATCCGTGAATGCCTGCGACGCGCGGAAGCGCGCATAGAGGTTGGCGTCGGCCTTGACCTTGTCCATCAGAGCCGTCTTCGCGGCGCCCTTGTCGAGCTCCATGAGGATGAACACGCGGTACGAAGTCCCGCTCGGGTCGGCGGTCACCTTGCGCTGCGCAACGCGGCTACCGGTCAGCGTCTGGTTCGTGACGGTACGAACGGCCTGGCGGAAGGTGTTGAGTACCTCTTCACCGCCGGCGTCACCGCGGACCGAGCTCTGGAACTTGTCCTCGAGCGACTTCAGTTCGGTCTGGAGCGTCTGAGCGGACTTGTTGCGCGCGTCCGCTTCGGCGGTGTTGACCGCGATGGACATGTCGCGCGACTCGCCCTGACCGCTGGAATACGAGTGCGTCGGACTGTCCTTCGGGGGATTCAGGACCCAATCCGGAATGTCGGCAATCGCGCGCTTGCTGGGCTCAGGAACGCCGCTCTGCTGGACGCTTCCACTCGCGCACGCCATCGAGAAGAGCGCGAGACCGAGTACCGCGGTTTTCAGCTGCATGGTTCTACCTGTGGGTGGAGGGGGGGGAGAAGGGGAGAGAAGTGGAGGGCGCTGTCCGTCAGCGCGTCCGTTCGATACTGAAGGGTTTCTCAACCACGAAGCGCTCTTCCAACGGAATGCGGTTGAGCCATGCGAGGTACTCGCGCCAGGTCAGCTTTTTGAGAGTGACCGCGTCGGATGCGTCCGCACCAATGCTCAGAGGCACGTCCTGCTTTGTCGCGACGACGACGATCCAATCGATCGTCTTCTTATTGCCGCCAGTGAGGGAGGTGCGTAAGCGGTTCCCGGGCGGAGGCACTCGCAGCTCGCCGCCCGTGCCCAGATGCACCCGCTCGGGAGCGCCCACCGCCGTGCTCGGATACAACACCGTGAGCGTATCGCCGGTCCTGAAGAAGACGCTGAGGAACGCCGGCTGGGACACTTTCGCGAACACAACGATGGAGTCGCGTCGCCCCGGACCGTTGTCGACGTAGGTCGCCGGATCCTTGTCGAGCGTCACCTCGGCGAAGAACGACGGATCACGCTTGCCAACGGACGTGCGCGCGCAACCGTGGTACTTCATCGTGTACGTGCGGCCGCCGTCCAGCGTGCGCCAATCGAGAATCGTGTCCTGCGTGATCCAGCCGGTCGTCTCCTGGGAGATGCCCATCGTCATCACGGTGTAGGAGCTGTCGCGTGTCCCGCCGCGAAGGATCTCCGTCGTTCCACGCACCTCGACGCCCAGTGACTGGAGCAGGCGATTCCGAGCCGACTGCATCGCGTTGAACTTGAGCTGCGGAATGGTGTTGACGTTATCGACGGAGGCTTGCTCGTCGAGCGTCATGCACTGGTCTTTCGCTTTTTCGTCCTGCGCGACCGCAATCGCGGGCAGCATCACCAGGCATACCAGCGTGGACAGCCGCGTCAACGAGCACCGCAATGACATCTCCATCAGAACCTCAGTTTCCGGTCTTCAACGTGACGAGCGCCCGGCTCGGATTGTTGGTGAATACTTCGGGGACCTGCTGTGCGCCCGACATCCGATCGGCGGCGTACGAGCGGACGTTGGCCTTGACGTACGTCTCCAATTCCGCCGCCGTGATGGTGCGGTCGCCGTTCGCGTCAGCCGAGCCCTGAATTCCCCGCAGGAAGAAGTACGTGAAGAGGCCGTGGCCCTGATCCCTGCGCCACTTCGCGGTCTGGCTGGCGGAGGTCGAGAGAAAGACCTGCGTGTTCGCGCCGCCCACCGTTCCGACCTCGAGCTCGATCGCGCCGCCGAAGCTCTGGTTCTGCACGAGCGAGCCGGCATCCGAGAGTGAGCCAAAGCCGGCATCGATCGCGACCGTCACGGAGCGGGCTCTGAGCGCCGTGAGGTTCCTGTACAGAACGTCGAGCGGATAGCCTGTCGCCGTCAGCCGGCGCGGGTTCGCGTCGACGGGAACCAGAAAGCGCTTCGCCGGACGACCTTCCGGTCCGCCGTGCCCACTGTAGAACACGACCACGTCCACACCGGGCTTGCCGGCGACCAGCTCGGCGAGCCGGCTCGAGCTCGCGTCCGAGACCGAACCAAACAACTCGTTCATGCGTCCCACGGACACGTTCGTGTCGAGAATCACGCGGTCCTCGCTGAAGCCAAAGGCCTCCACGAGATAGCGCTGGACGGACTTGGCGTCGCGGATCGCAAAATCGGCCTTGGGCACGCCCGAGACCTGGTAATCACGATTGCCGATGACGATGGCGACAGCGTCCGGATTCGGCGCCGCGGCGGACGGCACGCGCAGATCGACGTCGGACACCAAATCAGCCGCGGTCGGTGGCGTCGTCGGGCCGCTGCTTTCACCCGGGCGCAGATCGCGGACGGTGATCTGTGGTTCGGGGAGGTTGGAGTTACGCGCCTTGATGTTCGCGTTCTCGGCTTGCGCTTGTGACAGCTTGATCTGCTGGTCTGAGAGCGTTTGACGGACGTCGGGGTTACGCTCGGCGAAGCTCCGGCGCTCCCGTTCCTCCCATTCCTTCAGCACGGTGGGATACTCGCGCGAAGCGTCGTTGTACCGCGCCTTCGCGCCGCGATTCTTGCTGCTTTTCATGATCGCGCTAAAGGTGAACAGGCCCAGACCCGTGCCGCCCGCGATGGTCGCGACGCACGGCATTCCGCCGCCCATGTTGACATCCTGTCCGGCCGTGTACCGTTTGCCGCGCACCTTCCACGTCTCGCCGGCCGGCACTTCCTCCATGACCGTGCACTTGGCCGCGGGCAGAAATTGTCCCGCCGCAAAGCCGGCGGCTCCGCCGAGCAGTCCCCATATCATTCCGGTCCCGAACGCACTCCTTCCACGAGGAGGAACCGGCTGAGCGGGGCGAGGGGTCGATGGCGCAAAGCGGTCGAACAACCTCAGATCTTCAGCGATTTGCTGCGGCGTGCGGACCGACGGCCAGAGGATCGTGTCCTTCGGCAGGAAGAAGCGAGCCTGGAGCAGCTTCCCCTGCGGGAACTCGACGACCTTTGCCGCCTTGTTCTCTCCCTTCGTGACCGCGATCTCGACGTTCTTCTCAGGTTGGACCCAGCGGAACTGACCGCGCTCGGAGACCGGACCATAGTTACGCTGGCCGACCGTGAGATTCGCACTGGGAGGATCGCTTTCCACGTGCAGCCGCGTGCAGGTCTGTTTCAGCGCATCGGGCAGCGCGGCCGCCGATCTGAAGCGCCGGAGCTGCAGCTCGAGGTCCTCGAAGGCGAACGCGTAACAATCGAGGGAAACGCGGTCCACGACGTCCGGCACGGGATGCCCGTCGCTCACGAGAGCGACCACGTCGCGCACCGAGTCGAAGATTGGCGGTCCCGCCACGCTGCCCGGCTCGGCGACGATGGAAGCGTACAGCGCGTCCAGACCCTGCCAGGCGACTTCCCGCACCACGAACTTCCTCACGCCCATCCCGACCACTTGGCGAATGACGCTTGCCGCGCTGTCCCTTTTCTGTTCGGCGGCGTCATCGGGGTACATCGTTGCCGCCAACAGCTGCAACACCTCGATTCTCTGCTGGCGTGAGAGCGGCCGGGTGAGGAGTTGCTGCCACACGGAATCCGCTGAACGGTACTTGAAGTCGTTCAGCGACGTCTTGCCCTTGTTGATCAGATCGAGAATGGGCGATCCCGACTGCGTGACCTGAGCGGCAGCCGGTGACGCCGCCGACACCAGCAGCACGATCGCAATGACCACGACCTTCTTGGCGGACTTCATCTAGATCATCTCCTTTGCCTTACGGGCTTATGCTCAAGACGTAGCTCTGGTTGTTTGGCGGCGTGTTCGTGTGATGTGATGCCCGTATCTCGATGAAGCGGCTGGTCGACACGCTCGGGATCGACATGACCGAATTGGTCCCGTCGCCGGAATCATCGTCGCTGATGATGAACGTGCGCGTCGCTCCGGTGACGTCATACGCTTCGAGATACGTATCCAGTGCGGACACCTGACTCATGGCCACACCCAGCGGTGTGTTTGCCGGCAGCCAGATCAGGTACACGCGCGACGACACCTGTCCCCCCGCGTCGGTGGTCTTCGTGTACAGACAACTCGTGGACGAGAGCGAGTGCGTCACGGTGACGTTCCTCGTGACGAGGAAATTGCCGCAGCCCGCGGGCATCGACGGATTCAGTACTGTGGAGAACGTGTAGGAGCCGGTGGTGGTCGCGGCTGCCGACGACACCGCCAGTTCATAACTCCCCGGCGCGAGGACGTAGTAGCTCGTGACAGTCGACGGCACGGTGTTGTTGTTGAACCAGAACGAGTTCGCCGGCGGATAGATGAACGATCTGAGCTCGGGCCCGAACGCCGTGGAGTTCAGGCTAGCCGACATCAGTCTCGTCGTGGCCGGCGGGACAACGATCTGGAAGAGATCAGCGTAGGTCGTGACACCGCCGATCACCTGGTTGCAGTCGGTGGACGCCAGCGTCCCATTCACGGCTGCGCCGCCGACGGTATGGGCAGTCGCCGAGCATGCATCGGTTGCCGTGGCCGAGAAGGCCACCGTAACACTGGGAGTGGCCGTCACGAATGCGTTCAAAGTCTGCGCGCCGGCGGTCGATCCCAGCGTCCAGCTACCGACAGTCGCGACGCCGGTGGCACCGACAGTTGTTGCCGGACTTCCCGTAACCGAACCGCTGCCGCTGGCGGGCGAGAACGTGACACTGACTCCTGCCGCGACGAGGTTGTTGAACTGGTCCCTCACAATGACCGAGGGAGCCGTCGCCACCGCCGTTCCACGAGGCGCCGTCTGGTTGTTGCCTGCGTTGATGGCAATGGCGGCCGCAGGCCCGGCGACGCCAGTCGTGCTGAACAAACGATTGATGCCCGTCGCATCCAAAGTCCACTGAACGGAGTTGGTGCCGGCCGTCCGCGACACGCGCCACTCTACGCCGGCCTGGCCGACGCTGTCGACGCCACCGGTCGTCGGGGTCAACGTGCCTGTTCCCGGACTTCCCGGGTTCGTCGTGTAGGACCAAGTGAAGCCACCGCCGGGGACAGGTCGGCCTCCGGCATCACGCACTTCGAGGACAACACTCGGCGTAACAATCCCGTTCACCGTGACCGTCGCCGGCGCATCCCTGATAATTGCCGTCGTGCTTGCGGCACCGACGATCGTGCTCTCGAACGTCACTAGCAGGGTGGGGTCGCTGGCTGCGGTCGCCCGGAGCTGCATCGTCGTTCCTAAGGGCCCGTTCGCGGTCCACGTCCCGCCCTGGGTCTTCAAGAACGACGCGATGCCTTCAGCATTGGTCGTACTGGATATCGTGCCCCCAACAGCTGAGTTCCCGTTACCAGCGTTCGTCCAGTTGATGGTCACGCCGCTGACGCCGTTTCCTCCGTCGTCGACGACCTGAACCTTCGGCTCCCCGCCATTGCTGGTGGTTTGGCGAGTGAATGGCCACGGCAGATTCACGTCGAACATCTGCGTCGGCGGTCCGACGGTTCCGGACGCCGTGAAGAGTACGTTGATGGACGACGTGCTTGTAACACTCGCGCGCATCGTGTTGGCGTTGGGTCCAACCGTTCCAGGCTTCCAATATCCCAATCGCGCGACGCCGTTGGCATCCGTATTCATGGTCACCGTCGTGGCGCCGACGCCGCCGCCCGTGGTGGATACCAGCCCGTCACCGGTCACGATCGCAAACGTCATGTTGTGGCCGGCATCCACGGTGAGGCCGTTGGCGTCCCTCACCTCCACGGCCGGCGGCACCGGCGTGTTGGTGTTCGCGATCGTCGATTGGTTGTCGGACGCGTCGATGATCAGGATGCTCGCGGGTGGCCCCGCGGTCCCGGTAGCCGAGAACGACGTGGTCAGACTCGGGTTGGACGATAAGGTGGCGGTCAGCGTGTTCGCGCCCCTGTTGCCGAGACGCCAGCCCACGACGCGCGCGACGCCGTTGGCGTCTGTCGTGACATTGCCCGAGGTGACGGCTGGTCCTCCGGTCGTCACCACGATCGTGCCGCTGCTGGCGCCGACCGTGAACGTGACTTGCTGGCCGGGCACACCGAAGCCGTTCGCATCGCGAACGACGACACCCGGAGCAACTGGGACCGTTGCGTTGACGATGGCCGTTTGATTGTTCGAGCTCGGCGTCTCAGTGACGATCGCGAGAGTCGCGGGCGTCCCGGCGGTGCCGGTGGCCGTAATCGTGAACGGCGTGACGGTGCCGACGCTCGGAACCGTCACAGTGAGCGTGTTCGACCCGACCGAACCGAGTCTCCACCCGAAGACCGTTGCGATACCCGTCGACGCGCTCGACGTGACGTCGAGCGACGTGCTTCCTGTCGCATCACCGGAGTTGGCGAGGACCCGTCCGTTTCCGGTCGCCACTGCGAAGCGCACGGTCGTCGAAGTCGTGATCGCATTGTTGAACTGATCCCGCAACTGCACCGCCGGAGCAACGGCAACGTTGGTCCCGGCTTGCGCGGTCTGTCCCTGTGACGTCGGCGAGCCGGGCGCGATGGCGACGTTGGCGACCGGACCAGCGACGCCGGTGGCCGTGAAGGTGACCGGAGCGGCGACACCAGCCGCGGCGGCCCGCAACGTGTTCGAACCAACGGTTGTACCGAGGGTCCAGCCGGACAACGTCGCCAGGCCGGTCGCGAGCGTCGTGACGTTCGCCGTCGTTGCGGAGCTGCTGTTCAGCGTGCCACCGCCCGTCAGGACGGTGAAGGTCACAACGACGCCTGCTTTGGCGTTGCCGAATTGGTCGTTTACGCGCGCCGACGGCGCGATCGCGACCGCCGTGCCCGCGGCGGCGTTCTGATTGTTCGAGGTGCCGGGCGGCGCGACAACGACCGCGGCAGCTGGTCCCGCGTTGATGGTCGCGTTGAAAACGACCGCCGGGAGGCTGGTACCGGCAGGCTGGTTCGTCAGCGTCGCCGTCAGCGTCGCGGGTCCCGCGACTGTCCCCACGCTCCATGACTCGACGGCGGCCTCTCCCGAAGCGTCCGTGGTCGTCGTTGCTCCGACGAGTGTCCCTCTGCTCGCGGTGAACGTCACCGACATGCCCGGCATCGGTTCACTCTCTTGATCGAGCACCCGAACAAGTCCGACCGGACCCGGGAGAGTCTGGTTGGCGTCAGCCGTGATGTTTGTCAGGTTCACCGCGGCGAACACGGTCGGCTTTACCAGGACATCGGCGCGCTCGAGCACCGGGGTGCAAGCATGCACGACCAAGCCGATCATGGCGGGAAGAGCCACGACGGCAAATGATCTAATGATCTTTGTATGTCTCACGGACGACTCCACGCGGGCAACGTTGGCAGGAAACTTTCGCGGAAACAGATAAGGAGGGAAACACCTGGGGCGGTGCCTATTCTAGACGATGCACAAGAGGTAGCAAGAGGCGTCGCCGCGCCAACTTCTAGTCGGATCGAACCTTGAGATCACGCACGGCGTACGGTTCGAGCCGACCGCGAACGGTGTGCCGCAGCTGTGGCGAACAGCCCTCGCGGGCTAAATCAACACTTCGGGCCGCGCCGCCCGATTGGCGTTTTGGTTCCAGCCGCCACGAAGATCGTGGTATCCCATGAGACGCACCCTGCCGCTTTGATCGACAGCTTGACCTGAACGCCGGCGGGAACCGTCACATCACGGGCGCTCGAGAGGATGTTGTCGGCCTTGTCGTTGATGTACAGAACGGCGTTCGGCGTCGGACTCGCGAGCTTCACCGTCGCGAACTGCGGTGTTGCTGCAATGACGGGCGGCGGATCTTTCGGCGCAGCCGCGGCCAACCGATCTCTTTCCGCCTTCCTGACGCTGTCTGCAATGCGCTTATCACGGGTTGCGACGCGAATGGAGTCACGCCTGCGCGTATCGGCGATCGCTTTCAGCTCGCGCGCCAGTGAATCCGCACGGAGCTTCTCCAGATCGACCGCGGGAGTGACCGCGGCCGATGGCGGCTGATCGCCAGGCTGCTTCGTATCGGTCGCGGCCGCGCGCTGAGCGCTGGAGTCGGTCTGAGTTCCAGCCACCGTGGAAACCGCAGGAACTGCCGGATTCCCTGCAGGCGTAACTGTCCCCGTTTGACCCAACAGCGCCGGATTCACGAACTTCACGTAATACCCGCCGCCGGCGAGTACGACCAACGTGGCCGCGATGCCGATCCACTTGCCGGCGCCGCTCTTTTTCTTCTCCGGCTTGGGCTTCGACTCGATCACCGTCTGCGCCCCGGGAGCCTGCCGCTTGGTGACGGGGATGGGGCTCATCGGCACGCTCATCCGGATCTTCTTCTGCGGCCCGCTTTTCGCCAGCGAAATCATTTGCGTGCGGACGACATCGCCTTCCTTCTTCGAAGCCGGCGCGCCGAGCGCGTGGATGGCCGTATCGAGATCCGGGAAACGATCGTTCGGATCCTTCGCCATCATCTTCTTGACGACGTCGATCACGTGCGCCGGAACTTCCTTGTTGATCTCGCGAAGATCAGGCACCTGCTCGAACAGATGCTGCGTAATGATCTCGGCGTACGTCGCGCCGTCGAACGGCTTCTTGCCGGCAAGCATCTCGTAAAGCACGACGCCCAGCGAGTACTGGTCGGACGCGCCCGTCACGGCCTTGTTGTGGAACTGCTCGGGACTCATGTAGTGCGGAGTGCCGATGGCGGTGCCGGTGGCGGTCAGGTTCTGCGCTTCCTGCACCTTCGCGATACCAAAGTCCGTCACGATCGCCCAGCCGTCTTCGTCGATCATGATGTTGGCCGGCTTGATGTCGCGATGGACGACGTGCTTTTTGTGCGCGAAATCGAGCGCGCTGCCCACCTGGCTCAGGATGGTCTGGGTCATCGCGAGCGGAACGAACCCCTTGTCGTGGATCACGGACTCGAGCGAGCGCCCCTCGACGAACTTCATGACGAAGAAACAGAGCGCCTTGCTCTGCTTGACGGTGTAGATCTGAATGATGTGCGGATGATTCAGCGATGCGGCGGTCTGCGCTTCGCGCTTGAACCGTGCAACCATTCCTTCGCGCTGCACCAACTCGGGCAGCATCGTCTTGATCGCGACCTTACGGTTGAGTGCCAGATCGAGACCGAGATACACGGCCGCCATACCGCCGCGACCGAGCTCCCCGTAGATGTCGTATTCGCCGAGCGTCGCTTCGCTGAGCAGCGCGCCCAGGGTATCGACGCTGGGATCGGCTTCGACCGCGATCGTGCCGCCGAGTGCCGGATTACTTCCCGTCCACACGCCAGAGATGTCGTTGCCACAGCTCGGGCAGAACTTCGAGCCCTGTGCGATCGAGTTGCGACAGCGCGGACAGACGGAAGTGGTGGTAGTCATTAAGCACTCCTCCCTGCCTTCGTGGCAAGGGAGCTAGGCGGACGGCGGGGTGTGTGGAGGTCGAAAGGGGGAATCGACCTATCCCAATGTGCCACTAATATTTCGCCGGTGTCGGTGACCCGCAATACTTTACTTCTCTTGCGTTCCCTGAACGTTCTCTGAGTGTACTGATTTGTGGCGCCGAAGGCCCTGAGACCCGTTCTTGCCCCAGCCTATCTGATGCCCAGCTCGCTCTTCGCGTCGGCCGGAAGGAGCGGCACGACCCGGGAGACCGGAATCGAGAAGCCCAAGCCAGGCCCGGCGCTCAACCCCGCGCGGTGAACGGCGACTACCTCTCCCGCCGCATTGAAAATCGGACTTCCGCTGGAGCCCCCGACGGTAAATCCGTCAAACTGGATGCGATCCGGACCGACTTTGCTGAAGATCCCGGCACTCACGGACGTGCGGACGACGTTCGATGACGTGTCCTCGAAAGCGAGCTCTACACCATAGGGGAAGCCAATGAGCACGGCCGGTTCGGCCTGCGTGGCGCCGGACGCATTCCAGTCCACTTTCTTGATATGCGGCCCGCGATAGTCCGGGATCTTGACTACAGCCAGATCCGGATCTCTGCTCATGGCAACAACTTGGACGCGGCTGACAAGCGAGAACCGCTGATCTGCCATCGTGACATAGATGGTGTCGCGCACCCTGCCGCTGTCATCCACCACGACATGGCGGTTGGTGACGAAGTAACCGGATGGGGTAATCGCGAAACCAGAGCCAGAGACGACGCGCTCGCCGATGAACGAGACGAGCAGCCCCACCGCTCCCTGATTGAGCTGGGCCACTTGCGCGAGGTTGGATCCGCGCACGGCACGAACCTGAGTGGCGACTTCGTTCGCCCGGTCCTCTGCGCTCCGCAGTGCCCGGCGGAGCGAATCCAACACGGCGCGCGACACTTCTCCCCCTGACGCCTTTCCGACCTCCACGCGCAGGCGACTCATGTCTTGCTCGGCTCTGCGCCGCGCGGAATCGCCGGAAGCCAGCTGTTGGTCCAGCGACTGCCGCGCGCGGGTCAGCGCCTGCTCGAGCATGCCGGTGCGCCGACCGGCATCGGCGAGTGCGTCGCGAAGCGAATCGACAACGGCGCGCGGCGCACTGGAGGATCGCGCCGAATCGAACGACGCCCGCAAGCGGTCGGCCTCCACGCTCGCCACTTGGCGTATCGAGTCCGCTCGCGCCTCGAACTGCTGCCGCTCCTGTGTGATGCGCAGCTCGCTCTCCGTCACGCGCCACTGCGTCACGCCGAGAAGAATGGCCGCGATCACGACCGTCGTGCCGACGCTGAGCCACACGACGATTCGAACGCGCTTCGCGCTTTTCTGCGACATGTCCTCGAGGACATCCTTGAAGAACGCGGTGCGTCCGACACCGGCGAAGCTGCGGCGCGCGAGATTCGTCGCCGGACCCATCGCCTTCACGATGCCTCTATTCTTCGGCCCCGGAGTGGGGTCGGTGGAAGGCTCCAGCAGCGCCGCCCGAACTTTAGGCTCGGTCGGTGTCGCCTCGGTTCCCTCCCCCACTGCCGGTTGCGGACTCTGTCCCTTCACGATGTGAAGGTCTTCGATCGCGAAGGTCGGGCCTCCGGAACCGAGCATGATCAAATCGCTTTTCGCCGCTGCATGCGGCGCGTCGATGCGTTTTCCGTTGACGAAGGTCCCGTTTCTGCTGCCGGCGTCGCGCACCATGACGCCGCCATCCTTGATCATGATTTCCGCGTGCACGCGCGAAACCGACGCGCCTTGCTCCGGCGGAATCTGGACGTTGCACTCCGGCGACCGGCCGATTTTCACCAGCATCGACTGAATCTCAAAGCGCTGATTGGAATTCGTCGCGCGGAGGGTTACCCGCACCTGCCAGTCGGGCGCGGGGCTCATCGGCTCGGTCGACTCTTCGAGGTCCAGTCCGGCGCGCAGTGCGTCCGAGCGCCGCATCGCGGTGGTGCTGACGTCGGAGCTGGCCGCTGCCGGCGGTGCCGACGCCGCTGGTTTGGGCGAAGCGTGAGCGGCTTGTCGCGGAGCGGTTGTCGACGGCGGCGGGGGCGGCGGGGGCGGCGGCGCATCGAGGTCGGGAAGCTCCATCACGGTCTCGGCGACCTTGCGCGATTCCAGCGAAGCTACCCGCAGCCGCGGACCCGATTCTCCCAGGCCGACGACCTGACCGACCCGCAGGGCATGCCGCTGGCCGACCTGGAGCCGTTCATCGTCGAGGATCGTTCCATTGCGGCTCGTGTCCTCGATCCACCAGGCGTTGTCCTGAAAGAAGATTCGCGCGTGGCGGCCCGAGACGACCTTGCTTTTCGGCCCCTCGATGACGAATCCGCAGGCCGGATCGCGGCCGAGGGTGGCTTCGGTGTCAGGAACTGACTGCGCTTTCTCGGTGTCGAGGTCCTTGAGGACGATGCGAGGCATGTGGGGGGACGGCGGGAACGCACGCGGCAGACCGCGAGAGGAAGATGCCATCTCGTGCGCCCGGAGGCCAGTGAAAGAGGTCACCAACTTGACGCGTTTTGCGCCAGCGCCGAGTGTTTTGCTACATGCAGCAGGTGCTCTTATACGCCATCGGCGGCGCGGCGATGCTGTTCGTCGCGTTTCTGTTGGCGCGACGCTATGCCAATCGCAGCGGCGCGCGCGCGCTCATGCGCCATCGTGCCCGCGTCGACCGCTTCAAGCTTGCGAGCCGGGCCCATGTTCGCGCGCAGCTTCTGGCCGATCCGGTGATCGCCGAGAGCGCGCGCCAGCATGCGCGCGAAACCGGTGTATCCGAAGCCGCGGCCCTGGAGCGCGTGCATGCATACGTCGAAGAGATCGTCCCCTTCTTCAACGTCATCGCCTATTTCCAGATCGGATACCGTGTTTCGCGCGCCGTCTTGAACTTGTTCTACAAGGTGACCGTGGAGTTCGAGGACCGCACCGCCGTTCAGCGGCTGCCGAAGGACGCGGTGCTCGTCTACCTGATGAATCATCGGTCCAACGCCGACTACGTGCTCGTCGGCTATGCGCTCTCCGGACAGGTCGCGATTTCATACGCCGTTGGGGAATGGGCGCGCGCGTTTCCGTTGGAGCACATGTTCAAAGCGTTCGGCGCTTACTTCGTTCGCCGGCGCTACAAGGAGCGGCTGTATCACACGGTGCTCGAGCGGTACGTGCAGCTCATCACGCGGCAGGGCGTGACGCAAGGCATTTTCCTGGAAGGCGGTCTCACACGCGACGGAAAGCTGCGGGCTCCGAAAATCGGACTGCTCGACTATGTGCTCGGCATTGCGCGCGAGCCATCGTACCGGTCGCGGCTGTACGTGGTGCCGGTCGCGGTGAACTACGACCGCGTCCTGGAGGATCGATCGCTCCTGCTCGAGCTGGCGAAGGGTGAAGGAAGGGCTCGGCCCTCGCGGCTCAGCCAGATGGCCGACGTGTCGCACTTCCTTATATGGAATCTCGGACGTCTGCTCACCCGGCGGTGGAAACGGTACGGGCGGGCCGCCGTGGTCGTGGGCAGGCCCATGTCGCTCGAGCCCTGGTTCGAGCGCGAGCCCGACCTCTTCACGCTGCCAAGGCCGGCGAGACTGGCAAAGGTGCAGGCGTTCTCCGATCAGGTCATGGATCGCATTGGCCACCTGGTGCCCGTGACGCCGGTCGCGCTCGCGTGCGCGGCCATTCAAAGCCTCGAGAGCGATTTCATCCCACGCGAGAGAGTGCTCGCGCGGATGGAGGAAATGCGCGATGCGCTGGTGGAGCTCAACAGTCGCGTCGTGCGCGCGGATCGAGACATCGAAGAGACCTTCGAGCGCGCGTTTCGAATGCTGCGGATGCGTCGTATGCTCGCTGAGACCGGCGAAGGGTTCGCGGTGTTGCCTCGCAGTCGACCTCTCGTGAGCTATTACGCGAACTCGATCGCCCACTTGCTGGGGCCATTTGCTGCGGCCGTGCAGCAGCGAGACTCCCTGCCCGCGATGCGGGCCGTCGGGCTGGCCTGAGAACTGCCGCGGCTTCGCCGCGGAGAAGAGCCGCACCTTCGGTG